>SKPV01000131.1 GCA_007119345.1 Halovivax sp.
CGCGTACCTCGCCGTCGTCGCCACCGCCGGGGGATTCCTCGCATACTTCGTCCTCCTCGATCGGGTCGGCGCGACGGAGCTGAGCCTCGTGAACTACGCCGTGCCGCCGATCGCGGCGCTCGTCGGCTGGGCGGCCCTCGGCGAGGCGATCACGGTCGAGACGATCGTCGGCTTCGCGCTGATCCTGGTCGGCTTCGCGCTCTGCAAGCTCGACGCGCTCTGGCGTCACGTCGCGCCGACGGTCGGCTACGGGCCGACGCGGCCGACGCGCCGGGTCGACGAGATCGTCGTCGCCGGCAACCCGTACGTCCCGCGCTCCGGCGCGGAGCGGTCGGGATCCGGAGGCGCCGTGGCCGCCGACTGAGCGGTCGGTCCGACGGCGACCGCCGCCGAGTCGCCGTATTCTTGGCGCCATCACAAGTACCAAACCGTCTCGCGACGCAGTGAACCGTATTCAGGTGGTTCCCGTGACGAACAAACGCGAATACAGGGACGACTATCCCGACGAGACGCTGTACATTCCCGGCCCGACCGAAGTGCGCGAGGACGTGATCGAAGCGATGTGCGAGCCGATGTTCGGTCACCGGATGGACCGAATGACCGACCTCTACACGACGATCGTCGAGGACACCGCGGAGTTCCTCGGCACCGACAACCACGTCGTTGTCCTCACGGGGTCGGGGACCGGATTCATGGAGAGTTCGATCCTCAACCTCGTCGACGAGAACGTCCTCTGTACGACCTGCGGGAGCTTCAGCGAGCGCCAGGCCGACATCGCCGAGCGCCTCGGCAAGACGGTCGACACCCTGGCGTACGAGTGGGGCACCGCCGTCAAGCCCGAGGACGTCCGCGAGGCGCTCGAAGCGAGCGAAACGGACTACGACGTCGTCACCTGCGTGATGAACGAGAGTTCCACCGGCGTCCGAAATCCGATCGAGGAGATCGGCGACGTCGTCGCCGAGTACCCGGACACGTACTTCGTCGTCGACGCCGTCTCGGCGCTGGGCGGGGACTACGTCGACATCGACGCCCACGGCATCGACGTCATCTTCACCTCCGTCCAGAAGGCGTTCGCCATGCCGCCCGGCCTCGCCGTCTGCGTCGTGAGCGAGGACGCCTACGAGCGCGAGGTCGAGAAGGAGTCCGCGTCGTGGTACGGCGGGTTCCAGCGGACGATCGACTACTACGAGCGAAAGGGCCAGACCCACTCGACGCCGGCGATTCCGATCATGCTCGCCTACCGCAAACAGATGAAGTACATGCTGGAAGAGGGTCACGAGGCTCGCGACGAGCGACACCGCGAGATGGCCGAGTACACGCGCGAGTGGGCCCGCGAGCACTTCGAGATGTTCCCCGAGGAGGGCTACGAGTCCCGGACGGTGAGCTGCATCGAGAACGCCCGAGGGATCGACGTCGCCGAGACCATCGCCGCCGTCTCCGAGGAGTACGGCATGGTCTTCTCGAACGGCTACGGCTCGGCGCTCGGCGAGCGGACGTTCCGCATCGGCCACATGGGCGAACACGACGTCGAGAGCATCCGGGCGCTGACCGACGCGATCGAGGACGTGGCAGGGTTGTAGGTCCGGTCGGGAAACTCGCTGCGCGAGGCCCGACGAAATGGGCCCGATGAATAGACGGCTGTGGCGCTCGAATAGACGGTGAGCATCCTATCGGCGAGCGAGCGGTTCGAAGAATCCGAGGAGCGCGGTTCGAAGCCCCAAAGGGGCGAGAACCGCGGATATGCGAGCGGAGAGCGAAGCGAACCGCGAGCCAGCGAAGCCGTTCACCGCGAGCGCCATCGGCGCTCGCGGGCCGACGACTAACCTGGAACGAGCGAAGCGAGTGGAAGGGAAGGAGGAGCGCTTTTGATCGACCGTTTGCCGAGTGTCGGCGCGCCGTACGGCAGCGTCGCTGCCGTCGGCGCGACACGAACGCAGCGCAAAAGGTCGGTTCTACCGAATGTGGCCTTCCCGCCTGAGCTGGTCGGCCTCGTTCTTCTCGTAGCGCCAGGTGATGTCGGCCTTCTCGTCCTGCCAGTCCCAGGGGGAAACGAGGACGACGTCGTCCTCGCGGATCCAGATGCGCTTTTGCATCTTTCCCGGGATGCGGGCCGTTCGCTCCGTGCCGTCGGCGCAGCGGACTTCGACCCGGTTGGCGCCGAGCATGTTCGTGACCGTCGCGAACACTTCGTCGTCCTCGGGCATGCGGAGGTTCTTGCGACCACCCTCCTCGTCGCTCATGGCTTCCGGTTGGGGTCGGAGGCGTTTAACTGTTAACGGTCCGGCGGAACGATCTTTCCCGGAGGCCGTCACCTCCGCGGCCGATATCGGTTCGTCGCGCGGCCGGCATCGTTCGGGACGGTGACGACGGGTCACGACGGCGCCGACGGGTTCGCCGTCGAGCGGGCGTCCGTCACCGCTCGAGCCGGAACGCGAGGCCGTACATCCGACCGGTCTCGACGCCGTCGCCGAGGCGTTCGCGCCGTCGCGTCGCCTCCCCGCGGAGCGCCGCGGCGATCGGATCGTCGAGCCGGGCGGCGTTCTCCCGCGCGAGGTCGGCGTGTGCGTCGAGCAGGGCGGCCGTCCACGGCACGGGATCGAGCAGGTTCCGCTCGCGCTCGAACCGCCAGCCCTCGGCCTCGAAGAGACGGCGAAGGTGAGTCGACGGGTAGAACGTCAGCGCCGGCGCGGCGTCGGCCAGCTCCGCGGCGGCGTTCTCAGCGGCGAAGAGCGCGCGAACGCCGTCGTGGGGGATCGGGGCGTAGTCGTCGACGACGAGCCACGCGCCGGGCTCGGCGACGCGGGAGAATTCGGCGGCTATCGCCGCCGCGTCGGCCGGCGTCACGACGTTGAACAGCGCGTGCGCGGTGACGACCGAGACGCTATCGTCGGCGAGCGGCGTCGACCGCAGGTCGGCTCGCACCGCCGACGGCGGCCCGCCGTCGAACCGGTCACGAACCTCGGTCGCGTGGGACCGATCGTTCGTCACCGCGAGGACGTCGGCGGCGCCCGCTTCTCGCAGTGCTGCCGACATGTTTCCGGCTCCCGCGCCGGCCTCGAGACAGCGCGCACCCTCTACGGGCACGTCCTCGATGGCCGCCCGGACGGTGGACGGGACGTCCATACGGGGAGTCGACATTCGTGCCGAATGGCCGTTTCGGTTCGCGGCGGACCGGGATCGCCGCCGCTTCGAATTCGCGTCGATCGGGGCCGGCCGACGGACCGCCGCGGGAACGTCGACCCGAGAACCGTGCGCTTCCCCGGCCGTCGCGTTGCCCACTCGCCCACGACGGGGAAATCACCGCGTTTAATCGTCCCGGGCGAGCACCCCGGAGTATGTTTCGCAATCTCGGAACGAAGGGAATCGTCGGCGTCGTTCTTCTGCTGGCCGGCGTGGGACTGATCGCCTACGAGAGTCTGATCGTCGCGGCCGGGATCTCGATGGTCATCGCCGGACTCGGCCTGGTCGCCCAGGGGCTGGTCTCCGGGCTGCTAAGGTCCTTCGGGATGTTCTGAGTCGGCCGAACCGGCAGCGGTCGTGGCGGCGCCGACGACGGTCGATCGCTCACGCTCCGAACCGTCGGAACCGTCGCCGCGACCGTTTCGACCTCGGGGTTGGATTCCGGGAACACCGACGCGAGGGAGTACAGAACCGCCACGGTCGGGGCAGTCAGCGCCTCGCCGCACCGTCACCTTGCCCGGGGCGCCGCACCGTCACCTTACCCAGGGGGCCGGTCGTTAGCCTGCCCAGAGCGCCGGTTGTCAGCCTGCACGTGCCGCCGCACCGTTTTCCGGCACCGAGACGCAATTCGGCCCACGGAGTACGCCGTTCAGTACTCCGACCTGGTCCTCGTGGCGATCGTCGAGGCGCTTCTCGCCGGCGACGCGATCGGCTTCCTGACGCCGGTCGCCCACGGCGTGGCGCTCCCGGTCCTCGGGATGCTGGCGATCGGCGTCGTGGGCCACGCGCCGTTCGTCGACGGTCCGGTCGACGAGTTCGAGGACCTGACCGAGGAGGTCGAGCCCGAAGCGGTGCCGATGATGGCCGCCGCGGCCGGCCTCGCCGACTGACCCGGAGCCGCCGCGTTCGCGTCGGACGGTCGGAGGTTCGCGGGGACGAACGGCGCCGCTCCCGTTGCGCCGCACACGCGATGGAAGACGCGCGGCCGCCGGCCGGCGGTCGGCGATTCGGGCCGCGACCCAGTCAGGCCTCGTTGTCGCCCGCGCGGTGCTCGCTGATGAGTCGGTCGACCATCGAGGCCTTCCGTCGCTTTTTCCGCTCGCGGGCCCGCTCGCGCCAGTCGTCGATCGCTTCCTCGACGTCGGATTCGCGCGCGACGGCGAGCTCGTCGACCTCCTGCATCGCGACGTCGTCGGCGGGCGCGACGGGCACCTCGCGATCGAAGAGGACGGCGTCGGCGACGTCCGAGAGGCCCCCTCGCTTGAGGACGACCCGGGGCTCGAAGGAGGCGAGCAGCTCGGCGGTCGAGCGGCCGGCGCCGCTGGCGTCCCGGAGGAAGACGACGTCGCCGGAGGCGATGCCGTAGGCCTCGTCGGCCGTACGGATCGCGTCGCGGGTGAACTTCTCGACCACCTTCACGGGGACCAGCCCCTCCTTCTTCGCGGAGACGTCGCTGAAGTTCGAGTGGTCGAGCTTCCAGAGCGCCTTCATGCGCTCGACTTTCTTCTCGAGTTCGGCGACCTCCTCCCGGGCGGCGTCGCGCTCGCGCTCGAGCTGGTTCGCCAGCCGTTCCAGTCGAGATACCTCGCGATCCTTGCGGACCTCCCGGCGTTCCTCGCTGCGGGCGCTCCGGAGTTGCCCTTCGAGCTCTTCGATGCGATCGTCGCGCTCGCCGAGTCGTCCCTCGAGTCGGTCGACGTGCGACCGGAGGCGTTCGACCCGCCCCTCGAGCGAGCGGATCCGTTTCTCCTCGGGGGTGAGCTCGCGGGGCTCGTGCTCGACGGTCTCGTCGGCGGGTTCTTCGTCGTCGGTCAGGTCGGCGAGGACCGCCTCGACGCTCTCGTCGCCGGCGACGACGCGGGCGATGACCCGCCCGCGGTCGATCCCCTGGGGCACCTTCGCGGCGATGCGCTCGAACTGGTCGGCGTGGGCGTCCACGGCGAACAGCGCCGCGGCCAGGGCGTCGCGCTGGTGGTCGTCGTCGTAGGGGTGCTCGCGGGTCCGGTGTTGCTTCTCGTCGATCGGCAGGTCGCGCTCGGGCGTCCAGCCGGCGGCGTCGAAGCTGCGGCGGAACTTCTCGACCGTCTCCGGCATCGGCGTCACGTCGGCGGCGACGACCACCGGTCGCCCGCGCTCGACGATCCACTCGATCACGTCGCCGGCGTCGCTCGTCCGCGAGCTCCAGACGTCGTGGACCTCGCCGTCGAGGGAGACGATGGCGACCGCCGTGGTCGTCCCGGGGTCGATCCCGACGATCACGCGGTCCAGTCGCTTGGCCAGCGGGCGGAACTCGATGCCGTCCCGGCGCAGCCGTTCGATCTCGATCCGGACGTCGCCCGAGCGCTCCCGCGAGACGGGGATGTCGGCGGGACGGGCCTCGACCGTGAAAACGGCGTTGGCGAAGCCGCCGTAGGCCTCCCGGACCTCCCGCTCGTACTCCAGGTTCGCCTCCTCGAGCGCGGACTCGACGTCGCGAGCCCGATTCCTGACCGCCCCGTGGATCTTGCGGGTGTAGCGGTCCTCGCTCCAGCCGCCGCTTCCCGTCGAGCGTCCCCGAGAGACCTTGAGCTCGGTGGTGTCGGTGAACGCCGACACCTCCTGGCCGACGCTGTGGGCGGCCAGCCGAGCCGCGGCCTCGGCCTCCTGCATCGGGTCGCTCCCGTACGGGATCCCGTGGCGCTTCGCGACCCGCGAGAGGGTCTCGGGGCGCTCCGCGCCGGTCACCTGCACCAGCTTCGTCGCCGACGGCAGCGCTCCCAGAAAGTGAACGAGGGCGTCCTTGTCCTCGGCGAGCTCGTACATGTTGTCCGTGGCGACGATCGCCGGTTCCCGGTCGGCGATCAGCCGCCTGAGCTTTCGGTGGGAGACCACGTCCCGCTCGATCTCGTCGCCGTCCAGGATCACCAGCGCGTAGGACGGGGCGTCTCCGCGCACGTCGCCGCTCTGGACGTCGACGCCGAAGACGACCGCGTCGAGCGCACTCGTTCGCGTGCTCACGAGGGGCGTTAGGAACGAGCGGGCTATAAATCCGACGCGGGAACGGGTCGGCCCGGTCGCGATCTCGACGGCCAGGGGACAGTCGAACGGGCGGCACCCACGACGCGGTTCGCTCTCGTCGCCGCGGGGTCGCCGAGACCGCCGATCGACGGACGCCGGGGCCCAACAGGGGAACGTTGATGGTCTCGGCGCGTCGACATGGACATGGAGGTAAACATGGACATGGGACGATCCGACGAAACGGTCGTGCAGACCGCACTCTCCGCGGAGGAGTACGAGCGCTTTCGAGCGGTCGCCGAGCGCGAAGGGAAGACGCTCAAGGAGGCGCTGAACGAGGCGGCGAGGGAGTACGTCGGTGCCAGGGATCGACCGGATCCGGACGATCCCTTTTTTGACTACGAGCCGCCAGCGGTCGACACCGAGCGGGTGACGGCGACGAAAACCGACGACTACCTCTACGGTGGCGAGTGAATGCCGTCTTCCCGGTTCGAGCCCGAGACGGACGGACCGACGCCACTATTTCTCGACACGAGCGGTCTCTTCGCGTACTTCCACCCGCGAGCGGACGAACACGAGCGAACGCGGGAGTTCTTCCAGGACGTCCTGATGGGATCGACGCCCTACAGACCGCTGTACACCCACACGTACGTCGTCGACGAACTCGTGACGCTGCTCCAGTCGAAGGCGACGCCGTCGCTCGCCCGCGAGGCGTTCGAACGGATCGTCCGGTCCGACGCGATCGAACTCCTGTACGAGACGGAATCTCGGTTCGACGCCGTCGGGGAGGGGCTCACGACGTACGACGATCACGAAATCTCGTTCACCGACCACATGATCGCCGTCACGATGCGAGAGCGGAACGTGGACCACGTGCTCGCGTACGACGGCGACTTCGCGACGCTCGGAATGACGGCGATTCCGCGGTAGCGACGGGACGCATCATTCCGCGGTAGCGACGTTACGCGTCCCGGAACGGAATCTCGACCTCGTCGCCGTCGTCCGGAACGAAGACGCGATCCGCCTCGCCCGCGAACGTCTCGCGAGCCTCGGCTTCGTGGGCCGACGGATCGCCGGCGTACCGCGAGGAGAGGTGGACGAGCGCCAGCCGGCGGGCGTCGGCGCGGTTGGCGATCTCGGCGGCCTGGCGGGCGGTCGAGTGGGCGGTCTCGGCGGCCCGGTCGGCCCGGTCGTCGGCGAAGGTGGCGTCGTGGATCAACAGGTCGGGTTCGTCGGCGACCGCGACGGTTTCGGCGGTCGGCCGGGTGTCGCCGGTGTAGACGACGCTCCGGCCGGGACGGGGCTCGCCGACGACCTCCTCGGGGCGGACGACGGTTCCGTCATCGAGTTCGACGGGGTTGCCCTCGTGGAGCCGGGAGAACTTGGGGCCGACCGGGACGCCGAGCTCCTCGGCGCGCTCGCGGTCGAAGCGACCCTTCCGCTCGTCCTCGACGAGGGCGTAGCCCACCGAGCTGGTGTCGTGGTCGGTCCGGAAGGTCCGCACCTCGTACTCGTCGGCGCTGTGGGCCACCTCGCCCGGGCGGACCTCGACCACGTCGACATTGAAGCTGAGGCGGGCGTCGAGCGCGAACGCGAGCGAGCGGACCCGCCGGCGCGCGCCGGGCGGGACGTGGATCGTCAGCGGCCGCTCGCGGTCGTTGAACGCCATCGTCTGGAGGAGCCCGGGGATCCCGAGCACGTGGTCGCCGTGGTCGTGCGTGACGAACAGGTGGGAGACGTCGAAGCCGGTGGCGAAGCGCATCATCTGGCGCTGGGTGCCCTCGGCGGCGTCGAACAGCAGCGAGTCGCCCTCGCGGGCGACGAAGACGCCGCTCGGGTTCCGCTCGACCGTCGGCACCGCCCCGCTCGTTCCCAGGAAGGTCACGCGCAGCGACATCGAGCGGAGGTGAGGGAGGGACGGCTAAACCCCCTTCGAAGTCGGGGGACGGCACCTCCCGGCTATCGGTCGGTCGGCGGTTGCGATCCGCGTCGCCCGCGAGGTCGCCGAACGTCGCGGCGACCCTTCGACGATCGGATCGGCGCAGGCGCGGCGCTCGTCCCAGACCTTCCTGATGACGATCCCCTCGTCTGCGAGGCGGTTGGCGAGGAATTCATCGCTCGCGTATCCGTCGATCGACCTCGCGATCGTAGCGCGCGTCGACCGGTCGACTTCGCGGTCGTGGCGCACGCCGGCGCGGACTCGTCGATCGCGTCGGCGACCGCCTCCCGGAGGTCCGCGTCGGCGCCGTCGCCGATCTCGATTCCCTCCTCGCGGACGCCGTCGAAGCTGACGGCGACCGACCGCGGATCGACCGACTCGGCAGCCGGCCGCGCACCTTCGCCTCCCGATCGACGCGCGACGACGGCCGTTAGGAAAGGCGAAGTCAAGTACGTCGAGCACGTACGGCGAGACAGTACCCGCTTTCGCCCATGTCCACCAACGGTTCGTTCGGTCGGCTCAAGCTCATCGCGGCCCTCCTGATCGCGATCGGGATCGTCGTCGGCGCCGGCGTGGTCGTCGGCCAGGCGCCGGCCATCTTCGGCGCCGACGTCGCCGACGACCCGGAGGCGTCGATCGCGTTCGAAGACCAGGAACGGGACGGTTCGAGCGTCGAGGTCGACGCCGTCTCGCTCTCGGACGGCGGCTTCGTCGTCGTGACCGACGAGCGCGACCAGGTGATCGCCGTCTCGGAGCACCTCGAGGCCGGCGCGCACGAGAACCTCACGGTCGAGCCCGGCGACGACGAGGACGCGGAGCTGCTGGGCCGGCTCACCGCGACGGTCTACCAGGACCGGACCGAGGACGGCGAGTTCCGGCCCGACCCCGACGACGAGGACGAAGCGGGCGATCGACCGTACGTCGTCGACGGCTACCCCGTCGCGGAGACGGCGGCGGTGACGACCGGCGACCGCACCGACGACGCGCCCGCCGACTCGTTCGTCGTCGGCGACCTCGAGGGGCCGACGGAGGCCACGACGACCCAGACCGCCGAGTTCGTCGCCGTGGTCTCCAATCCGACCGACGCCGAGCTCCGCCAGCACGTCGAGTTCCGGATCGACGGCGGGCTCTACGAGCGACAGGTCTTCACGCTGCAGACCGACGAGAGCCGCGAGGTCTCGTTCGAGGTCGACGTCGCGGACGTCGGCGAGGGCAACTACACCTACGGCGTCTACACGGCCGAGGACGGCACGCACGGGGAGCTCGAGGTCGAGTACGACGGGCCGCCGTCGCTCTCCGTGACCGACGCGAACGAATCCAGCGTCAGCGTCGACGTCGGCCTCCCCGACGGCGGCTTCGTCGCCGTCGAGGACGAGGACGGGGCGGTCGCGGGGACGAGCGACGAGCTCGACGCCGGCGTCCACGAGAACCTGACCGTCGAGATCGCGGACGTGGCCGACGACGAGAACGTCACCGCGGTCGCCTACGAGGGCGATCCGGACGACGTCGAGGGCGCGAGCGCCTACGAGGACGAGGACGGCGAGCGCATCGCGGAGTCGATCGACCTCGCCGGCGAACGCGAGGAGTGAGCGCCGATCCGCGGGCGGGCGGCGGCCGACCGTTCCGATCGGCGACGTGACCGCCCGTCCCGCTCGCGAGGTCGGTTCGATCGGCGCCGCGGGCGTCGGTTCGATCGCCGCCACGGGCAACCGACCGATTCTTTACCGGCCCGCGCCCTATCCGCAGTCGATGGACGCCCCGCTCTGGACCGAGGAGTACGCCCCGGCGCTGTCGGAGCTTCCCCAGGACGACGCCCGCGAGTACCTGGAGCGGGCCGTCGACGAACCGCTGAACCTGATCCTCCAGGGACCGCCGGGGGCCGGCAAGACCGCCGCTGCGCGCGCGCTCGCTCGAGAGGCCCACGACCAGCCGGACGCCGACCTCATCGAGATCAACGTCGCGGACTTCTTCGGTCGGACGAAGACCGAGATCAAGAACGATCCCCGGTTCGAGGGCTTCCTCGTCGGTCGATCCAGCATGTCCAAGCGGGACATGATCAACCGCGTGCTGAAGGAGTCGGCGAGCTACGCGCCGGTCACGGGCGCGTACAAGACGATCGTCCTCGACAACGCCGAGGCGGTCAGGGAGGACTTCCAGCAGGCGCTGCGTCGGATCATGGAACAGCACCACCGGACCACGCAGTTCGTGATCACGACCCGCCAGCCGACGAAGCTGATCCCGCCGATCCGCTCGCGCTGTTTCCCGGTGACGATGCGCGCGCCGACGAGCGAGGAGACCGTCGCCGTCCTCGAGCGGATCGTCGAGGCCGAGGGCGTCGACTACGACGACGACGGCCTCGAGTTCGTCGCGGGTTACGCCGGCGGCGACCTCCGGGAGGCGATCCTGGCCGCCCAGACGACGGCGCTGGACGCCGACGAGATCACGATGAGCGCCGCCTACGAGGTCCTTGGCGAGGTGGGTCTGGACGACGAGGTGACGTCGATGCTCGACGACGCCGAGGCCGGCGAGTTCACGGACGCCCGCAAGACGCTCGACGACCTGCTCGTCGACGAGGGCCTCGACGGCGACGAGGTGCTCGGCGCGATCCTCGAGGCGGGGCGCAAGCGCTACCAGGGAGCGGAACTGGCGCGCCTCCACCGCCTCGCCGCCGACGTCGAGTTCGAGATGCACGAGGGGACGAGCGACCGGATCCACGTCTCGCACCTGCTCGCGGAGCTGGGGCGGGAGGCGTGACCGTGCGTCGAACGACGAGCCAACGACGGCCGGGACGATCGGAGGATCGACGATGGCCGGGACGATCGGAGGATCGACGACGGCCGGGACGATCGGAGGATCGACGATGACCGGCACGATCGGAGGATCGACGATGACCGGCACGTACAGGTGACTGACGGTGACCGGCACGAACGAGAAACCGACGGTGACCGGCACGAACGCGACGGAGGGAGATGCGGCGACCGACGACCGGACGGAGAACGCGGACGCCGACGCGCCCGAGGTCGACGGGGAGCGAGCCTCGATATCGGGTCGCGGCCCCTGGTTCGACCGCCTCTCGGCGGCCGTCGCCGTCGCGGGCTATCTGGTGCTGGCGACCAACGAGGCGCCCGTCGTCGCGGACGTCCCGGTGCTCGATCTCGTCGTCGGCTCGCTCGCCGTCGGGCTGCTCGCCGCGCTGGCGCTCTTCCGGCTGGTCGGCCCCTTCGTGCTCGAGGGGCTCTGGATCGGGCTGGTCACGGCGATCTTCCTCTGGATCGTGGCCCTGGCGGTACTCTTCGTCGCCGGCGCGACCGGGAGCGAGTACGTCTGGACGGCGTCGCTCGCGAGCGCGGTCTTCGGGCTCGGGGTGACGGTCCGCGCGACGCGGGCGCGACTGGCCCGCCGGCCGTGAGGTCTCGTCGGTCGGACCGAGCGCCGGTCGTGAGGTCTCGTCGGTCGGACCGAGCGCCGGCCGTGGAGATCGCCAGACGTAACTGATAACCCGTGCGGGGGATCGACCCGGTCGGACGACGGCTTCTCGGGCGGAGAATTAACGGCGTTCCCTGCGAAGGGCCCGTCATGGTCAGCCTCCTCGAGACGCGCATTCGCAATCGGTTTCGCGTCCAGCCCCACCACGCCAACAACCACCAGACGCTCCACGGCGGCAACCTGATGAAGTGGCTCGACGAGATCGGCGCCATGTCGGCGATGCGCTTCGCCGGCGAGACCTGCGTCACCGCCCGGGTGAACGAGCTGGACTTCGAGCGAGCGATCCAGATCGGCGACACGGCGCTCGTCGAGGCCTACGTCTACGACGCGGGGCGGACGAGCGTCCGGGTCGCGCTGCGAGCCTGGCGCGAGGAACCCCGGACCGGCGAGACCGAAAAGACCACCGAGTCGTCGTTCACGTTCGTCGCCGTCGGCGAGGACGGGAAGCCGGTCCCGGTTCCCGAGCTCGCGGTCGAGAGCGAGGAGGGCGAGCGGCTGCGCGAGCGGGCGCTCTCGACGAGGGCGTGACACCGCCCGTTTTCGCCCCGCTACGCCGTCACTCCAGTCCGTAGTCGGCCAGCGAGTGGTAGTGCTTCCAGGCGGCCACGACCTCGTCGACCGCGAACTCGAGCGTCCCGTCGGCCAGTTCGAGCGTGACGAGCTCGTCGCCGATCTCCGCGTCGTGGCGGTGCAGTTCCAGGGGCTGGTCGAACTCGGTGACGGTCACCATCAGTTCGCCGTACTCGTCGAGTTTCGCACGGAGCGTTTCCGGGTGCATTGCGTTCTGTCGATCGGGACCGTCAGCCGATAATGCCGGTCGACGATTCTCAGTCGCTGGGTGCGACGGCGCGCTCTTCGGCCGTCGCGATCGGCTCGTGTTTCCGGACGGCCGCCCAGCTCACGCGAGCACCAGCACGTACCGCGTCAGCGATCGGTGGACGCGCCGCTCGACGGAAGCCTCGATGGTCCAGCCCGCGGCGCGCGCACGGCCCGCCCAGGAGCGGTCGGCGACGATGACGGCGCGGTCGGCCACCCGACGGGACTCCGCGAGCGCGCCGGCGACGAGGTCTTCCAGATCGTGGGTCTCGATCTTCGACTGGCGGCCGTAGGGCGCGTCGAAGACGACGCCGTCGACGGCGCCGTCGGCGAGCGGGAGCGCCGTCGCGTCCGCGCGAACGACGTCGAACGACCCGGGTGTCGCGGGGCCGGGGCGTTCCGCGACGCGCTCCGGCGGGCCGCCCTCGCCGCCGAGGAAGTGCACGAGGTTCTCGCGCGCGCCGCGGACCATCTTCGACTGGGCGTCGGTGCCGACGACGTCCGCGCCGACGAGCCCGGCCTCGACGAGGACGCCGCCGGTGCCGCACATCGGGTCGAGGACGGTCGCCCCCGGTCGCGCGCCGGCGACGTTCGCGACGGCGCGCGCGAGCAGCGGGTCCATGCTCCCGGGCTGGAAGAACGGCTTCGCCGTCGGCTTGCGGTCGCCGAAGTCGCGAACGCTCTCGGCGACCTGCCAGCCCAGCGCGCAGACCGACGAGCGATCGACGGGACCGTCCGCCGTCGGCTCGTCCGAGGGGTCGAGCACCGCGGCGGCGTCGGCCGCCACCTCGCCCGCCCCGAAGGCGGCGCGCAGGACGTGGTCGGGCTCGTCGAGGTCCACCTCGAAGCCGCGGTCGACGAGCACCTGCCCGAGGACGCGCTCGGCGCGCGCGGTGTCGACGCCCGTCGACCCCTTGACGTCCGTCACGCGCACGGCGACGGTTCCCGCTCGATCGATCGACGCCGCGTTCAGCAGCGCCCGCGCGCTCTCGAGGTCGGCGTCGGTGCGCCCGAGCAGTTCGCTGGCACGGCGAGTGTACGCGAGCCCGCGAACGCGCTCGGGCGAGATCGTCCCCGCCGTCGCGACCCCCGGCGCGAGGAGCGTCACGGCGGTCGCGGCGCTACGGGCCTCCAGGGCCGCGAAGGCGTCGTCCTCGCCCCCGAGTTCGAGGAAGTACACGGGGGACAGTGGCCCGTCCCGGGCAATGAGCGTACCGTTTCACGAGACGGGCGACCGTCGTGCGGTGGCCTCGTTCTGCCGGCGTCACGCCGCTCCCGGGCCGGAGACGGCGGCCCCCGTCGACCCTCGAACCCCGCGTTCGTCGACCCTCGAACCCCGCGTTCGTCGGCGCGAGCGCGCGTCTGACACCCGTCGGACACAGTCAAGATACCGGACAAATCAGGCGGCGGTACCAACCTTTATAAAGGTTAAATACGTCTTTTTAAGCGACTGATGACGGACCCGAAGGATACCATCAACATCGAAAACGTGGTGGCGTCGACCGGAATCGGACAGGAACTCGACCTCCAGAGCGTCGCGATGGACCTCGAGGGGGCCGACTACGACCCCGAGCAGTTCCCCGGTCTCGTCTACCGTACCCAGAATCCCAAATCCGCCGCGCTCATCTTCCGCTCCGGGAAGATCGTCTGCACCGGCGCGAAGAGCACCGACGACGTCCACGAGAGCCTGCGCATCGTCTTCGACAAGCTGCGCGAGCTCCAGATCCAGGTCAACGAGGACCCCGAGATCGTCGTCCAGAACATCGTCACCTCGGCCGACCTCGGTCGCAACCTCAACCTGAACGCGATCGCGATCGGGCTGGGCTTGGAGAACATCGAGTACGAGCCCGAGCAGTTCCCGGGGCTCGTCTACCGCCTCGACGAACCGGAGGTCGTCGCGCTGCTGTTCGGCTCCGGCAAGCTCGTCATCACCGGCGGCAAGAAGCCGAAGGACGCAGAGCACGCGGTCGACAAGATCGTCTCCCGGCTCGAGGATCTCGGCCTGCTGGAGTGAGCGGCCGCGGTCGCACCGACTCGGCCTCCCGGCCTCTTCGGTCGGAATGAGCCCGCTTCGTCGGTCTCCCGACTGCTCCGGTCGCCGGCGCTCCGCCTCACCGGTGCGTGACGGGCGAGGATCCGAGCGAGTGCCCTCGTCAGCCGTTTCTCCGCGCCGATCTCGCCGACGCCACTCCCGGCTCCCGATACGACGCGCACCGTCGGTCGGCGCTCGGGACGGTCACCGAGCGCATAACGATAGGTTCGGGGTCCCGAGTGACGCGTAACATGCGCCGGCGGACGTACCTCGCGACGGCGACGGTCGCGACCCTCGGAACGGCGGGCTGTCTCGCGCGCGATACCGGCGACGACGAGTCCGACGGCTCCGGGGAGGACGAACCCGAGCCCGGCGAGGAGCCGCCCGCGGACGCCGACACGTGGGACGACTTCGACGCCCTCGACGACTGGGAGGCGAGCATGGGCTCGCTCTCCGGCGACGACGAGCGCACCGTCACCGGTTCGCAGGCGGCTCACGTCGAAGTGAACGAGGTCGGCACCGACGGTCGAATCGTCCGGTCGCTCGACCCGCCGCTCGACTGCTCCGGGGTCGTCCCCGGGATGGCGGTGGCGTCGGAACACGCGACCGTCGTCGTGATCCAGCTGCTGGACGCCGACGGCGAGTCGATCGAGTTCCGCCAGCGGACGGCGCCCGAGCACCCGTTCGTCCGACGGAACTTCGGCTTCTGGCGGATGGCCGGCGGCGTCGACCTCGAGCGGATCGTCGAGATCCGCGTCAGTTTCTGGGTCGACGAGGACCACGCCGGCGAGCTGTGGGTCGACGACTTCTTCTTCGTCCACCGTCCCGAGCGCGGAGCGGTGCTCGTCCAGTTCGACGGCGGCTACGAGGAGGACTACACGCGAGCGCTGCCGATCCTCGAGCGACGGGAGCTGCCGGCGACGACGTTCGTCGCGACCGACCGCGTCCGCGAGAGCCTGGACGAGGACGGCGACCGCCTGACGGAGGACCAGCTGGGCGAGCTCGCCGACGCCGGCTGGACCGTCGGCAGTCACGGGGCCCGCGGGTTGCAGCTGCCCAGTCTCGAGGCCGACGAGCGGGCGTCGGACGTCGCCGAGGCGGCCGACTGGCTCGACGAGCGCGACTACGACCCCCGGTACCTTTCGTTCCCGGGCGGCAGGTTCGACGAGGAGAGCTACGAGGCCGTCGGCGAGCACCACGACCTCGCGTTCGCCGGCGACTTTCCCGCGTCCGGCCACGTCGCCAACCCGCACCTCTGTCCCCGCGTTCACGATCCGGATCCGCAGGAGGCGCGCGACCTGCTCGAGGTGACGGCCGAGGTCGGCGCGATTACGTCGGTCGTCTTCCACCGGGTCGGCGGGGATACCGCGGCGTCGGTGGAGGCCCTCGCCACCGAGCTCCGTCGCTACGTCGACGAGGGCGAGCTCGAAGCCATCTCGCCCGCGACGCTGGCCGAGGAGTACGTCCACTGACGCGGTCTCGACGGTCCGGTCGCGTCCGGGAGAACCTCCCAGAAACGCGCCGTCCGGGAGTCGACCCCGATGGCGAGACGGTCCGGACCGGGACCTCGCTCCGCTCGCCCGGTCCGGGCCGGGACTCGCGTGTTTCGACTCCCACGACCACAGCCGCGGCTCGCGGATTACTCGCCGCGCCAGTGCGCCGACCGGGAGTCGAACCCGGGCTATGAGCTTGGGAAGCTCATGTCCTACCACTAGACCACCGGCGCGCTTCGTCACTGCGTTCCTCGCGCCCCGCGGATCGCAAATCCGTCGGATTTGCTCACCACCGGCGCACGCTCACTTCGTTCGCGCGCCCCGAGCCTCACCTCGCTTCGCTCGGTGAGACACCGGCGCACGCTTCGTCACCGCGTTCCTCGCGCCCCGCGGATCGCGGTTCCGTACGGAACCGCTCACCACCGGCGCACGCTCGCTTCGGTCGCGCGCCCCGAGCCTCACCTCGCTTCGCTCGGTGAGACACCGGCGCACGCTTCGGATGGTACTGAGTCGGGGACGGCACTTGAACGTAGCGCTTCGATCGAATTCGCGGGACTGACGACGGCCTCCGGCGCGGAGAAACGTCCACGAACACGTGAGAGTCCGGCCGAGTGAGTTATTATCTACCCATTAATTGCGAAAAATATTGTATCTCGATTCCCTCCGTGCTCGTATGAGACGCAGAGAGTACATCGCCGGCGTCGGTGCCGCCGGCATCGGAGGACTCGCCGCGGGCGCGGGAGCGTCGCGACGTCCCGACGCGATCGAGCGCCGCGCGCCCGACGACGAGGTCTCCGTCGCGCCCGGGACGACCGTGCTCTTCGAGGCGGCCGTCCCTGAGGACGTCGAGCCGACGGCCGTCGAGTGGGAGGTTCCCGAGGAGCTCGGCGGCGGACCGCTGATGGGCGATCTCCAGTACGCGACGGGCGACGCCACCTTCTCGGCGACGTTCGAGGAGCTCGGCGCGTACGAGATCGCCGCCGATCACGACGGGGAGACCGTCGGCTGGACGGTGACCGTCGACGAGGGCGGGGCCCCGGCGCCGTCGGTCGACTCGCTGTCGACCGACCCCGGACCCGACGCGACCGTCGGGGTGAACGACGGAATCGTCGTGAGCGCCGACGTCGCCGACGCCGAGGAGCGCCTCGACCGCGTGATCTGGGTCGAGGGGCGCAACTACACCGTCGTCGAGATTGCGGACGTCGAGGGCGAGCGGGACGCCTCGACCCTCGAACTGGACGAGACGCCCCACTGGATCGACTTCGGGTATCCGACGGTGGCCCACGCCGTGACCGCGGACGGCCGGCTCAGCGAGGCGGCCTCGGCCGACGGCCCGACGGTCCGCCAGCCCTTCGACGTGACCATCGTCGACACCAACGCGCCCGTGGAGGCCGGCGACCGCCTCGAGGTCGAGGTTCACCTCGAGAACGTCGGCGACATGATGATGGTCGGTCCGAACGAGCAGGACATCTCGCTGGTCGTGGGCGACGAGGTCGTCGACGCCGAGTCCGTCGCGCTCGACTGGGCGGACGAGACGACGATCACGCTCGGCTACGAGACCTATCCCGTCGAGCAGGACGTCGAGTTCGCGGTTCGGGCCGAGGGCGCGGACGACGCCGACGAGACGACCGTCGCGGTCCACGCCGCCGACGGGACCGGCGACGTGGGCGTCTCGATCACGGGGACGAACGATCCGGTGAGCGCGGGAAACCGCCTCGAGGTGACGGCGGCCGTCGCGAACGATAGCGGGCGCGACGTCGAGGAGGACCTCGAACTCGTGGTCGGCGACGAGGTCGTCGACACGGCGACCGTCTCGGTCGCCGCGGGAGGGACGGCCACGACGACGCTCGGCTACCGGACCTACGAGGTCGAACGGGACGTCGAGTTCGTCGTCACCGTCTCCGGATCGGCCGACGAGGATTCCGTAGGGGTCGCGGTCCACGCCGACGACGGCGACCCGGGTGACGGCGAGGGCGCACTGAACGTCTCGATCGCGGGGACCAACGCGCCGGTCGACGGCGGCGAGTACCTCGAGGTGCGAACGAGCGTCGGCAACAACGGTCCCGGCTCGGCGTCGGGGCAGATCCGCCTGCTCGTCGGCGGCGACGAAGTCGACTCACAGCACCTGGAGCTCCCGGCCGAGGCCACCGAGACCATCGCGCTCGGATACGAGACCTACCCGGTTGCGACTGACGTGACGGTGGACCTCGTGGTCGCCAGTCCGGACGATTCGGCGTCGACGACGGCCCGCGTTCACGGGACGGACTGAGTGGGACCCGAATCGGTTGGCCCGGCCGGTCCCTGACCCGTCCGACCTCTCGTCCTATCGATCCCTGACCCGGCCGACCTTTCGTCCTATCGATCCCTGACCCGGCCGACCTTTCGTCCTATCGATCCCTGACCCGGCCGACCTTTCGTCCTATCGATCCCTGACCCGGCCGACCTTTCGTCCTATCGATCCCTGA
>SKPV01000107.1 GCA_007119345.1 Halovivax sp.
CGCCCCCTGGGAGACGTTGGCGCCCCCTGGGAGACGTTGGCGTGAGCGCCCGTCGGCGCCTGAATCTCGGCGTGCGGGACGCGGCCGACTCGAGCCGGGGTTTCGGCGGCCCGATATCCTGCGGGTCTTCTCAAAGGGCACTTACGTGTACAGGGGGTTCCCAGGCCCCAAGAATTGCCGTACTAGAACACCTGTTCGGGGTCCCTACTCCCGCTCGTGATGAACGCATGACGTGGACGATCGTCGTCGGGGTGAAACAGGTTCCCGACGCTGACGAGGTCGGGATCGATCCCGACACCGGGCGCCTCGACCGGGCGAGCGCCCCCGCGGTGATGAACGGACCCGACCAGCACGCGCTGGAGGCGGCGCTCTCGATACGCGACCAGGTCGGCAGCGAGGTGATCGCGATGACGATGGGGCCGCCGAACGCGACGACCGTCCTGGAGGAGGCCGTCGCGATGGGCTGTGACGACGCGGTGCTCATCTCCGACCGCGCGTTCGCGGGCAGCGACACCTGGCCGACGAGCCTGACGCTCGCCCGGGCGGCCGAGGCGCTCGACGCCGACGTCGTCGTCTGTGGCGAGGAGACGACCGACTCCTCGACCGGCCAGGTTCCGCCGGGGATCGCCGCCCACAACGGCTGGGCGCAGCTGACCTACGCCGAGGCGGTCGACGCCCGCCCGGAGGAGGGCCGACTCGTCGCCCGACGCGACGTCGAGGGCGGCCACGAGCTCGTCGCCGCCGACCTTCCCGTCGTCGTCGCCGTCGCGTTCGGCGAGTTCCCGCCCCGGCCGGCGCCCTTACACCGGAAGATCTACGGCGAGAACGACTTCGAACCGACGGCCTGGGACGCCGAGGACCTCGGCATCGAGGACGAGGTCGGGCTCGCCGTCTCGCCGACCTCGGTCGGGACGATGGAGACGGTCCAGCCGGTCGATCGCGAGGGCGAACTCGTCGAGGAGGTCGACGAGCTCGCCGAGGCGATCGGGGAGGTGATCGCATGAGCGACGACGAAGGCGTCGACGTGGACGCCTACGAGGACGTCTGGGTCTTCGTCGAGGAGCACGCCGGCGAGGTGATGCCCGTCTCCTGGGAGCTGCTCGCGGAGGCCGAGACGCTCGCGGCACGGACCGGCGAGGACCTCGTCGCGCTGGTCATCGGCGAGGGCCTCGGCGACGTGGCCGAGGAGGCGATCGCCCGCGGCGCCGATCGCGTCCTCGTGGCCGACGACCCCGTCTTCGAACCGTACCGCGCCGATCCCTACGGCGCGCAGTTCCGCGCGATGGTCGAGGAACGAAAGCCCTCGATCGTCCTCATCGGCGGCACCCACACCGGACGGGACTTCGCCGGCCGGGTGGCCGTCCCGGCCCACGCGGGCCTCACCGCCGACGTCACCGAGATCGACGTCGACGACGAGGGGATCCTCCAGGCCCGCCGGCCCGCGTTCGGGGGCGACCTCCTCGCGACGATCCTCTGTGAGGACCACCGCCCGCAGATGGCGACGATCCGCCCCGGCGTCTTCGAGGCCGCCGATCCCGTCGACGGAGAGAGCGCCACCGCCGACGGCGAAATCGTCGACGTCGAGGTCGTCGTCGAGGAGGCCGACGCGATCAGCGAGGTCATAGAGCGCGAGGTCGGCGACACGGCCGACATCACGGAGGCCGAGCGGATCGTGGCGGTCGGTCACGGCGTCGAGGGCGACCTCGGGCCGGCGATCGAGCTGGCGGAGGCGCTCGACGCCGAGCTGGCGGCGAGCCGCGCGGCGGTCGACGAGGGCTGGGTCGACGGGTCGCGCCAGGTCGGCCAGACCGGCAAGACGGTCAGGCCCGACCTCTACGTCGCCGTCGGCATCAGCGGCGCCATCCAGCACGTCGAGGGGATGAACCGGAGCGGAACGGTGATCGCGATCAACGACGATCCGAACGCGCCGATCTTCGAACACGCGGATTACGGCATCGTCGGCGACCTCTTCGAGGTCTGCCCGAAACTCGCCGATCGGCTCGCCGACGAGCCGGTCGCGGAGGTGACCCGATGAGCTCCGACGCCGAGAACGAGCGTTCCGATGCCGAGGCCGGCCGCCCAGAACCCGACGCAAAGACCCCCGAACTCGACGCCGACAGGGAGACCCAGGACGCGCCGAACTACGACGACCACTTCGACGCGATCGTCGTCGGTGCGGGCCTGGCCGGCAGCGCCGCGGCCCTGACGATGGCCGACCGCGGGCTCGAGGTGCTGCTGATCGAGCGCGGCTCCTCGCCGGGCGCGAAGAACGTCTTCGGCGGCGTACTCTACACCCCGACGATCCGGGAGTTAACCGACTTCGAGAGCGCGCCGCTCGAGCGGTACGTCTCCGAGCGCCGGTTCAGTATGCTGAGCCACGACGACGAGACGGCCGTCTCGCTGCGGCCTGGCGAGTGGCACGAGGAGCCCCACAACGACTCCTACACCGTTCTCAGGGGCGACTTCGACGAGTGGTTTGCCGAGCAGGCCGTCGAGAAGGGGACGACGCTCGTCACGGAGACGACCGTCACCGGCCTCGTCCGCGAGGGGGGCCGGATCGTCGGCGTCGAGACCGACCGTCCCGACGGCGCGATCCGCGCGCCCTACGTCGTCCTCGCGGAGGGCGGCAACTCCCTCGTGAGCGAGGGCGCGGACCTCAAGTCGACCGAGGCGCGCGAGAACGTCGCCGTCGGCGTCAAGGAGGTCCTCGAGTTCCCGGACAACGACGAGGCGATCGAGGACCGGTTCCGGCTGCTCGACGACGCCGGCGCCTCCTACCACTACTTCGGCGAGGGCGCCGTCGGCGACGCCTTCGGCGGCGGCTTCGTCTACACCAACGAGGACACGATCAGCGTCGGCGTGGCGTACCGGATCGAGGACGCCGTCGCGGCCGAGCAGTCGCCCGAAGACACGCTGAACGCGTTCAAGACCCATCCCGCCGTCGCGCCGCTGGTCCGGGACGCTCGGACCGTCGAGTACGCGGCGAAGACCATCCCCGAGGGCGGCGCGGAGAGCGTCCCCGAACTGGTCCACGACGGCGCGGCCATCGTCGGCGACGCGGCCGGACTCGTGCTGAACAACGGCGTCCACCTCGAGGGGACGAACATGGCCGTCGAGAGCGGTTACCAGGCCGGCCGCGCGATCGCCGAGGCCACCCAGGCGGGCCGGACCGACGCCGGCGCGCTCGCCGCCTACCCCGAGGCCCTCGAGAACTCGTTCGTGATGCAGAACCTCGAGCACTACGACTGGCTGATGGCGAAGGCCGAGGCCGACCGTGACCTGCTGTTCGAGAGACTGCCGCGGGCGTTCGCCGACGCCGGCACGCAGTACTTCCGGATGGATCGCACGCCGAAAGGCGTCCACGAAGCGAGCGCGAAACGCACCGTCCTCGACGCCGTCGGCGGCTGGATCGGTGCGGCGAAACTGGCCTTCCGGTACCGAAAGGTGGTGACCTGAGATGAGCGCCCAACCCAAGACCCCGACGATCGAGAACGAATCGCTCGAAGACCGCCTCTACACCGTGAGGTACGACGACCCCGGCGAGTCCCACCTGGACGTGAAGGTGCCGGACGTCTGCGCGGAGTGTACGACGAACGACTGCGTGACGGTCTGTCCCGCCAACGTCTGGCGCGAGGGCGAGGACGGCGTCCCGCACATCGCCTACGAGAACTGCCTCGAGTGCTCGAGCTGCCGGTTCGCCTGCACGTACGACAACGTCGTCTGGGAGTACCCGAAGACGGGCGGCGGCGTGACGTTCAAGCACGGCTGAGCGGCGGCGAGTCGGCCCGGGCCGCTTTCGACGGCCCGTCCGACGCGCCGAACGGGCTCGGTCGCGCCCGTGCGTACCGTTCCCAATGACCGGGAACCGAATCGCCGTTTCTTGAGTGTGAACGACTACCGTACTAGTAGAGAGCGCATGTCCCAGCCACGTACCGTCCCATCCGAGTCGACCGAGATCAGAACCAAGGAAGACGCCGCCGTGCGCGCCTACGACGCGCTGACGGAGGCGGGCTGTGAATCGCCGGAGGTGTCGCTCCCCCACCAGACGCGCTCGACGTGGATCGTCCCCGCACGGAGCGAGGACGGAGCCTGGCGGGTCCACATCGACCCGCGCTCGGGGGCGACGCGGGTCGTCCGACCGCAGGAGTGAACGACCGGATCGCCGGGCGTCGTCTCGAACCGGGCGTCGTCTCGAACCGGGCGGGTCTCGATAACCCGGGCGGTCTCGATACGGCCGGGCGGGTCTCGATAACCCGGGCGGTCTCGATACGGCCGGGCGGGTCTCGATGCGGCCGGTCGCCGTCGGCCCGCCCGAACGAGCCGCACCCCACCTATTTCGTCCTCGTTCGGGAAGTTTCGACCGATGTACGAACGAATCCTCCTGCCGACCGACGCGAGCGCCGGCGTCGACCGGGCGATCGACCACGCGATCGACGCCGCCGGACGATACAACGCCGAACTCCACGTCCTGCACGTGGTGGACGCCGACGCCTACGGTTCCTATCCCGGAGACGAGTACGTCCACGAGTTCGAGGGGCTCGAGAGCGCCCTCGAGCGAGCCGGCCGGGACGCCGCCGAGACCATCGCCGAGCGGGCGGCCGAGGCCGACGTTCCGGTGACGACGGAGATCCGCCACGGTCGGCCCCACGAGGAGATCCTCCGGTACGCGAACGAGGCGGACGTCGGGCTCACCGTCGTCGGATCGAAGAACCGGTCCGGCGAGTACCGGCGTCTGCTCGGGAGCGTCGCCGAGCGCGTCGCTCGCATGTCCGAACGACCGGTGACGATCGTGAAGACGCCCGTCGAGGCGGCCTAACGGCCGGTCCTCTCACGCCGGTAACAGGCAGCTCGTCGGGCCGGCAGGGAACGGACGCCCCGCGTCGACTTCGGCCGGCCGTCGACGGACCGACCGCCCGGCCCGTCACCGTTCGTGGTTGTCAGGACGACCGATCGGTGCGGTCGGGGTTTATGCCCGCGTCGGTGGGACGGTATCGCGGGTTCATGCCTATCGAAAATCTCGCCCGAACCGACGTCGTAACGGCAGGAAAAGACCACTCCGTCCAGGAACTCGCCTCGATGATGGACGACTCTCACGTCGGCAGCGTGGTGATCACGGACGGCGACCAACCGGTCGGCATCGTCACCGACCGCGACCTCGCGACGCGCGTGCTCGGCAACGGGATGGATCCGGGGGACGCCACCGCCGAGGACGTCATGACCGAGGACCTGGCGACCGTCGACGAGTCCGCCGGCTTCTACCAGGCGACCGAACTCATGAGCGAACACGGGATCCGCCGACTCCCCGTCTGCGACGACGGCGGCGACCTCTGCGGGATCATCACGGCCGACGACCTCAACGAACTGCTCGCCGACGAGCACGCCCACCTCTCGGACGTGATCCAGGCCCAGCGTCCGGAGTACTGAGCGGTCAGCGCCGGCGTGTCGATCGACCAGTGACGGAGTACTGATCGGCCAGCGCCGGCGTGCCGATCGGGCAGTGCCGGGGTGTCGATCGATCAGTGCCGGCCTGGACGTCCGGTGCCCGAATTCTCTCGTGAGCGTTCCTCTACCGCCCGACGGCGGCGATTTTGCCCGCGACCGACATCAGGAGAGCGAGCGCGTCCCGACGGCCCGTCAGCCGGTCCCGTCGAGGGCGTCCCAGCCGACGACCTCGCCGCCGTGGGCCGCCGCGAACGCCGCCGCGTCGTCGGGATCGGAAAACGGTAGGTGGTCGGCCCCCATGGCGCCCTCGACCTCGCTCC
>SKPV01000062.1 GCA_007119345.1 Halovivax sp.
CGAACGTGGCGGACTGACGTGCGACCGTGACGACCCGACGTTCGACACGCTTTTGTCCCGGCCGGCGAAAGCCGCGCGCATGCTCGAACGGGACCGGATCATCGAGGCCGTCGCCGCCGTCGCCGTCGTCCTGGCCATGCTCGCGACCATGGCGTGGATCGGCTTCAGCTACGGTAGCGATTCCGCCCTCGGGGACGAGGGGGTGGACCTCATGATCGCCACGATCGTCGGCTTCATCCTCCTGGTGACCGCCCTCGGCGTGGCCCTCGCGTTCGTCCTCTCGGACCCGACGCCGCCGGACGCGGACGACGACGAGGGCGACGCCGGCGCCGAGGCGGACGCGTCGGCCTGATCCGCCGACGCCGACCCCCCGTCCGCCTCAGTTTCGACTCGACCGGATCGGGTTCGCGGGACCGGCCGATCGGGACGGGCCCGGACGAAGGGGCAGGCGTATGACCCTCCGGCCCGCACGTGTCGACGATGCGCGCCGAGCCCGAGATCTGCCTGACGAACGACGACGGCATCGACGCGCCCGGCATCGCGGCGCTCGACGGCGCCCTCGGGTCCGTCGGCTCGACGACCGTCGTCGCCCCGCGGGAGAACCGGAGCGCGGTCGGCCGGTCGCTCTCCTACGGGCGCGCCGGCGGCGGGGACGAGGTCGAACTGTCGGTGAGCTTCGCCGACGGGACGTTCACCTGCCCGGTCCCGCACGCCGACCACGAGCGCGGGATCGCCGTCGACGGCACGCCCTGTGACTGTGCGATCGTCGGCGTCAACGCCCTGAAGCCGACGCCGGACCTGCTGGTTTCGGGGTGTAACTCGGGCGCCAACCTCGGCGCGTTCGTCTTCGCGCGCTCGGGGACGGTGAGCGCGGCGATGGAGGCGGCCTTCCTCGGGACGCCCGCGATCGCCGTCTCGATGGACACCCTCGGCTACGAGCGCGAGTTGACCCCCGCCGACTTCGAACGCGCCGGCCGGATCGCGGCCGCGCTGACCGAGGCGGTCGTCGAGACCGACCTCCCAAAGCGCGTCGACTACCTCAACGTCAACGTCCCCCGGCCCGACCGCGAACTCGCGGGCGTCGCCGTCACCCGTCCCACGGAGGTCTACGAGATGGACGCCGCCTACCGCGACGGGCGCTTCGAGCTGACGAACGTGCTCTGGCGGGACATGGCCGCCGGCGAAATTCCGGATCCCCCGGGGACGGACCGGCGTGCGCTACTCGAGGGGAAGGTGTCCGTCTCGCCGCTTTCGGCCCCCTACGAGGTGCGAGACGAACCCGCGGTGCGCGAGACGATCGAGGCGGCCCTGGATGGCGTCGTTCCGGTGTGACCGCCCCGCCGTCGAGGATCACCCGAACGCGTCGAGGCGTCGAGGATCACCCGAACGCGTCGAAGAACATCGCGTACCACAGGCCGGCGATCCCCCCGACGATGGCGCAGACGACCGCGAGATGGACCGTCCAGTCGAGCGTCAGGAGGCCGGACGCGAGGAGCGCCCACCCCCCGCCGAAGGTCGCGCCGGTGACGACCCGCGCGAGCAGCAGCTCGTCGGCCTCCACGGACTCCCGGGTGATCCGCTTCCCGAAGTTGAGCCAGTCCGCCATCTCGTGGGGCCGTCTGACGCAGAAGGCGGCGACGGCGATCGCCACCGCGCCCAGCGTGACGAGCGTGGAGTCCGTCATCGACGTCGAGCCCGCACCGCACCCACAAACGAATTTCGGTGCTGATAGCTTCCTGGCGTGACGAACCCGACTCAGCCCTCGGCCTCCTCGCGGGCCTCCCGCCAGTCTTCGAGGTCGTCCTCGTCCTCGTCGTCGAGGCGCTGCTCGTAGTAGGCCATCGGGTGCGGGATCCGCTCGCAGAGGTCGTCCATGTTGACGCAGTCGCCGTACGATTGCATCGTCGCGCACGAGGGCGGGGAGTACTCGGTCGGCGAGGTCTCCCCGCGGATGTGATCGGTCTGGTAGCGGGTCATGTCCTCGCCGAACGAGGAGTTCACCCGGTAGAGCTCGACGATCTCGTCGGTGGTCATCCCGATCGAGGCGAGGAAGGCGGTGATCGCGAACCGGGAGTGGTGGGGCAGGTGCTCGCCCTTCTGGACGTCGTCGAGCAGCGCCTTCATGCACGGCGGGAAGAGCTCGGGGACGACGGTGTCGATCTCGCGGACGAGCTCGAGCTGGGCGCACAGCTCCCGGAGCTCCTCGGCCTCGGGCTCGAGGGCCGCCGCGATCGGGTCGGGGACGTCGAACGGCAGTCCCTCCTCGACGCGCCGCCGGACCGCCTCGCCGAGCAGCGTCAGCAGCTCCGTGCCGGAAACGGGCACCTCGCCGTCGGCGAGCGAGCGGTTGACCAGGCGCCACTCGTCGCCCCAGCAGTCGGCCGCCAGCGGCAGGTACGCGCCGACCTCGATCCGGTACTCCGCCGCCGCGTCGAACGCGGTGGGTCCTCCGCTCGCCGCGTCGACCGCCCCGGAACCCGCCCCGCCGGCCACTCCGGGGCCCGCCGTACCGGCCGCCGCCGCCTCGCGCACCGACCCCTCGAGGTCGAACTCCGCGAGGAGCGCCGGGAGGTCGAGGCCGGTGGCCGCGACGCTCTTGAGTTCGGCGGTCTCGCCGACGTCGGCGGCGATGCGTTCGCGGGCGACGGTCGCCTCCGCCCGGGCGTACCGTCGGACGAGCACCCGTTCTTCGACGAGCGAGACGAGCACGCGGGCGACGGGGTACGAGAGGAGCTCCGTCCGGTGATCGCGGACGGGGTCGCCGACCTCGCCCTCCTCGAGGGCGGTGACGACCCGCTCGCGGGCGCGCTCGACGACCGCGGGCTCCGTCTCCACGACCGTGGCCAGGTCGACGGCCTCCGCGGCGACCGCCTCCCGCGCGTCCCGGCGGAACGGGTAGCGGGCGTACAGCGGTTCCATGAGTGACGGTGAATGTCCGGGGATCGGGATAAACTCGACGGTCGACCGGTCGACCTCGCGACCGATCGCGGAACGGACTGATCGCGGAACGAACCGGCCTCCCGGTCGAAGCCGACGAGCGAGGGCGCGCTCGGCCGCCGCCGGCGTCGACGGCTATCGGGAGGGTTAATGAGCGCTCGCGCCGTCGGTGCCACCATGCCCCGCGCGAGCCGAGACGGCGTTTCGCTGTACTACGAGCGCGAGGAGGCCGAGGCCCACGACGCCGAGACCGTCGTCTTCCTGCAGGACGTCGGCCTCGGTCGGTGGTCCTGGCGCTGGCAGCGCGAGGCGCTGCGCGGCGATTACGACGTTATCGCCCCGGATACCCGCGGGACGGGGCGTTCGGAGACCGGCCTGCCGCCGCTGATTCCGTCGCTGCCCGCCCGACTGCGCCGTCCCGCGATCGCGACGCTGGCCGGTTACGCCGTCGACGGCCTCGCCGCGGACCTCGAGGCCGTCCTCGACGACGCCGGCGTCCGGGAGGCCCACCTCGTCGGGATCGGCCTCGGGGGGATGGTCGCCCAGGAGTACGCGCTGTCCCACGACCGCGCGCGCTCGCTGGCGCTGCTCGCCACGTCCCACGGCGGCGCCGACGCCGGAGCGATTCCCGACGACGCCCGCGAAGAACTGCTCGCCGCCGGTGGCGGCGACGACCGGGCGACGATCCGTCGGCGGATGCGGACCGAATTCGCCGAGCGATTCCTGCACCGCAATCCGCACCTGCTCGACCGGATCGTCGAGTGGCGCCTCGAGCAGGACGCCGCGGCGCCGGCCCGAGAGGCCCAGTTCGCGGCGACGACGGGCTTCGACGCGAGCGACCGCGTCGGCGGGATCCGGGTCCCGACGCTCGTCTGTCACGGCACCGACGACCGCGTCGTGCCCGTCGCGAACGCCCGGCTCCTCGCCGAGACGATTCCGGACGCCCGACTCGAGCCGATCGACGGCGGCTCGCACGCCCTCGCCGTCGAGCACGCCGACCGCGTCGGCGACCTCCTTCGAACGTTTCTCGCATCGCCCGACCGGACGGTCGAGACGGGCCGCGTGGCCGCGAGCGATCCGCCGGGCGGGCAGGTGTGACCGACGGCGGAGGCGGACGGACGGCCGAATCGTGACCGACGGCGGAGGCGGACGGACGGTCGGGTCGTGACCGGCGGCGGTAGTGGACGGACGATCGGGGCCGCGCCGTCCGCAGCGGGAGATCGCCGGCCCGGCCGTCGACGAGAGCACCGGCGGTCTGCCGACCGACGGGCGTCGACACACCCGAGAGAGGATCAGCGACCGCGACCGACCGCGGTCGGCTCCCGGGAGACGAGCAGGGTGCCGTCGCCCTCGACGGTCACCTCGAAGCCGGCGTAGGCGAAGGTGAGTCGCTGGGGGACGTCCGTCCGACCGGCGTGGTCGAAGAACGCGTCCAGCGCGTCGGGCTCGACGGCGTCGTAGAGTGGGTCGAGCCGCTCGGGGGCCGAGCCGGCGAGCTCCGCGACGGCCGCGACGACCGCCTCGGTCGGGCGCTCGTCGGGATCGATCTCGGTCACGTACGTCTGGGCGCCTGGCGGGGTCGACGCGTCGTCTGCGGGGACCATATCGGCTCTAGGGGCGTACGACGGGTGAGTATGGTCCTTACTATGTAACTTCGTTATGTAAGCAGGTTCGAACCGATCGGCGACCACGCTCGAACGGACTCCGCCATCGGCCCACCGCAACGACGCGCTCGGACGAACCCGCCATCGGCCCACCGCAACGTCGCGCTCGGACGAACCCGCCATCGGCCCACCGCGACGACGCGCTCGACGAACCCGCCATCGACCCACCGCGACGACGCGCTCGACGAACCCGCCATCGACCGTCGACGCGCCGTCACTCCGGCTCGCGAGCGCCGGTCACGAGCGTCTCGAGCAGCGCCCCGTCCGCCCCGGTCGCGAACAGGCGACCGAGGAGGGTCCGGTGGCCGCGGCGCAGCCGACCCGCGAGCGCCTGCCGCGAGATGTCGAGCTCCCCGGCCAGTTCGTCGAGCGTCGCCGTTCGCGCGTCGTCGAAGTAGCCCCGGCGGTAGGCGAGTTCGAGCGCCTCGAGCTGGGCCGTCGTCGGGTCGCTCCCGCCGTCGCCGTCCGCGGCGGCGAGGGGTCCCAGCCGGGACAGCGTCAGCGGGATCCCCGCGGACTCGCAGGCGGCCTGGAACGCGGCGATCGGCTCGTGACCGACCGCCCGGAGCCGGAGCGTCCACGATCCGTTCCGACAGCGTCCCGACAGCAGCGTCACCGGCGCGTCGACCAGCGCCGAGAGCGCGGCGCCGTCCTCGCCGCGCCGCTCGATCCGGTAGCGCAGTCCCTCCCCCTCGACCTCGTCGAGGAGGACGAGCGCGAGGTTCTCGCCCGAGGCCGCCACGGCCCGCTCGACGTCCTCCGTCGAGACGCCGCACACCTACACGTACGGACAGGGGCCGTCGCCGGTCGGAACCACGCGCTCGAGCTCGACGTCCGCCTCGGGGATCTCCGCGAACGCCCGCCCGAAGGGGGACGGCTCACCCGGGATCGAGAACTCGACCGCGGTCACCATACCGACGGACGTCCACGAGGGCTCACAAAAACCCAGCGACCGGTAACGGTTCGGTGATCGGAATCGGCGGGTGCGGTCGGGGCCGTGACCGAGGAGACGACGCCGTGATCGAGGAGACGGCGCGGTCTCACGCGGTCGCGTCCGGGAGCCGCCACACCGCGATCGCCGCCGCGAGCGTCCCGACCACGACGGCGACGACGCCGCCCGTCGCGACCGCCCACGGCGGAACGACGACGAGCCC
>SKPV01000115.1 GCA_007119345.1 Halovivax sp.
GCGAAGACGTACCCCCACGCGCGTCCCCGGTGGAGCCAGACGGCCGCGATCCCGAGGGCCGGGACGACGACCGCGAGGTCGAGCACGTAGGTGTGGATCGCCGCCTCGCCGAGTTCCTCGAGGACGAGCGGCTCCGTCCCGGCGAGGATCGCCGGGACGAGGTCGGCCAGCCACATCGCCGCGAGTCCGACCGCCGTCACGCCCAGAAAGCCCGCGTAGAGCGGTCGTGAGATGCGTCCGTCGAGACGGCGCCGGACCGGTTCCGGGTTCGTGCGCGCGACGCCCCCGACGAGGGTCCAGAGCGAGAGGGCGACCAACGCGACGTAGCCCGGAAAGAACGCGTTGAACGGCGTCGTGCCGGCGACCGACGCCCAGACGTATGTCGTGTAGGCGAGACCGCCGAGCCAGAGGATCCGCCCGCGGAGCGAGCCCCGTCTCGCGTACCGCGTCCCGACCGCGAGGGCGGGAACGGCGACGAACAGGATCGCGGCGTCCTGGGCGCGCAGTCGGAGCAGCAGCTCCCCTTCGACGCCGTAGTGGCCCGACCGGAGCAGGCCGAGGAGGGTGGCGGCGACGGAGAGGACGAGGATCGCCGCCGTTGCGGCGAGGGACGAGCGGTCGAGGCCGGGAACGGTGTCGGGACGGGAGGAGGCGCGGGTCACGGGGATCCCGAAGGGAGTAGGCGGCCGGCGGAGATAATCGAAGGGGTGCGTCTCGGTCCCGAAGACTGCCACCGCGTCCCGCCGAGCGACGGCGCCGTCAGGTCCGCCAGCGTCACCTCCCGGCGACCGTCGGTGTAACCCGGCGGCCGGCGCAGCTCGATTCCGCCGGCCCAATCGTGACCGAGTCCGCGGCGATCGACCCCGACTTCTGGCGGCTGCTGGGGACGATCTCGGCGACGATGATCGGCCCGGTGTTTATCGGGACGACGTACTTCCTCGAGTCGGGCCGGGCGGAGTTCGACGTCTACCGTCGCGAGATGGCGGCGCTGACCGTCTCCGGCGCGCGGCTCGTCATCGCGTACTTCTCGACGACGCTCGTGCTCTCGCTGTTCCGGGAACCGTTCCTGCCCGAGGCGCTCACGGTCGTCGCGGTCGTCGCGCTCGCCGTCGGCGTCGTCGCGGTCACCCGGTCGACTAACGCGGCACTCCGCGCCTTCGAGGCGTCGCCCGGAACGGATCGACGCCGCCGCCGCGTTCGGCGGGGTCGGTATCATCGTCCCCCGCGAGTGGAACGTCGAACTCGACGTCTTGCCCGCCCGCAACGGCGCCTCGGACGACCGTCCGCGTCGTGAGGGGCAGAACGAGGCTGTCGACCTGGTCGCGACCGACTTCGCCGCCTTCGGCGGCGTCTCCCTGACCGACAGATCGACGCGCCACGGGTCGATCGGCGCGCGTGGTCCATCGAAACCCCCAGCAGGTGATAAAAGCGGACTGCTGCATACGGAGGATGAGTTCAGCACCTGCTCGTTGGTAATTCCTCCTATTGCTTGTAGAACTCCTCGTGGACCCGTATCCCTTCGGTCTCGAGGACCGGGCCATCGACGTCCGTGGAGCCGCCTTTGCGTTCGATCAGGTCCTCGCAGGCGATTCCGCTTTTGGCCTTCCCTCGCACGTTCGCCAGCGACTCTCCGGAGACGCTGTAGACGACCCGATTCAGCCCGGCATAATAGATCGCAGTCGCACACATCTCGCACGGTTCGGTGCTGGTATACATGGTGCATCCCGCAAGGTCGTCAGCGTCAAGCTCGTGGGCCGCCCATCGCGCGAGTTTGAGTTCAGGATGGGCAGTGATATCGTTCTCGGTCACCGTGGTGTTCTTCGACCGCTTGACGACCACATCATCGACAGTGAGTAGCGATCCGAACGGGGTGTTCCCGCTGGAAACCGCCTCGCGCGCCAGCGCGATCGCTTCCCGGATATACCCCTCATCCGTGCTCATACGGTCACTTCTTCGGCCAGTACTTAGTATTCGGTGCGGTCTGCAGACTGCTCGATAATAGTGACAACACAGTTGTGCTCGACCCCTGTCGTAGTGCCGTATTTGCGCACTGGATCTCGCAAAGTTGTGACTAATTATCCATATCTGTTAGAAAGAGTGTGCAATATCCATAGCGTGAGCGCACAAACCGACGCTGATCAACCCGAACGAGCCGCTCTGAACCGGCCGATCGGCAGATCTGTGTGTTCACCGCCGGGACCTCGGCCACGTCCCGATCTCGCTCGTCGATCCGACTGTGTACCGATCGGTGACTGCCTGTCCCGATCCTGGCCGGTATCTCTTCGGTCGCCGTCGAACTCGATGGCGCCCCGCTCCGGGACCGCGCTCCCCCGCTCCGGAACACGCGCAGCTTCGTCGGGTATCCGGGCTACTATCGAGGGAGAGACAGCGTCCTCCCGGGTTCGTCGGGCCCGGACGTCGTCGTGAGCCGAACCCTCCCTCGAACCGTTCCATCCCTTCCGCGAACCGTTCCATCCCTTCCGCGAACCGTTACCCGTCCGGGTCGAGCGTCGACAGCGTGAACCCCCACGTCACGTCGACGTCGTCGTCGCCGAACCCCTGTTCGAACGTGTATCCGTCGCCGTCGCGCGGGTCGTCCGTTTCGGGGTGAGCGGCGACGACGAACCGCGCGGTGCTCGTCTCGCCGGGATCGTACGCCGTCGTGCCTCCGCCGCGGGCGATCGATTCGTGTGGGAGGAAGGCGGGCTCCCACCAGCCGGCGTCGGTGCGGTCGACGAACCCCGGCGCGAACGTCTCCGCGGGCAGCAGCACCAGCCGTCGGCCCTCGGGACCGAGACCGACGTACGAGCCGAAGGGCCAGCGCCGCATCGACGCGATCAGCGAGCGCTCGTCCGCGACGTTCTCGAACGTTATCTCGATCAGGCTCGGATGGGCGTCGGTTACCGGTTCGAGGACGTCGACCGCGAACTCGCCCATGAAGTCCTCCGGGAGATCGACCTCGTCCGCGACCGCGAGATCGTGGACGATATCGCCCTCGTCCCTCCCACACGCCGCGAGTTCGACGGCTCCCGTCACCTGGAACTCCCACCCGTCGTGACCGTTCCGGCCCTCCGCCGGCGTCAGGACGTTACCGACGGAGAATTCGTACGTTCCCGGTCGGATGCCGTGGGTCTCGTCCGAGAGCGCGTAGGTCTCGTTCACCGTCACACCAGGCGGGATCTCCGTCGACAGGGCGATGCTGTTCACCATCCCGACCCCGCGGTGGGGGGTCGTGTGAACGTGACCGCTCTTTTCGTAGGCCGGGGTCCACGCGACGAGGCCGTGATCCTGGTCCCCGTCGCGGAGTCTGAAGATCCCGAACGGCTCCGGCGCACCGGTCGAAAACCCCAGCGGCTCGTCGCCCTCGTTCGTCACGGCGAGGGTCACCGACACGCGTTCGTCCGCGTCGATCCGATCGCCCTCGATCGCGAACGAGACGTCTACGGGGGCGTCCTCGTCCACTGCGACGTCCCACTCCGCGTCGACGTCGAAGCCGTCCATGCCGAACGGGAAGTCGCTCTCGGCGTAGCTCGGCGTCGCCGGGGTGGCGTCGCGGTCCGGGATCGGCTCCGCGTCGGCCGTCCAGACACCGGCGCGACCGTCCCCCGACTCGATCGCCAGCAACCGGCCGCCCACGCTCGCGTACAGGGTCCCGTCGGCGACGGCCGGGCTGCCGACCGGCCACTCGAACCGCAGCCACCACTCGATCTCCCCCGTCGCGCGATCGAGGGCGTACACGCGGTAGCGGGTGGCGACGTAAACGGTCTCGTCCGTGACGACGACGCTCCCGGCCCCGAGGCCGTCGTCGTCACGGCGCCACTCGACGTCGCCGGTCGCCGCGTCCACCGCGAGCGCCCGCGAGACCCACGCGTCGTCCTCCTCATCGTCCTCCTGCCGGCCCGCAAGGTAGAGGGTCCCGTCGATCGCCGCGACGTCGGTGCCGCGGAAGCTCCCCTCGATCGTCCACTCGCGTTCGCCGGTCGCGGCGTCGTGGGCGAACAGCGCACCGCGCGTGGCGGTGAAGACCATCCCGTCCGCGACGGTCGGGGGACCGCCGGCGCGGTCGATCGGCATCTCCCACTCGGTGTCACCGGTCGCGGCGTCGAGCGCGACCAGATCGTCGTTGCCGGCGACGAAGACGCGACCGTCGCCCACGGTCGGCGCCGTCAGGGTGTGGACGTCGCGGCGCCAGCGCCGCTCGCCGTCGTCGGCCGCGAGCGCGACGACCGGGCCGCCGCCGCCGGAGGCGGTGTAGACGGACTCCCCGTCGAGGACGAGGCCGCGCGTCGTATCCGTGCGGTCCGTCCACTCCTCCTCGCCCGACTCGGCGTCGATCGCGTACACGCCGCCCGCCGACGCGTACACGGTACCGTCCCCGACCGCGATCGCCCGTTCGATGTCCTCGTCGATCGACGCCCGCCACCGCCGTTCGCCGGTGGTCCGATCGAACGCGAAGACGGCCTCGTTGCGGAGGCCGCTGCCGACGTACACCGTTCCGTCGGCGACGACCGGGGCGGCGGTGAGCCCCCACGTGTCGCTCCACCAGCGGACCCGGCCGCCACCGTCCGGGCCGGTCGCGGTCGTGGCGCCGGTGTGCGCGGCGTCGGCCTGGAACTGCGGCCAGTCGTCGGCCAGTTCGTCGCGGTCGCTCGAGCCGCCAGGGTCGCCGGTGCCGCCGTAACAGCCGGCGAACAGGGCGGCAGTCCCGGCGGTCGCCCCGGCGAGGAGGGATCTCCGTCGCATACGTCGAGTCGACATGTTTGACTCGTAAGTGGTTTTTGGAGGCTGAAACGACGGTTGTACCTTGGACCGGTTCCGAAATCACCATCCCCAGCACGCCTTATATTTCCAATAATCGGTGGCGCGGAACCGGTTCTGCCACCCGCATTCGAATATGACGGCCGTGATATCACGACGGATCCGACGTCCACCGGATCGGACACCTGCGAGCGAGACGTCCACAGCATCGGGCGGCCGCGACGCTTTCTCCGTCGGGAGCCTACAGCGGACACGATGGGGCCTAACGGACCACGGAGACGACTCCCCGCCCTCGCACGCGCCGCCGAACCGTGGGGGTTTCCGGTCGGCTATCTCGGCTGGGCGTTCCTGTTCTGGGCGCCGATCGTCGTCTCGGGGGAGTCGGTCTGGTCGTTCCCCAACGTCGTCCTGTTCGTCGTCGGCGGGTCGAGTCCGTTGCTGGCCGGTCTGCTCCTGGCGTGGCTCACCCGCGGGCGTGCCGGGGTGGCGGACCTCGGCCGGCGACTGATCGACGTCGGACGGATCGGTCCGCGCTGGTGGCTGGTCATCCTCTGCTTCTGGCCGGCGTTCAACCTGGCGATGGCGGGTGCGGGCCTGACGCTCGGCGTCACCTCGGAGCCGCTCGCGTACGTCTCGCCCGACCGCCTGTTCGATCCGGTAGCGGTGGGGTCGATGGTGGCGTTCGCGTTCCTCTTTCCGCTGGTCGAGGAGGTCGGACTCCGCGGCTACTGGCTCGACCGGCTCCAGGACCGCTGGAGCGCGCTCGCGTCGGGGCTGCTCAACGGAACGACCTGGGCCGTCTGGCACGCCCCGCTCGTCTTCCTGCCCGGCTACTACGCCGGCACGACGTTCGAGCCCGAACTGTCGTGGTGGCTGCCGTCCATCGTGCTCAGCGCGCTGCTGTACGTCTGGATCTACAAC
>SKPV01000092.1 GCA_007119345.1 Halovivax sp.
AGAAGTCCCGGAAGATCTGGATGCCGCTGACGGGGAACGCCACCAGCATGAGGAAGTCGGGATCGTCGCCGAGGGCGCTCTCGAGTTCGGACGTGTACGACGACTGTTCCGGTTCGAACGGAACTTGTTCGATGACCTCGCCGCCGAGCTCCTCGAAGCCGTTCGTGAACTCGCCGGCGAGGGCCTGGCCGTACGCGTCGTTCGTGTGCATCGCGGCCGCCGTCTCCCAGCCTTCGTCCTCGAAGGCGACCTCGGCCATCACGTTGCCCTGCAGCGCGTCGCTCGGCGCGGTCCGAAGGACGTAATTGCCGTCGAGCTCGGTGATCTCGGGTGCGGTACTCGCCGGCGAGATCATCACGACCTGTTCGGGGATCGCGACGCTCTGGGCCACCGGGATCGTCACGTCGGAAGCGGCGGCGCCGGTGAACGACGGATAGCCGCCCGCCACGAGGTCCTCGGCCCGGGCGATTCCCGCCTCGGACTCCGTCTGACTGTCCTCGCGCTGGACGTCGACGGTGACCGGACTCCCCTCGTCCGCCAGTTGACGGGCCGGGAGCTCCGCGGCGTCCGCGATCGGCGTCCCGAGTTCGCCGAGGTCGCCGGTTTCCGGTTGCAAAATGCCGTGCATTACGTCCCGCTCGTCCGGGTCGGTCCCAGGTCCGTCGGGTGCGTCGTCGTCAACGTCGTCGCCGACGGCGTCGTCGCCGCCGAGACAGCCGGCCATCGTCAGCGCACCCGCCGCACCGATTCCACCGAGCACCCTTCGTCTGCGTAGCTTCCGTGCCATGGGATATCTTATTGCGGTCTATTATAAAGTACTTATGCGAAAAACTCGAACGGCCGGATATATATTATAACGATAGTATCGACAGATCATATTCGAGCCCTTATCCCCCGGTCGCGGCGCGGTCGGCGTCGGAACGACCGATCACTCCGGTGCTGAGACGGTCGAAGCCACGACGAATTGCGCTATCGTACGCTCCTATTTACCTTATCGGTGCTGATGGACCGAGCGACCAATGGCGACCGGCGACATCGTTCGCGAGCAGTGGGCGACCAGGTTCGGCTTCATCCTGGCCGCCGTCGGTAGCGCCGTCGGGCTCGGGAATATCTGGCGGTTCCCGTTCCAGGTGGGTCAGGAAGGGGGCTCGGCATTTCTGCTCATGTACTTCTTTTTCATCCTGCTCATCGGGCTGCCAGCGATGCTGGTGGAGTTCACGGTCGGCCGTCGGACGGCGTTGAGCCCCATCGGAGCGTTGCGCGAGGTCGGCGGTGGGGCGTGGAAGTACGTCGGCGCACTGTTCGTCCTGATCGGCTTCGTCATCCTCTCGTACTACAGCGTCGTCGCCGGTTGGGTACTCCGATACTTCGTCGGGAGCTTCACCGGCGCCTACATGGACGAACCGGGCGAGTACTTCCTCGACATCGCGACCGGACTTGACGCGGTCCTGTTCCACGCCGCATTCCTGGCGATCACCGTCGGAATCGTCGCCTTCGGCATCCAGCGCGGGATCGAGCTCGCGGTCAAGCTGATGGTGCCCGCGATCATCGCGATCATGCTCGGGCTGGCGATCTACGCCGCGACCCTGGCCGAGGTCGGCGAAGCCTACTCCTACTACCTCTCGCCGGACGTCGAAGTGCTGCAGGACGACTGGCGGTCGATCGTCCCCGCCGCGGCCGGCCAGGCGTTTTTCACCCTCTCGCTCGGGATGGGCGTGATGATCACCTACGCCTCCTACCTCGGCGAAGATCGCAACCTCGCGGAGGACTCGGGGGTGATCATCGCGTTCGACACCGGGATCGCGTTCCTGACGGGGCTCATCGTCTTCCCGATCCTGTTCGCCGCCGGGATCGGCGCGGCTGATCCGGGCGCCGGCGCCATCTTCGTCGCCCTCGCGGGCGCGTTCGCCGAGATCCAGGGCGGGACGATCATCGGCATCCTGTTCTTCGGGATGTTCGCGGTCGCCGCGCTCTCCTCGGCGATCAGCCTCCTCGAGGTCGTCGTCTCGAACGTGATCGACGAGTACGGTATCGACCGATCGACCGCCGCGACGGCGATCGGCGGCGGAATCTTCCTGCTCGGCGTGCCGGTGGCCCTCTTCGCGGATGCCAACAACGAGCCGATCATGGTCGACCTCTACGACATCCTCGCCGCGGAGATCCTGCTGGTCACCGGCGGCATCCTGCTGATGATCCTCGTCGGCTGGATCTACGCCGAACAGGCGCTCGACGAACTCCGAAAGGGGATCGGGGATCTCGGCGCGCTCGGCGAGGTCTGGATCTGGATGGTTCGCGTCCCGGTGATCGTGGTGCTGATCGTCTCGCTGTACCTGGCGGTCACCGGCTACTGGGCGTTCCTGACGACCGACTTCGCCGACTTCCTCGGGATGTAGGCGGTAGCCATCGACGACTCGCGCGGGCGCTCCGAGTCGCGTTCGCGCTCGACGGGAGCGGACGAGGTGACTCGCGTAGTTGACGCGGCAACTCGCGGAGTGGACGCCGCGATTCGTGAAGCGAGGGCGGCGACTCGTGACGCTGGTGCGGTTACCGGAGACCGCCCAGGTGGGCTGGAAACCGGCTCGCGATCGCCCTTCGATCGGTGCGTCGGCCAACCGCCGTTGGGCAGAATTGCTTCGTTGCAGAACGTTTTTTGGCGCGGTAGTCGTTCGTTCCGATTATGACTCGCCAGGGGAGGGCGCACCCATGACGATGGAAGAGCGGATCGAGGAGCTGGAGGAGTTGCGAGCGGAGGCGCTCGTCGGCGGCGGCGAGGAGCGCATCGAGCGCCAGCACGAGAAGGGGAAGATGACCGCGCGCGAGCGGATCGACTACTTCCTCGACGACGGCACGTTCACGGAGTTCGACCAGCTGCGCACCCACCAGACCAACCAGTTCGGGATGGAAGAGCGCAAGATCCCGGGCGACGGCGTCGTGACGGGGTACGGCGAGGTCGACGGACGGACGGTGTTCGTGTTCGCCCACGATTTCACCGTCTTCGGCGGCTCCCTCGGCGAGGTGTTCGCCGAGAAGGTCTGCAAGGTGATGGACCAGGCGATGGAGGTCGGCGCGCCGGTCGTCGGCCTCAACGACTCCGCCGGTGCGCGCATTCAGGAGGGCGTGAAGTCGCTGGCCGGCTTCACCGAGATCTTCCGACGAAACCAGGAGGCCAGCGGGGTGATTCCACAGATCTCGGCCATCATGGGGCCGTGCGCGGGCGGCGCGGTCTACTCTCCGTCCATCACCGACTTCATCTTCATGGTCCGGGAGACGAGCCACATGTACATTACGGGCCCCGGGGTGACCAAGACCGTCACCGGCGAGGACGTCACGCACGAAGAGCTCGGCGGCGCGTCGACGCACGCCGGCAAGACCGGGGTCGCGGAGTTCGCCTGCGACTCCGAGGAACGGGCGCTCGACGACATCAAGCGGCTGCTCTCGTACTTGCCGTCGAACAACGTCGAGGACCCGCCGCGGGTCGATCCGTGGGACGACCCCGACCGCCGCGACGATGCGCTCGAGGACATCGTTCCGCCGAGTCCCCAGAAGCCCTACGACATGACGGACGTCATCGGGTCGGTCGTCGACGAGGGCTCGTACTTCGAGGTGGCCGAGAACTTCGCCCAGAACATCGTCGTCGGCTTCGCCCGCCTCGACGGTCGCTCCGTCGGGATCGTCGCCAACCAGCCCCGGGTCAACGCCGGAACCCTCACCGTCGACGCGTCGATGAAGGGTTCGCGGTTCGTCCGCTTTTGTGACGCGTTCAACGTCCCGATCGTCACGTTCGTCGACGTGCCAGGCTACATGCCCGGCACCGACCAGGAGCACCGCGGCATCATCCGCCACGGCGCGAAGCTCCTCTACGCCTACGCCGAGGCGACGGTTCCGCTGCTGACGGTCGTCACCCGCAAGGCCTACGGCGGCGCCTACTGCGTGATGGCCTCGAAGAACCTCGGCGCGGACATCAACTACGCCTGGCCGACCGCGGAGATCGCCGTCATGGGTCCCCAGGGCGCCGTGAACATCCTCTATCGCAAGGAGCTCGCGGAGGCCGAGAACCCGGACGAACTCCGCGACGAGCTCATCGAGGAGTACCGAGAGGAGTTCGCCAACCCCTACACGGCGACGGACAAGGGCTTCCTCGACGACGTCATCCTCCCGACCGAAACCCGACCGCGACTGATCGACGACCTCGAGATGCTGGAGACGAAGCGCGAGGACAATCCGGACAAGAAACACGGCAACATCCCGCTCTGAGATGGCGGGCGAAGATCGCGACCGGACGGACGAGACGCCCGAGCCCGACGGCGGCGTCGCGACCGAGCGCGCCGGGAGCGCCGGCGATCGCGAGCGCGCCGACGTCCCTGACGAACTCCTTCCCGCCGACGCCACCCTCCTCGTCCCCGAGGACGCGACCGAGGAGGAGGCGGCCGCCATCGTCGTCGCCATCGGCGCCCACATTCGGGATCGAGAACTCGCCGCCGCGGCGGCCGCGGCCGAGGCGGAAGAGCGCTGGGAAGGCAACCGCTGGACGTTCGCCGGTCGGGTCCGCGCCCAGCAACGACGGTTCGCGCGAGTGCCGACGACCGCGCCGACCGATCCGTGGACGGCCGCCGGGCGGACGGACCGGTTCTGAGGGGTGGACGGCCGCCGGACGGACGGACCGGTTCTGAGGGGTGGACGGCCGCCGGACGGACGGACCGGTTCTGAGGGGTGGACGGCCGCCGGACGGACGGACCGGTTCTGAGGGCGGACGGTCCGCACGTCGCGACCGACCCGACCCTGCGCGCTCGCCGCTCCGTCAATGCGCCCCGACGCTCGGGTTGACGGCACCGGTTGCGAAAAAGTAAGGTAGCCCCTCGCTGACGCTTACACCAGGAATGTTCCGGAAGGTTCTCGTGGCGAACCGCGGAGAGATCGCCGTCCGCGTGGTGCGGGCGTGCGAGGAGTTGAACGTCGGGACCGTCGCCGTGTACTCGGACGCCGACAAGAACTCGGGTCACGTCCGCCACGCCGACGAGGCGTACAACGTGGGACCGGCGCGTGCGGCCGACTCGTACCTCGATCACGACGCCGTCATCGAGGCCGCCCGAAAGGCCGACGCGGACGCGATTCATCCGGGGTACGGCTTCCTCGCGGAGAACGCGTCCTTCGCCCGGAACGTCGAGGAGGCCGAGGGAATCACCTGGATCGGCCCGTCGAGCGACGCCATGGAGTCGCTGGGAGAGAAGACGAAGGCCCGGAAGATCATGGCCGAGGCGGACGTCCCGATCGTCCCGGGGACGACGGACCCCGTGACCGAACCCGAGGAGATCACCGACTTCGCCGACGAGCACGGCTACCCGGTCGCGATCAAGGCCGAAGGGGGCGGCGGCGGACGCGGGATGAAGGTCGTCGAGGCCGAGAGCGAAGTCGAAGCGCAACTCGAGAGCGCCCGGCGGGAAGGTGAGGCCTACTTCGACAACGACTCGGTCTACCTCGAGCGGTACCTGGAGAACCCGCGCCACATCGAGGTCCAGATCGTCGCCGACGAGCACGGCAACGTCCGCCACCTCGGCGAGCGGGACTGTTCGCTACAGCGCCGACACCAGAAGGTCATCGAGGAGGGACCGTCGCCGGCGCTGACCGACGAGCTCCGGGAGAAGATCGGCGAAGCCGCTCGCCGCGGCGTCGCGGCGGCCGACTACACCAACGCTGGAACCGTCGAGTTCCTCGTCGAGGAGGACCTCGATCGGGACGGTCTCCTCGACCCGGACGCGAACTTCTACTTCCTCGAGGTGAACACGCGGATCCAGGTCGAGCACTGCGTCACCGAGGAGATCACCGGTCTGGATATCGTCAAGCGCCAGATCCGGGTCGCCGCCGGCGAGGAACTGGACTTCGCACAGGACGACGTCGAGATCGACGGCCACGCGATGGAGTTCCGGATCAACGCCGAGAACGCGGCGAAGGACTTCCAGCCCGCGACCGGCGGGAAGCTGACCACGTACGACCCGCCCGGCGGACTCGGCGTCAGACTCGACGACGCGCTGCGCCAGGGCGACGAACTCGTCACCGACTACGACTCGATGATCGCGAAGCTGATCGTCTGGGGCGAGGATCGCGAGGAGTGCATCGAACGGTCGCTCCGGGCGCTCCGGGAGTACGAGATCGAGGGCATCACGACGATCATTCCGTTCCACCGGCTGATGCTCTCCGACGAGCGATTCGTCGAGGGGACCCACACGACGAAGTACCTCGACGAGGAGCTGGACAGGAGTCGGATCGAACAGGCCCAGGACCAGTGGGGCCCAGCCGACGGGGCCGCGACCGCCGCGGACGACGAGGAGGTCGTCGAGCGGGAGTTCACCGTCGAGGTCAACGGCAAGCGCTTCGAGGTCGAACTCGAAGAACGGGGCGCGCCCGCCATCCCGACGGGCCAGGGCGCTTCGGCGTCCGGGTCGTCCGGCCCGCAACACCGCTCCGCGGCCGACGAACCCGACGACGCCGCCGCGGCGGCCGCCGGCGACGGCGAGTCGGTCACCGCCGAGATGCAGGGGACGATCCTCTCGATCGAAGTCGCGGAAGGCGACGAGGTCTCTCCCGGCGACGTCGTGGTGGTCCTCGAGGCGATGAAGATGGAAAACGACATCGTCGCTTCGGCGGGCGGGACGGTGAGCGAGATTCCCATCAGCGAAGGCGAGAGCGTCGACATGGGCGACACGCTGGTCGTTCTGGAGTGACGGCGACCGTCGCGTCACCGCTCCGCGCTATCGAAGACGTGCGGTTCGAACGCGAGTGATCCGACCTTCGGGTTACCGGCACCGTTTCGTCGACTGTCGGCCGGCCCCCGAGCGACGTCGGCTTGCGCCCCGCCACATCCGCTCGCAGACGCGACTGGATCGCCGGGGACGTCGGCCTGCGCGTCACCGCATCCGTTCGTAAACGCGACCGGATCGCGAGCGACCGGCTCGCTTCGCCCGGCACCTTCCCCTGGCGGTAGGCCGCTGTGAGAGGACGGCTCGCCGCGGCGGAGCTCGCGAACGTGTTCGCCGTGAACTACTGGTCGGATCCGACGAAAGTCCCGACCGATGGCGGCCGACCGCACCGCGACGTCACTACGCACCCGTGATCGACGGTCCGCAGACACCGACGAGCGCCGCGTCTCCGAGATCGAGCGCGAGGCGGTCACGACCGCGCTCGGTCGTCTGGACGCGACCGGCGACGTGACCGACCGCCAGCGAGCGGCCGTGGAGGCGCTGGCCGGCAACGTCGTCGCGACGCTCGCACCGGCCGCCATCGAAACCGTCCGGACAGCCCGTCCGGACGCCGAGCACCGATCGTCGGATCAGTCCTGACCTGGTGGCATTCGAGCCCGGCGACGTCAGCATCCGAGTTCCGGCTGATCGCCGGGGTCGTTTTGAGGCGCCGTGGCGCAGTCGGCCGCGTCGGGGTGTCGGCCCCCAATCGACACCACGTGGACGAGTGAACCGCGCTGCCGTCGTTTCGACGCGTGGTTTCCGTCGCCACTCGCAATCGGTGATCGATCTCGGATTTTGAACTGCAAACGGAGCGCATGTAGCGACGTCTCTCGGACGAATATCGGTTGGCACCCATCTACCGAGCGCCGATCAGCGGTACATCGCGTCGGGACCCGAGCCACGCCACACCGACTCCCAAAGCACATTGCAAGTTGGTTTATTATTTTAGCGGTGATGGAGCGAACCGATTTCGACAAATCGAATTCGGTCTGATCGGGTCCGGTGTTTGTTTCATAGTGCTTCCGACGCTCTTCGGGGTGCACAGCGCCGATCGGGGCCCGTTCGATCTCGATCTGAGATGCGTACGCGGTTCCGGAACGGTCGATTCGACGAACTGGCGGTCCACCGACCCGATCGGGATTCAATTTTTCACGCGCAATTCATCTCGTCCGGTACGGGTTTTGACGGGCCGGTTTTGAGTCGTCCGTGGACGCGCGAACGCGTGAGCCGACGGGACGCCCACTCTGACAGTTTACACGGATATGAATAAATTTTTATCCCTCCCTGACGTCGGAGACCCATGAAGGTCATCGCAGTCGAGCCGGGGGCGGGCGATCCCGTCATCGAGGAGCGTCCCAGGCCCGATCCGGGACCGGGCGAGGTGCTGGTTCGGACGCTCCGGGTCGGCGTGGACGGAACCGATCACGAGGTCGTCGCGGGGGTTCACGGCGAACCGCCGGCGGGTCGGACGTCGATGGTGCTGGGTCACGAGGCGGTCGGGGTCGTCGAGGACGCGAACGGGACGGATCTCGCGGAAGGGGCCGTCGTCGTCCCGACCGTTCGCCGGCCGGCCGCCGAAGCGACGAGCCACTTCGAGCGCGGCGAGGCGGACATGGCGCCCGAGGGCACCTACGTCGAGCGCGGCATCGTGGGCGCGGACGGGTTCATGGCGGAGTACTTCACGAGCGCGCCGGAGTACCTCGTCGAGATCCCCGAGGAACTCGCGTCGCTCGGCTTCCTGGTGGAGCCGATCAGCATCACCGAGAAGGCGATCGAGCACGCCTACGCCGCCCGGTCGGCGTTCGAGTGGGCGCCGGAGTCGGCGCTCGTGCTCGGGAACGGGAGCCTCGGTCTGTTGACCCTGGCGATGCTCGAAACCGTCTACGACTACGACCGCACCTACTGCCTGGGGCGGCGCGATCGGCCGGATCCCTCGATCGATCTCGTCGAGTCGCTGGGCTCGACGTACGTCGACTCCCGGGAGACACCGGTCCCCGAAATTCCGGCGGTTCACGAGCCCGCGGACCTGATCTACGAGGCGACGGGGTACGCGCGCCACGCCTTCGAGGCGATCGACGCGCTCGCGCCCAACGGGGTCGCCGCCCTGCTCGGCGTCCCCGACGACTGGTCGTTCGACGTCGAGGGCGGCCGCCTCCACCGGGAGCTGGTGCTCTCGAACAAGGCGCTCGTCGGCAGCGTCAACTCGAACCGCCGGCACTTCGAAACCGCCGTCGGGACGCTCGCCGAACTCCCGGAGACGTTCGTCGACGCCCTCGTCACGGGGGTCTTCGACCTCGAGGACGCCGAGCGAGCGTTTGCGGACGACGACACGACTATTAAAACGGCGGTCGAATTCGCCGATACATGAAGAACGTCGACGACCTCATCGAGAGCGCGGCCGAGCTCGCGAGTCGCGGTCTCTCGAAGGGCGAGATCGCGGACGAACTGAACGTCTCCCGGGACACGGCCAGCTGGCTCGTCGAACGCAGCGACGCCGCCGCGGAGCCGACCGACGTCTCGGCGCCGACCGGCGGCCCTCAGGACATCCACGTCGACTGGTCCGCCATCGGTCGGGACTCGAAACGGATGGGCGCGATCGCGGAGGCGATGGCCGACATGCTCGCGAAACACGGCGAAGGCGTCGACCTCACCGTCGGCATCGAGAAGGCCGGCGGGCCGATCGCCGCCCTGATCGCCCGCGAACTCGAGACCGATCTCGCGACGTACACCCCCGCGAAACACCAGTGGGAGGAAGGCGACATCGAGGAGCTCGGCGGCACGTTCAGCCGAAACTTCGCGGGCATCCGCGACCGCGAGTGCTACGTCGTCGACGACACGATCACGAGCGGAACGACGATGCGAGAGACCATCGAGGCGATTCGCGCGGACGGGGGCGAGCCGCTGGCTTGCGTCGTGCTCGCCGACAAACAGGGCGTCGAAGAGCTCGACGGCGTGCCGGTCTACTCGCTGTTGCAGGTCATCAGCGTCGGGCAGAAGGAGTAGCCCGCGGCGACGACGTCCGACGGTCGTACGCGCGTCGATCGGTTCCGGCCGGTTGGGTCGGCCACGGTGTCGATCGATTCCGATCGGTTGGGTCGGCCACGGTGTCGATCGGTTCCGGCCGGTCAGGTCGGCCACGGTGTCGAGCGGTTCCGGCCGACTCGGGCCGCCACGGTGGCGATCGGTTTCGAGCTCGTCGCTCCGGCGAACCGTCGGCGACCGGACCGGTCGGCAGTGAAGAATAAACGTTACTACCGTACGAGTAATTAATTGGGTCATGGGAGTCGACTACGCGGAGTTACACGATCCGAACGCGGAGTACACGATGCGCGATCTCTCCGCCGAGACGATGAACGTCACCCGGGAGCGCGGCGGGGGACGCGACGTCGAGATCACGGACGTCCAGACGACGATGGTGGACGGGAACTTCCCGTGGACGCTCGTGCGGATCTACACCGACGCCGGAATCGTCGGTACCGGCGAGGCCTACTGGGGCGCAGGGGCGCCCGAACTGATCGAGCGAATGACGCCGTTCCTGCGAGGGGAGAACCCGCTGGACGTCGATCGACTCACCGAGCACCTGACCCAGAAGATGTCCGGTGAGGGCTCGATCGGCGGCGTGACGGTCACCGCCGTCTCGGGGATCGAGGTCGCGCTGCACGATCTGGCGGGCAAGATTCTCGACCTCCCGGCCTACCAGTTGATGGGCGGGAAGTACCGCGACGAGGTTCGCGTCTACTGTGACTGCCACACCGAGGAGGAGGCGGACCCGATCGCCTGCGCCGAGGAGGCAGAACGCGTCGTGGAAGAACTGGGCTACGACGCCCTGAAGTTCGACCTGGACGTCCCCTCGGGCCACGAGAAAGACCGCGCGAATCGCCACCTGCGCGAGCCGGAGATCGACCACAAAGTGAGCATCGTCGAGGCCGTCACGGACGCGGTCGGCTCCCGCGCGGACGTCGCTTTCGACTGTCACTGGTCGTTCTCCGGGGGCAGCGCGAAGCGGCTCGCGAAGGCCCTCGAACCGTACGACGTCTGGTGGCTGGAGGATCCGGTTCCGCCGGAGAACCACGACGTGCAGCGCGAAGTCACGCAGTCGACGACCACGCCGATCGCCGCCGGCGAGAACGTCTACCGCAAGCACGGCCAGCGTCGCCTCATCGAGAACCAGGCGGTCGACATCATCGCGCCGGACATGCCCAAGGTGGGCGGCATGCGCGAGACGGCGAAGATCGCCGACAAGGCAGACATGTACTACATGCCCGTCGCGATGCACAACGTCTCCTCGCCGGTCGCCACCGTGGCGAGCGCGCACGTCGGCGCGGCCATCCCGAACGCGCTGGCCGTCGAGTACCACTCCTACGAGCTCGGCTGGTGGGCGGACCTCGTCGAGGAACCGGTCATCCGGGACGGCTACATCGAGATTCCCGAGGAGCCGGGACTCGGCGTAACGCTCGATTTGGACGCCGTCGCGGCGCACATGGTCGAGGGCGAGGAGCTCTTCGACGAGGAGTGAGCGCCCGGCTCGGCCGGCGGTGCCGTCGCCCGTCGTCCAAAAGAGAATTCACCGTCGAGTTCACATTCGTTCTCGACGACCGAACCGACACGCCGGTCCGGACGGATCGACTCCGGACGGACCGCGAGCCGGAGAGACCGCGAACCCACCACAGGAGACGTCAATGACCATCAGCCGAGAAGCCGTTCACCACCGACCGAAGAGCGAGTACGCGTACGCGCTCGACGAATCGACCGTCCACGTCAGGCTGCGGACGAAACGCGACGACGTCGGCCGCTGCCGGCTGCTCCACGGGGACAAGTACGACTGGCCGGCCAGCAAGGAGTTCGCCCCGATGCGGCGCGTGCACGCCGACGAGCGCTTCGACTACTGGCAGGTCGCGGTCGAACCCGAGTACCGCAGGCTGTGTTACGCGTTCCTGCTCGAGGACGACGACGAGGGCCTGTGGTGGACGGAGGAGGGCTTCGAGTCGCGATCCGAGACCGAGTTACCGACCGCCGGGACGGACTACCCCCGCGGGTACTTCGAGTACCCGTACGTCCACCCCGTCGACGTCCCGGAGACGCCGGAGTGGGTCGCCGACGCCGTCTTCTACCAGATCTTCCCCGAGCGGTTCGCGAAGGGCGATCCGGCGCGCGATCCGGACGACGTCGAGGAGTGGGGCGGGACGCCGACCCGGGATAACTTCTTCGGGGGCGATCTCCGGGGGATCGTCGAGAAGCTCGACTACCTCGAGGAGCTGGGCGTGACGGCGCTGTACCTGACGCCGATCTTCGAGTCGCCGTCGAACCACAAGTACAACACGACCGACTACAAGCGAATCGACCCCCACTTCGGCGACGAGGAGGCGCTCCGGGAGCTGGTCGAGAGCGCCCACGACCGGGGGATCCGGGTGATGCTCGACGCCGTCTTCAACCACTGCGGTCGCTCCTTCGAGCCCTTCCAGGACGTCGTGGACAACGGCGCCGACTCCCCGTACGCGGACTGGTTCCACGTCCGCGAGTTCCCGATCGAGTTCGAGCCGCGGCCGAACTACGACGCCTTCGCCTTCGAGGCGTACATGCCGAAGCTGAACACCGCGAACCCGGAGGTCGAGGAGTACCTCCTCGAGGTGGCCGCGTACTGGATCGAGGAGTTCGACGTCGACGGGTGGCGCCTGGACGTGGCCAACGAGGTCGACCACGAGTTCTGGCGCGAGCTGCGCCGGGAGGTGAAGGCGACCAAACCCGAGGCGTACATCCTCGGGGAGATCTGGCACGACTCGCGGCCGTGGCTGCAGGGCGACCAGTTCGACGCCGTGATGAACTACCCGTTCACGGATGCCGTCCACGCCTTTCTCACCGAGAAGTCGATCGACGCGACCGGCTTCGCCGACCGCGTCGGCGGCCAGCTCGTGCGCTACCCCGAGCAGGTCAATCGGGTGCTGTTCAACCTGCTGGGCAGCCACGACACGCCGCGGCTGTTGACACGGCTCGACGGCGACGCGGCCGCGTTCCGCCTGGCGCTGACGCTGCTGCTGACCTACCGCGGGACGCCGTGTCTCTACTACGGGGACGAGGTCGGCATGGAGGGCGGCGAAGATCCCGACTGCAGGCGTCCGATGATCTGGGACCGCGACGAACAGGACCGCGAGCTGCGAGGGTTCGTGCGCGATCTGATCGACCTCCGGACTGACGAGCGCGCGCTCCGGCGCGGCCGCCTGCGCTTCGATCGCGAGCAGTGCGACGGGGATAGACTCGTCTACCGGCGCGTCCTCCCGGAGGGCGAGGACGTCGTCGTCACACTCAACCGCGGGCGGGAGCCGGTGGCGGTCGAGCTCCCGGCCGACGAGGCCGGCGACCGCGAACTACTGCTGGGGGTCGGCGACGGCGAGGTCCGCCCGCCGACCGACGGGACGGTGGAGCTTCCGCCGACGTCGGCCGGGATCTGGCGCTGAGTCGGCCGCCTGGAGCCGGCGGCCGAGCGCCCACCGGTCACCCTCTTCGGACCGCGTCGAACGTCGAGCGGGGTCCCAGCGACGCGGCCTGGATACCCGGTAGGGCGCGCACTGGGCTCGGGTCCTACCGGCCGGACGATCCGACGCGCTGACGGTCGGACGCTTGCGCTCCGTCGAACGGTCGGATTATCGGCCCAGGCGCGGCGTTCGCGAGCCGATCGAAACGCGCTCGGCGGTGAGCGAGCCTATCCTTCCATCCCGCCGAAGGACAGGCCGCTCTCGACGTACCGCTGGGCGAGGAAGTAGATGATAGCGACCGGCGCCGCGAACAGGATCGCGAACGCCGCGAACTCGGTCCACGGCGTCTCGTATCGACCGGCCGTCGCGAGTTGGTAGAGTTCGACGGAGAGCGTGTAGTTCTCCGGCCGCAGCATCGTCTGCGCGATGATGAACTCGTTCCAGCCCGCCAGCCAGAGGAAGATCAGGACGACCGCGAGCCCGGGCTTCGAGAGCGGGATGATGATCTCCCGGAGCGTGTCCCAGAGTCCGGCGCCGTCGACCACGGCGGCTTCCTCGTAGGAGACCGGGATGTTGTCCATGTAGGTCTTGAGCAGCCAGGTGTTGAACGGCACCGCGCCCGCGGCGTAGAACACGCCGAGCACGACGAGGTTGTTCGTGAGTCCGAAGTTCGAGAAGATGGCGTACAGGGCGATCAGCGCCGCGATGCCAAGCCCCGCGCCGACCTGCGTGAACAGGACGTACCCGTAGAGGATCTTCTTCCGCCCGACGAACTGCCTGCGGGAGAGCGCGTACGCGCCCGGCACGATCATCGCGAACCCGACGGTGATGGTGACCGTGACGACGATGAGGCTGTTGCCGAGCGCGTAAAAGAAGTCCGAGTCGGTGAGCACCCAGCGGTACGCGCCGAACCCGAACTCCGATCGACTCGGGAAGATGCCCTCGCTCGACATGAGCCGCGCGTCGGCGGCCAGCGAAGCGGCCAGGATCCAGTACAGCGGGAACAACAGCAGGATCACCATGAACACGGCGCCGACCGTCGCCCCCGCGCTCTTGGCCACGTCGGTTGCGGTTCGGTCCCCGTCGCGGACGTCCTCGATCGCGTACCGTACCGTCAGGTAGGCGCGGTAGGGGGCCGTGATCGCCGCCCGAAGGTCCGAGCGCACCTTCTTCCCGATCGAACGCAGCAGGCCCTTCATTCCTTGCTCACCCCCTCGGCGAGGTCACCGTACTTCACCGCGACCCACATGAAGGCCCCGATGAAGATGATCGCGGTGATCATGATGGCGGACGCGACGCCGTACTCCTGGAACGATATCGCCTCTCGGAAGCCGTAGACGAGGATCAGCTCGTTCTGTCTCGCCGGACCGCCCCGATTGAAGATCCACGGAATCAGGAACTGCTGGAACGACGCCGCCGCGGTGAGGATGGCCGCGAACAGCACCGGTCGCCTGATCGCCGGCAGCGTCACGTTGACGAACCGGTGGAAGTAGCCCGCGCCGTCGACCTTCGCCGCGTCGTGCAGTTCCCGGGGGACGTCCTGCAGGGCGCTCACGATGATGAGCACCATGAACGGGTACGCGAGCCAGACTTCGGTCACCACGTACGCGAAGAACGCCTCCCACCGGCCCCCCAGCCACGGGATCGGCCCGCTGACCAGCAGGATCTCGGGTGCCGTGACCGTGGTCCAGAAGGCTGCCGCGTCGAACGCTCCGGCGACCGATCTCACGAACCCGTTGTAGTAGGTCAGCAGGAATTCGTTCAAGACGCCGAAGCGAGCGCTCGAGAACATCCCCCGCCAGACCGTGATCGTGAAGATCGTCGGGAATCCCAGCGGGATGATAACGAGCGCGCGCATGTGCCGCTTGCCCCAGACGCGCGAGTGGTTCAACACGAGCGCGACGCCGATGGCGACGGCCACTTTGAGGACGAGCGAAACCGCTACGAACAACCACGTGATGCCCATCGACGTCCAGAACTGGGTGTCCGAGAGCAGTCGGACGTAGTTGTCCAACCCGACGAGCTCCGATCCGCCGCCGATGACCGTCCCCGCGTGAGTCGCGTCCGTCAGCGATATGTAGAAGAGGTAGAAGATGGGGTACAGCATGAAGGAAGCGAAGAGCACGATGCCGGGAACCACGAGCAACAGACCCCAGTCTCGTCGGGTGAACGGCGTGCCGGACAGGGCTTCCGTGATCTCGCTCGCGGTACGTGGGTAGGACATGGTTGCGGCTCAGGCCCAGGCGTCCCTGATCCTCTCGGCCGCATCCTCGAGCGCCTCGCGCGGATCCTGGTCCCCGTTGAACACGTTGATCAGCGCGTCCTCCGTCGGCTCCCAGACGTCGTCCATCTTCGGGTGGGCCGGCATCGGCGTCCCCATGTCGACGGTCTCGGCGAACATCTGCACCGCGGGGTCGATGTCGTCCGCTTCCGCGTGGTCGACGTGGACCGGAATCATTCCGTGTCGATCGGCGTTCGTGGTGACGACCTCTTCGGTCGTCGTGTACCACTCCGTCCAATCGAGGATGGCTTCGAATTCTTCCTCCGAGGCGTCGGAGAGTTCCGAACCGAAGTACCACATCTGCACGCCGGTGTACGGGTTCGGCTCGTTGCCCTCGATCGTCGGGAGGGTCGCGACGCCCACGTCGAGATTCTCCCGGAATCCGCCGAGTTCCCACGGGCCGTTGATCGCGAACGGGGCGTTCCCGTCGTTGAACACCGTAGTCTGGGCCTCGTATTCGGGATCCTCCGGGATGTACTCCCAGAAGATTTCGTCCAAGACTTCGAGTCCCTGGACGGTCTCGTCCAGTTCGTGACCGAGCTCGTCGGCCTCGGCATCGTAGAGGTAGCCGCCGAACGCGTGCAGCCACGCGCTACAGAAGTAGGAGTCGATGTTGTACGAGAGGCCGTACGTTCCGGCCTCCGGGTCGTGGTGTTCTTCCATGATCTCCTCCATCTCGGCGACCGTTTCCGGCGGCTCGTCCACCAGTTCCCGGTTGTAAAAGAGGGTTACGGTCTCCGAACCGAACGGGAGACCGTACACGCCGCCTTCCCAGGTAATCGCTTCTTGCGCCGCGCCGCTGTACGTGTCGAGGTCGACGGAGATGTCGTCGCTCCCGTCGTAGAGGATCTCCGGATCGTCGCGGACGGCGAACCGTCCGACCCAGTCGTGCGCCCATGCCCAGGTGTGGGGCGCGTCACCGGCTGGCGTCGCCGTTTCGATCTGTTCGTGCATGTCGCCGACGGACTCGTCGAGGAGCTCGTGGCCCGTCTCCTCCGCGAACTGCTCGATGAACCGCTCGAGGTCCTCCTCCTCGGCGCTGCTCGTGTCGTGCCAGAGACGCGCGCCCTCGTCTCCACCGCCCAAGATGCGTCCGAGACAGCCCGCGAACGTGGTTGCCGCTGCGATTCCACCCGCACCTTTGAGCAGTTGTCGTCGATCCACTGGCATAGTGAATATGTGATGAATAATAACTTCACCTATTTAGTCGTTTGGGTGGCGTTCCGTCTTCCGCGGATTTGCGTTCGTTCGACCTCAACGTTTTGGGCGATTTCGGGACTCACGCTCGGAACGTTTTGGGCGATTTCGGGACTCACGCTCGGAATATTCGGTTCGACCGTTCGGGCCTCGAGCCAGGCCCCAAAATCGATGACGAAATAATGCCTCCCAGATTCGATATCTGGGGAAAGAATTATGTGTACTTTCGACGCAGGACACACAAATGGCCGAGCTTCGAGTTGACAATCTTCGGAAAGAGTACGACAGGGGATCGGTGGTGGCGGTGGACGACCTCTCGCTGACCGTGGCCGACGGCGAGTTCGTCACCGTCGTCGGCCCGTCCGGTTGCGGGAAGACGACGACGCTCAGAATGCTGGCGGGACTCGAGGAGCCGACCGACGGGTCGATCGCCATCGGAGGAGAGGACGTCACGAACGTGCACGCGAAGAACCGGGACGTCGCGATGGTCTTCCAGAACTACGCGCTGTACCCGCACAAGACGGTCTTCGAGAACATGGAGTTCGGGCTCCGCATGAGCACGAACATGGGCAAAGGCGAGCGCGAGCGTCGCGTCGTCGAGGCGGCCGAGATGATGGACATCGAGGAGCTCCTCGAAGACAAGCCGGACCAGCTCTCGGGCGGGCAAAAACAGCGCGTCGCGCTCGGGCGCGCGATCGTCCGCGAGCCGGACGTCTTCCTCTTCGACGAGCCGCTGTCGAACCTGGACGCGAAGCTCCGCACGACGATGCGCGCCGAGATCCAGCGCCTGCAGGACGAACTCGGGATCACGGCCGTCTACGTCACCCACGACCAGGAGGAGGCGATGACGATGGGCGATCGAATGGTTATCCTGGAGGGCGGCGTCCTCCAGCAGGTCGGATCGCCCACGGAAGTGTACGCGAACCCCGTTAACCGCTTCGTGGCCGGGTTCGTCGGCTCGCCGTCGATGAACTTCGTCGAGGTCGACGTGAGTACCCCCGGGGAGGGACTCCGACTCACCGGCCCGCGGGGCGAATTCACGTTCGACCTCTCGCCGTCGTACGTCACTGGGAGCGCGAGGCATCTCCGCGCGGACCGGTACACGCTGGGCGTCCGGCCGGAGAACGTCTCCGTACTCGACGGGCCCGGGCCGAACGCGATCACGGGTACCGTGGAGGTCATCGAGCCGGTGGGCTCGGACAACTACCTGCACCTCGACGTCGCCGACGATTTCATCGCCCGCGTCGACTCCGACGTCTCGCCGGAGCCCGGCGAGACGGTCGCGATCGCGTTCGAGGAATCGAGCGTCCACCTGTTCGACCCCGAGACGGGCGTCGACGTGTTCAACGCGGAAATCGACGCGCCGTCGGCGAGCGCCGTCTGAGCGAACCGCGATCCGGCTGGCCACATCCTCACCCTTTCGTCGCCGTCCTCGCACGGAGGCTTCACCGATTTCGTCGCCGTCCTCGCACGGAGGCTTCACCGATTTCGTC
>SKPV01000200.1 GCA_007119345.1 Halovivax sp.
AGGGAACCGCGAGCCGCGAGACTCCGAGCGCCAGCGAGGAATCTCGATATTGCGAGCGGTGACCGCAGGGAACCGCGAGCCGCGAGGTGGCGAACGATGCGAGGAGAGACCTCGTCGTCGGGCGGTTCGCCTCGACCGTCGCCTCGAACCGACTCAGCCGAGCCAGTACCCCGCGAGCAGCACGAGCCACCCCAGCGTCACCGTCGCGGTCAGCGCGGCGACGATTCGGCCCGCGGTCGGGCCCTCCGGACCGATCCCGTCGTCTCCCTCCGACGCGGGTCGGGCGAAGACGAGGGTCTCCATCCGATCGCCGCCGCGACCGTACGAGTACCAGACGAGGAGCGTCGCAACCGTGAGGGCGAACACCAGGTCGCCGAACGCGACGCCGGTCGCGAGCGCGACCCCGTAGACGCCGACCAGGACGGCGATCGGTGCGGCGACGAGGTACGTCGCGACGGCCACGCCGGCGCGGCCGAGTCGGTCGCGATCGGAGCGGCGCCCCTCGGTGGCCATGTGACCCCGTTTCTCCTCGCCCCCGATAACTGTTGGGTCGTTGATGTCACGGCCGGCGGGGACGGGCGGCGGAGAGCGGTCGCTCGCGGGCTCCGGGCGGTAGCGCTACTCCCGGTCGTCGTCGAGCTACTCGTGGGAGGCGGGTCCCGCCGGTCTCGACGCCTCCGCCGCGGCCGGCAGGGTGAACGAGAACGTCGACCCCTCGCCCGGCGTCGAATCGACGGAGATCTCGCCGCCGTGGCGCTCGACGATGCGCCGACAGAGCGCGAGTCCGATACCCGATCCGTCGTGCTCGTCGACCCCGTGGAGGCGCTGAAAGAGTTCGAAGATGCGATCCTGTTCCGCGGGGTCGATGCCGATCCCCTCGTCGCGAACCGAGACGACCCACGCGTCGTCGACCCTGTCGGCCGAGACGCGTATCCGCGGCGGCTCGTCGCCGCTGTACGCGATCGCGTTCGAGAGGAGGTTCTGGAACAGCTGGCGCAGCTGGCCCGGATCGCCGCGGACGCGCGGGAGCGGCCCCGCCTCGACGTCGGCGTCGGTCTCCTCGATCCGCACCTGCAGGTCCGTCACGGCGTCGGCGAACACCGCGTCGAGGTCGACCGGTTCCAGCGGCTCGCCCTCGCTCTCCACCCGGGCGTACCTGAGCAGGTCGTCGACCATCGTCCGCATCCGGTCGGCGCCGTCGGTCGCGAACTCGAGGAACTCCGTCGCCTCGTCGTCGAGGTCGCCGGCGTGTCGGTCCGAAAGCAGTTCGAGGTACCGCGAGATCATCCGCAGCGGCTCCCGGAGGTCGTGCGAGGCGGTGGTGGCGAACTGGTCGAGACGCTCGTTGGAGGCCTCGAGCTCTTCGACGGCCTCCTCGAGGCGCTCGCGCGTACCGTCGAGCTCCTGATTGCGTCGCTCGAGTTGATCGCGAGTTCGGTTCAACGCCTCGTTCCGGCGCTCGACCTCCCGTTCCCGGGTGAGCGCCCGAGCGTCGTGGACGCCGATCGCGAGCCCCGCCACGGAACCGATCGCCAGCGCGATCGCTCGCGTTGCGAACGAAAAGGACTCGCCCACCCCGGGATGGGCCGCACGGAACAAGAGAAAGACGAACATCACGCCCACGCCGGCGAGACACCAGCCCGCGATGCGCGGGTACAGCGACTCGTCGACGTTCGAGCGGGACAGCCGGCGACCGACGTAGAGGATCAACGCGCCGGGCAGCCCGACCAGTACGAAGTCGATCAGCGCTTCCAGCGGCGGACCGCCACCGCCAACTTTGACGAGGGACTGTCCGACGGCGGTCGCCAGGAACAGCACTCCCAGCGCGTAGAGGTATCGCGGCCACGAGCGCATTCTCGGAGCCGATAGTCACCGGACGTACATCAGTTCGCTGTCTGTTTTTGGTGACTGTCACCGGCGACTGGTCCCGAGAATCCCCGTCCCTACGGGGCCGCCCGTCGTCGGCGCGAAGGGCCTTGGACCCCCACGGTCGCGCGATCGTCGCGACGTGGCCCGGTGCGTGCCGACCGGTTCGTTCACCCCTCCGGCGCGCTCTCGAGGATCTCGATCCCGCTCGAAGCGCCGATTCGCTCCGCGCCCGCGTCGATCATCCGCATCGCGTCCTCGTAGGATCCGATCCCGCCGCTGGCTTTCACCGGCAGGTACTCGCTCATGAGCTCGACGTCCGGAACGGTGGCGCCGCCGTCGGCGAACCCCGTCGACGTCTTCACCATGTCCGCGTCCGCCTCGACCGCCGCCTCGCACGCGCGGCGCTTCTCCTCGTCCGACAACAGCGCGGTCTCGATGATCACCTTGACGGGGACGGGAACGGCGGCCACCAGCTCGGCGAGTTCGGCCTCGACCGCCTCGTCGTCGCCGGCTTTCAGCCGGCCGACGGCGACCACGACGTCCAGCTCGTCGGCGCCCGCTCGCCAGGCGCGGACCGCCTCCTCGCACTTCGCGGCCGAGGCGTGCTGTCCGTGGGGAAAGCCGACCACGGTGGCGATCGTGAGGTCGGGGAATTCCTCGCGGACGTCGGACACGTAACACGGCGGAATGCAGGCGTTGGCTCCGTACTCGGCGGCGGCCTCGCAGACGGCCCTCGCGTCCGACGGCGTCGTCTCCGGACCCAGGACGGTGTGGTCGATCAGCGGGGCGAGTTCGCTCCGTTCCATGGTGACGTCTCTCCGGGGAACCGTAAAAAAGCGCGCACGCCGACCGGTCCGCGATCCCCGTCGCCGTCCGAAGCGCAGTCCGCACCGCCGGCCTGGACCCGATCCGCCTCACCATCCGGAGCGCGATTCGTACCGCCGGCCTGGACCCGATCCGCGTCCCCGCCCCCGTACCGGGCTCGGTCCCCGTCGCGAGCGGCGGGCGGGCTCTCGACCTGACCGACTCCGGGAGAGGTTCGCAGCGCGTTCGACTCGCCCCACCGGCTTTTGGGTCGGGAGGTCTAACGGGTGGTATGAAAGAACAGGGCACGGAAATCGAGCCGACGGTCCGGGAGACGGCGACCGCGATCGCCGAGATGGACGTCCGGGGCGCGGCGACGATCGCCGACGCCGCCGCCGCGGCGCTGGCCGCCCAGGCCCGCGAGTCGACGGCGGAGACGCCCGCCGCGTTCCGCCGCCAGCTTCGGTCCGCCGCGCGGGAGCTGTACGAGACCCGACCGACCGCGGTGAGCCTGCCGAACGCGCTTCGGTACGTCCTCCGCGGGATGGAGGGGTCCACCGTCGCCGAGTTGCGATCGGCGACCGTGGCCAGGGCCGAGGCGTTCCGGACGGACCTCCAGGAGGCCCAAGCGCGCCTCGGTCGCGTCGGCTCGAACCGGCTGCGCGACGGGGACGTCGTGATGACGCACTGTCACTCCACGGACGCGCTCGCCTGCGTCGAGACCGCCCTGGCCGAGGGCAAGGAGATCGAGGCGATCGTCAAGGAGACCAGGCCGCGCAACCAGGGCCACATCACCGCGACACAGCTCCGCGAGTGGGACGTCCCCGTGACGCTGATCGTCGACGGCGCCGCCCCGCGCTTTCTCGACCGGACCGATCACGTTCTGGTGGGCGCAGATAGCGTCGCCGCCGACGGAAGCGTCGTCAACAAGATCGGCACCCGCGGACTGGCGATCGCCGCCCGCGACGCGGGCGTGCCGGTCACGGTCGCCGCCGGAACCCTGAAGCTCCACCCCGACACGATGACCGGTCACACCGTCGAGATCGAAACGCGCGACGCCGCGGAGGTGCTCTCGCCCGAACGGCGGACGGAACTCACCGCGGCCGAGGGCGACGACGAGCTAACCGTCGCCAATCCGGCCTTCGACGTCACGCCGCCGCGGTACGTGGACGCGATCGTCACCGAGCACGGCCAGTTCCCGCCGGAAAGTATCGTGGTCCTGATGCGCGAGCTCTTCGGGGAGACGACCGCCGAACCCTGGGCGCCCCGCGTCGACGAGGAACCGACCGACACGACGGGCGGCGCGAACGGGACGGGAGCCGGCGACGCGAATCCGCCGAACCCCCGGGACGCGAGCGGGACGGAAACCGGAGACGCGGACCGTAACTGACCCGCCCGCGGGCACAGCCGCCAACCTGGCAGTCCGCACCGCTACAACGCTGCCCGCGCGCACCGCCCCCGACCTGGCAGTCCGCACCGCTACAACGCTGCCCGCGCGCACCGCCCCCGACCCGACGAACGAGGACCGGCGGACGGCCGACCCTCGGCGTCGAACGGTTCGTGCCCCTCAGCGGCGCTCGCAGCCAACCGCAACTTGTTTGACCCTGCTGTGAGCCTGTAATCACATATGGTGTTGCCGGAGGGATTTGCGATTCCGCCGTGGTACTTCGTCGTGCCGCTCGTACTGGGGCTGTCGGGAGTCGTCGCGCTCCTGTGGGCGATCGATCCGCCCGTGACCGACAGGACGGTGATCGCGTTCGCACCCTGGATGATGCTCGGGTCCGCGTTTCACGTCCTCCAGCGCGAACCCGTCGGGGCGTTCCCCGCCGCGATCGAGCCGCTGTTCGGGACGCCCAGCGTCTACGTGACGATCGCGATCGCCGCAGGACTCGTCTGGATCGTGGCGAACTTCCTGCACGCGGCCGGGCTCTACCGGTCGATCCCCGCGTTCGTCGGGATCACCGGGACCGCGTTCTTCGCCGTCGTCGCGTCGCTCACGATCTGGCTGGGCTACCAGGCCGGCCAGTTCAACCCCTTCTGGCCGACGATCGCCATCGTGATCACCGGAGTCGTCACCGCGGTCGTCTGGATCGTCGTGAGCCTCTGGTTCACGGACGTCGCCGCCGTCACCGGCGCCACCGGCGCCTTCGTCGTCTTCTCCCAGGCGCTCGACGGCGTCTCGACGGCCATCGGGTACGACCTGCTGGGCGCCGCGGAGGAGGTGCCGCTCTCGCTGCTCGTCCTCGAGGCGGCCGAATCCCTCCCCACCTACGAGTACCTCGGCGCCGGCTGGCTGTTCGTGCTGGTGAAGATCGCCCTCGCCGTCGTCGTGGTCGGCCTGTTCGTGGACCTCGTCCGCGAGCGGCCGCGATTCGGCCGGCTGGTGCTCGCGTTCGTCGCGGCCGTCGGGTTCGGCCCCGGGGTCCACAACGTGTTGCTGTTCACCGTCACGTCCGGCGCCTGATCGAGAGCCCGCGGGCGGCGCTCGCCCGTTCCCCCCGGCGCCGGTCGGGTCTGTTCGTTCCGCCGACAGTCGAAGGGACCCGTCGCGTCGGCTGACGGTTGTCCACGCTTCGTTTCCCCGTCGGAGGCGTCCGTCTCCCAGATCGACCGACCCGGAGGGCACCGACGACGTGCGAATCGGCGGCAGGATTTTGCCCGCGGAGGTCGTTTTGGCGGTCGCATGCCGAACGTGCTCGTCGCCGGTCACGTCAACTGGGACGTCACCCTCCGGATCGATCGCCTCCCCGCGCCGGACGCCGAGGCGTCGATCCGATCGCGCCGCCAATCCGGCGGCGGCAGCGCCGCGAACGTCGCGGTCGCGCTCGCCCGCCAGGGCGTCGACGTCTCCCTGATCGGGAGCGTCGGCGACGACGAACACGGCGCGCGACTCGCGAGCGAGCTCGAGGCGACGGACGTCGACTGCGCCGGAGTGCGAACGGTCGAGGGCACGCCGACCGCCTGCAAGTACCTGCTCGTCGACGACGACGGCGAGGTCGCGGTGCTCGGCAACGACGGCGCGAACGAGGCCGTCCGGCCGAGCGACGTCGACCCGGCGGTCGTGCGCCGGGCCGATCACGTCCACCTGACGAGCCAGCGCCCCGAGACGGCGGCGGCGATCGCGCGGATCGCGCGAGACGCCGGAATCCCGGTCAGCTTCGATCCCGGCCGGCGACTGGGCGATCGGCCGTTCGACGCCACGATCGAGCGCGCCGACGTCGTCTTCGCCACCGGTCGCGAAGCGGAGGCGTTGCTCGGCAGCGAGGCGGGCCACCTGGCGTTCGGCGAACGAGTCGTCGTGGTGACCGCGGGCGCGGACGGGGCCGCCGTTCACGCGCCGGACGCGACCTACCACCACCCCGGGTTCGACGTGGAGTCGGTCGACGCTTCCGGCGCGGGCGACGCGTTCGCGGCCGGCTTCGTCGCCACGACCTGCGAGACGGACGATCTCGAACGGGCGCTGCGATACGCGAACGCCTGCGGCGCGCTGACGGTCCGTCGGGACGGCGCGCGCACCGCCCCGTCGCGGACCGCCGTCGAACGATTCCTGGCGGCCCGGGAGTGAGCCGACCTCGCGAGGGGACGAGACCGCCGAGTCGGCGACGTTCTCAGGCGACGTTGTCCGACGGAATTTTTATTACACGAGCCGTTGGCCCCTCAGATAGCCCGATACAGGGCCCAGAGAGAGACATGAGAGAGCGAAGCAGTGGCGACTACGGCCCCCGAAGCGGGGCCCGCCGAGGGTGGGTGGAGTACAGTAGATCTACCGGCGAATCGCCGAGCGTCGCCGTCGCGTCCGCGCTGGCACGATTCTACGACGAGGCGGCGGCCGACAGAATACCGCGGCTGTACGACTACGTCGACCCGGACGGACTCGACGCGCTGTTCGCGGACCGTCCAGACGGCACGCCGCGGGGGAGCGGGGAGGTCCGGTTCACCGTCGAGGACGCGACCGTCGTCGTCAGACCCGAGACGGTTCGGGTGTTCGAGAACGCGTCCCCGCGGTAAGTCGCGACGATCGGACGTCGCGTCTCCCGGCCGACCGGTGACGGGTCACCCGGCGAGCGACGCCGGGGTGCTCGCGCGTCGCCGAGAGCGGATCGCTTTTGGTTCGGCCCGGGGAAACGGCGACCATGACCCAGCCGCACCTGCTGGTCGACGAGGGAGACGTCACCGACCTCGCGCTCGTTCCGGGGGACCCGGGCCGAGTCGATCGGATCGCCGGCCACTGCGAGTCGGCCGAGACCGTCGCCGAGAACCGCGAGTACAAGGTCGTCAACGCCACCTACGAGGGCCGGGAGCTGACGATCTGCTCGACGGGCATCGGCTGCCCGTCGGCCGCGATCGCCGTCGAGGAGCTCGCCGCGGTCGGCGTCGAAACCGTCCTCCGCGTCGGGACGACCGGCGCCCTCCAGCGCGGCGTCGAGATCGGCGACATGATCGTCGCGACCGGCGCGGCCAAGAACGAGGGGACGACCAGGCGCTACGAGGACGTCGAGTACCCCGCCGTGCCGGACTACGAGGTGCTCTCGGCGCTCGTCGACGCCGCCGGGGACCGGGGCGAAGACGTCCACGTCGGTCCGATCGCGAGCGACGACGCCTACTACGCGGAGACCGACGAGTACGTCGAAGACTGGGAGGCCGCCGGGCTGCTCTCCGTGGAGATGGAGGCCGCGGCGATCTTCACGCTCGCCCGCCGGAAGGGGTTGCGCGCCGGCGCCATCTGCACCGTCGACGGGAACCTCGTCGAGGGCACCCAGAAGGGGACCGACACCGAGGACGACGAGCTCCCCGAGAAGGCGAAGAACAACGTCGCGCGGGCGATCGACATCTCGCTCGCGGCGGCGACGAAGCTCTAGGTCGAACGAGGCGTCGCCGCCGTCGGAGCGGAGTCGGCGCCCGATCACGCCACCAACGAGATCATGTAGAGGTTGATCAGGACGGCGGCGGTCCACGGGATCGCCAGCGCCGCGGGGATGATCGGGCGGTACGCCCGGTCGACCAGCGGCCGGCAGGCCAGCGCGATGGCGACCGCGCCGGCTTTCAGGGCGATCATCCCCAGGACGCCCCAGCCTTCGATGGCGGTTCGCGCGATCGGATTCGATTCGGCGAGACCGATGTGCAGGCCGACGAACGTCGTGACGATGTCGCCGACCAGCGAGAACGCGACCAGTCCCCAGAGCGCGCGTTCGAGCCCCTCGGCGTCGGTCAGGCCCAGCCGCCAGACTGCGGGCGTCGCCCAGTCGGAACTCATACGCGCCCCGCCGGAGTCGAACCGGTCGCCGGGCCCGCGGCCGCCCGCGGGGCGTCACGACCGGAACCGCCACGAACCGTGACATTGTTATCCCAGGCGTATCCGCCAGCGACCTGGCGTAACCCTAGCCTACCGCCGAGTCGAGGCCGGAGAACGCCGGCCGAGAGCGGCGACTGCGGGGGACCGACGGCCGGATTCGACGGACGACGGTCGCGCCGAGGACGAATACACGAGAGAAGGGGTGACGGCGACGGTGACGGATCGACGCCGAAACGCCGAGAAGACGGCGGTGGCGGATCGACGCCGAAACGCCGAGAAGACGGCGGTGGCGGATCGACGACGGAACGCCGCGAAGACGACGGTGGCGGATCGACGCCCGAACGCCAGGAAGGCGGATCGACCTCGGAACGGCGGCGCCGACTACAGGACCGTCCCGTGTTTCTTGCTCGGGAGCTCCTTCTCCAGGTCCTCGTAGAAGGCGAAGCGGTTCTCGAGTTCGGTCCGCAGACTGCTCGGCGGGACGATCTCGTCGATGACGACCTCGCTGGCCATCCGGTGGATGTCGATGTCCTCGCGGTACTCCTCGCGGAGCGTGGCTTCCATCTCCGCGCGCTCGTCCTCGTCGTCGATCGCGTTCAGCTTCCGGGCGTAGACCGCGTTGATCGCGGCCTCGGGGCCCATGATCGCGATCTCGCCGGAGGGAAGCCCGATGACGCTCTCGGGGTCGTAGGCGGGCCCGCCCATGGCGTAGATGCCGGCGCCGTAGGCCTTGCGGACGATGACGGTCTGCTTGGGCACCGTCGCCGAGGAGGTGGCGTAGATGAACTTCTTGCCCTTCTCGAGGATCGCGTCCTTCTCGACCTGCGAGCCGGCCATGAAGCCGGGCGTGTCACAGAGATACAGCAGCGGGACGTTGAACGCGTCGGACTTCCAGATGAACTCGGCGGCCTTCTCGGCGGCGTCGGGGAAGATCGCGCCCGCGCGGTGGGCCGGCTGGTTGGCGACGATGCCGATCGGGCGCCCCCCGATTCGGGCGTAGGCGGTGATGATCTCCGCCCCGTAGTCGGGTTTGAGCTCGAAGTACGAGCCCTCGTCGACGATCCGGTGGATGACGTCGACCATGTCGTAGCCGCGGTTCGGGTGCTGGGGGACGATCGAGTCGATCTCGGCGGGGGATTTCGCCGGCGGAATGGCGTCCCGTTGCGGGGGCTTTTCGTCCGCGTTGTCCGGAAGGTAGGCGATGAGGTCGGCGACGAGCTCGCGGGCGTGCTCCTCGTCCCTCGCGACGAGGTCGGCCGAGCCCGACTCGCGGGCGTGGACGTCCGGTCCGCCGAGGTCCTGCATGCTGATGTCCTCGCCGGTGACCATCCGGACCATCCGCGGGGAGGCGATCGCCATCGCCGACATCCCCTCGACCATGATGGTGAAGTCCGCGAAGACGGGCGTGTAGGCCGCGCCGGCGATGCACGGGCCGTAGAGCACGCAGATCTGGGGCACCCGGCCGGAGAGCATCGAGTGGTTGTAGTAGTACTTGCCGATCCCCTCGCGGTTGGCGAAGAAGCCGGTCTGCTGGTCGATCCGGCCGCCGGAGGAGTCCATCAGGTAGAGCACCGGGCGCCCGCTCTTCAGCGCGCGCTGTTGCATCCGGAGAAACTTCTCGACGCCCTTCGCGGCCATGCTCCCGCGCTTTACGGTGTAGTCGTTGGCCATGAAGTGGACGTCCCGACCCTCGAACGTCGCCGCGCCCGTGATGAGCGCGTCCGCCGGAAGCCGGTCGTCGGCGTCGAACTCGGCGAACTTGCCGTCCTCGAAGAGGAACTCGTCGTCCTCGCCGCCGAACCAGAGGTCGAGGCGTTCCCGGACGAAGAGCTTGTTTTCCTCCGGAAGCTGTTCCTTGTACTTCTCGTGACCGCCTTCGAGGATCTCGGCGATCTCCTCCCGGAGTTTGCGCTCGCGCTCGGTCGGCCCGGGCTCGTCGCTCTCGACGGTGACGCCGTCGCCGTCGGTCGCGCCGATCGTCCCCGCCGCGGCGGCGTCACCGGCGCTCATGCCGGGGGCGGCGGTCACCTCCCGGACCGCCGTCGGCTCGCTCTCGTCGCCGACGTACACCTCCACGTCGTCGCCGACGTGCTCGGCCATCGCGGCGGCGATCGCCGACGCCTCCGCCGCGGACGCGCCGGCAGAAATGCGCACCTTCATGGCAAAATCTGCGAGGGTCGGCCCCAAACCGTTTTCCATTCGAGTCGGCGGTCCGAAGCCGATCGAACGCGCTCGAACGAGTCCGATCGCCGCTGGAAGGGACGACAACACGGACGGGCCGTCGACACCTGGTCCGGCGTCGACGTCCCACGACCGGGGCGAACGTGGACACGATCGGCGTCGGGTGGACCGGGCGACGACGTCCCCGAGGTAGAGCGGCCCGTTGCCAGAACGCGCGCCCTATTTTCGGAACGAACGCCCTATCTCCCGAACGGCGCGACGAGCTTTTCAGAACGAGCGGCGCGGCTCGGAGAGAGGCGTGCGGCGGCGCGTTCGGCACGCGCTACCGCCGGGATACACCCGGACGGCGGTTAAAACCTGGGAGGAGTGTGCAAGCAGAATCTGGAACCCCCTAACGGACGTCTAGAGGTAGCGTACGGCGGACCGGCCGGCGCGCAGGAGCGGCGGGGCGCGGCGAGACGCGGCGATCGGTCCGTCCACGTGGGAGCATGGCCGACGCACACGACGAACCAGCGGGGCGGGAAGAGCCTTCGGTCCCGACGGGAGAGCCCTCGGACGGCGAGGCGCCCACCGACTCGAGCGAGCTCCACGTCGACCGACGAACGGTGCTCCGCAACGCGGCCGGCGCGGGGTACGCCCTCGGCGTGGCGCACGTACTCGGGGTCGACGACTACCTGACGGCGAGCGGCGGGACCGTCACCGTCGACGCGGCGCTCGTCAGACCGGACCCGGACGATCCGTCGACGGTCGAGCGTCGGACGCGGGAGGTCCCCGCGCGGTGGCACGCGGCCGTCTCGGCGGCCCTCGAAGTGCACGCTCGACTGACGCGGCTCTCGATTCCGGGCTACGTCAACAGCGCCGTCGTCCCCGGTTCGTACGACGACGGGTCGGCCCGGATATCGATCGGGTTCAGGGACGGTGACATGCGGAGCCTGCCGAGCGATCTGGCCGGCCTCCTCCCGCGTATCGACCTCGACTGGGACGGGTCGTTCGACGACGTCTCGCTGCAGGTCGAGGGGGTCGACGCGCTGGACCACTTCGAGACCGACCTCGACGAAGATGCCGAGCCACACCTCGTCCCGTACCCCAACATCGATCCGGTCCCCGGCGGCGTCCGCTGCGAGACGAGAGACAGCTACGCGACGGTCACGCCGGCGCTCTACCATCCCGAGGCGGACGAACCCACATTCGCCACCGCCTTACACGCCTACGCGGGCGACTCCGCGATCGGCGCCCCGTTGCGGCTCCCCGCCAACCGGACCACCAGTCGGCCGGAGATCGGGTACGTGACGGACGAACTCCCCGACGCCGACGTCGCCGTCGCCCGGTCGACGGACGAGTTCACGCCCGGGAGCGAGCTCGACGTCGTGGATCCGATCCCGGTGGCCGGACAGTACACCCTCTGGGGGCTCGCCGACCTCATCGCCCGCGGCGAGTACGTCGAGAAGATGGGCGGGACGACCGGTCGGACCCAGGGGCGAATACACGGCGTCGACGCCGCCACCTGCGTGACCGCCGACAGCTGCCGACGCGGCCAACTTCGGTGGGGAACCGAAGCCGACATGAGCGACGGCGACAGCGGCTCGGTCACCTACCACCCGGATCCCGACCTGGCCGACGGCGCGCTGATCGCGTCGATCAACAGCGCCAGGACCTGGTGGCCGGGCCAGGATCACGTCTGGGGGATCGCCGCCCACGCGCTGACCGACGAACACGGCTACCACTTCTGACCATGGTCGAACCAGCACGCCGCCACCACGCATGATCGAGAACGAACGATACCGGGCGCACGGGCGGGCCGTCGTCGGCGCGGCGTGGTTCCTCCTCGCCGCGGCGCTCTGGGTGATCGGACTCTTCTTGCTGTTCCTGGCGACGGGCTGGCCCCGCTGGGGGTTCTACGCGGCGGTCCTCGTCGGCGCCGTCGCGCTGGTCCAGCTGAACGGGCGGCGCTCGTCGAACGAGGCGGCCGCGGACGGCGAAGCGCCCGATGCCGAGCCGCAAACGGACGGTCCGGACGAGAGCGATCCGGGCGTGCACCTGACCGACGGCGGTCCCGAGCCGGAGTGCGCCGCTACGAGCGACGAACCGAACCGCGTCACTGCGAGCGACGAACCGAAGCAAGGCTCTACGAGCGACGAACCGAAGCAAGGCTCTACGAGCGACGAACCGAACCGCGTCACTGCGAGCGACGAACCGAAGCAAGGAACTACGAGCGACGAACCGAAGCAAGGCTCTACGAGCGACGAACCGAAGCAAGGCTCTACGAGCGACGAACCGGAGTGATTTCGTGGTGATCGCGACTCCGGTAGGGCGTCGATGCCGCGAACCTAGCCGTCCGGACGGGGTGGCGATGACCGGAACCCAGCGGCCAGGTCGTGCCGCCGGTGCCGTGGGCCGTCGGTCAGAACGGCGGTCGCGATCGAATCGCCCCGCTACGGTTCACTCGAGCGCGTCCTCCAGGCGCTCGATCAGCTTCGTGTTGCCGACGTGGACGGGCACCCGGTCGTGGAGCTCGTCCGGTTCGACTTCGAGGATCGAGCGGGTTCCGTCCGAGGAGCGCCCGCCCGCAGACTCGACGAGGTGCGCGATCGGGTTCCCCTCGAACTGCAGCCGCAGCTTCCCCCGCGGGCTGTCCTCGAGGGCTGGGTACGCGAAGATCCCGCCGTAGGTGAGCACCTGGTTGACGTCGCCGATCATCGCGCCGCCGTAGCGTAGCTTGAGCGACGGGTCGGACTCGATCTCGCGGACGTACGCCTCGAACTCCGCCGGCCAGTCGGGAACGCGGCCGCCGAACCCGTAGACGAGCGGGTCCTCGGGGAGCGTGACGTCCGGATCGACGAGGGTGCGCTCGTCGTCGGTCAGCTCGTACTTCTCGACGGTCCCGTCCCGGGCGTAGGCCATGGTCGTGATGGGGCCGTACAGGATCCAGCCGGAGGCGACCAGGGACGTCCCCGGCGCCGGCAGTGGCTCGTCGTAGATCCCGAAGACCGTCCCCATCGTGTTGTTCGACTTGAGGTTCGAGGAGCCGTCGAGCGGATCGACGGCGACGTAGAGGTCGCCGTCACCGACGGCGGAGATCTCGACGCGCTCTTCGCTCGCGTACTCGGCGACGCCCTCGATGGCCGCCAGGCGCTCCCCGAGCAGCTCGTCGGCCCAGACGTCCGCTTCGGCCTGGGTCTCGCCGCTGGGATTCTCCTCGTCTACGTCCTCGCGGCGGCCGACCAGCCCCCGACGGATCTCGTCCGCCGATCGGGCGATCACGTCGACGACCGCCTCGACCGCGTCGGCGTCGTCGGCCGTCGCGTCGGCGTCGCTCATTCCTCGAGGGCGGCGTCGGCCGTCTCGCCCTCGTAGATGACCTTCTCGAGGGCGTCGAGGATCCGGGTCGGGTCCTCGCGCTGCCAGACGTTGCGGCCGACGGCCAGTCCCTTCGCGCCCGCGTCCATCACGGCCTCGACGGTCGAGAGGAACTCGTAGTCGGAGGTCTTCGAGCCGCCGCTCATGACGACCTTCATGTCGCCGGCGCACTGCACGGCGTGGGCCATCGCCTCCTTGCTGCCCGGATACTTGACCTTCGCGACGTCGGCGCCGAGTTCGAGCGCGAGCCGGGTCGCGTAGGAGATCGTGCTCGGCTTGGTGTCGTTCTTGAGCCCCTGGCCGCGCGGGTACGACCACATGACGACGGGCATGTCGTACGCCCGGGCGTCCTCGTGGACGTCGCGGAACTCCTCGACCATCTCGATCTCGTGGTTCGAGCCGCCGTAGACGGTGAAGCCGACGGCCGAGGCGCCGAGCTCGGCGGCGTAGTCGACCGAGCAGTTCACCGCCGAGTCGGGCTCGCCCATCCAGAGGTTCGAGGTGCCGTTGATCTTCATCAGGAGCTCGACGTCGTCCTCGTAGCTGGGGTAGTAGCCCTCGGCGACGCCCTTCTGGACCGCCATCGCCGTCACGGCGTCGTGGGTCGCCGTTTCGAACACCGTGGACGGGTCGAGCTTCTCCGGAACCTCCTCGAAGTCTACGGGACCGTGCTCCAGCCCGTGGTCCATCGCCAGAATCAGCACCTTTCCGTCGCGCACGATGGGGGAATCGTCGATCGGAATCATCTGATAGAGTGGTGCCACGGGCGCGTATTTATCTCTGATGGTACGTTAGTAAGAAAATTACACAGTCTGTAGTAAACATTCCAAATTTCGACGCGGGCGGTCGTCGATCCGCGGCGAATCGACGGCCGATTCGGGACGACCCGCCAACGGAATCCGACCGCGACGACCCACCTCCACCGGGCGACCGTCGGCGGCGAGGCGGGTCGGCACGCCGAGAGCCGAGTCTGACCCGTGCGCAGAATGTCCGTCTGGGCGATAGATCGGAGACGATGACCGTTTCTCGGGACCGAACGGACGACGTGAGAATTATGACGATTCGCCCCGACCGGTTCCGCATGAGCGGACCGACCCACCGCTGTACGTGTGGCGCGACGCTCCGTTTTCGACAGGACATGGAGAAAGACGACACCGGCGTCTATCCCACCTGGAAGTGCAAGGACTGCCTGACGCCGATTCCCGGGAAGGTCGGGGAGAAGCTCCGTCACCAGCACCCGTCCTGACCCGGGGCGACGTCCCGGCAGCACCGTTCGCCGCGAGGAGCAGACGGGCGTCCCGGCAGCACCGTTCGCCGCGAGGATCCGACGGGCGTCCCGGCAGCACCGTTCGCCGCGAGGATCCGACGGGCGTCCCGTCAGCGAACCAGCGGCTGGTTGTAGCTCGCCTCCAGTTCCATCACCGCCTCCCAGGTGGCCTCGCACTCACAGGAGACCTGCGAGAAGACCGAGGGATCCTGCCGGAGGCCGAAGTCCTTTATCGCCTTCTGGACCAGATCGTCGCACTCCGTGCAGTTGTGGGGGCCGCGGTCGGAGCCGTGGCCCACGGGGTCCGAGACGACGATCGCGTCCACGTCGGCGGTCTCCTCGAGGACGTGCGCGACCGACCAGAGCCACGGCGGGCGGTAGCCGTCGCGGAAGTAGAGTTCGTCCACCATGGTGTAGCGCTGGACGTTGCAGGGGTTCATCGAGACGGTGTGACAGCCCTCGACGGCGGCGCAGCGCTCGATCGAGGAGATCATGTCGGCGACGGCCTCGGATTCCGCGAGGAACGGCGGCTTCATGAGGAGGTAGGTCTTGACGCCGGCGTCCGCGTCACCGCCCGCGTCCGCGTCGGCGGCCGCCGCCTCCGCGCAGGCGTCCTCGAAGTCCGCGAAGTCGAAGTACTTGTTCACGCAGTCGTGGCGCACGCGGTCGGTGGCCGTCTCGAGGCCGATCGCGACGTCGGTGTGGAGGCCGTGGCGGGTGAAGTCGGCGATCTTCTCGCGGTCGACGAAGTCGGGCAGGGATTCGACGACGATGCGCTCGCGGTCGGCGAACGTCTCGGCGATCGCGCGGCGGGTCTCGGCGCCGACCTCTCGCTCGTCGAGGAACGAACCGGAGGTGTAGATCTTGATCAGTTCGGCGGGTTCGTCGGCGCGGTCGGCTTCGTGGGCGAGACAGACGTCGATCTGGTCCATCAGCGCGTCGTGGCTGACGCTGCCGCCGTCGACCGACTCGGCGACGTAGCCACACATCGTGCAGCCGCCGGCGCGGGCCCAGCGACAGCCGCCGGTGTTCAGGATGATCGTCAGGCTCTCCGTGACGCCGGTGGGCGTGTTGTCCTCGTCCAGCCACACGCGCGTGGGTTCGTGGGGATCGTAGCTCGCCTCCTTGCGGGCGCGGATTTCCCGCATCACTTGGTTGTGGGCGTCCATCCCCTTGCCCTGCTCGTAGACCTCGGGCGTGGGTTCGCTCATTACCGGACGAAGCGACCGGGCGCGTAAAGCGGCTTCGTCTGCGCGACGGGACGGTGCGGCCGAAGATCGATCTCGGGACGAACCGACGCGCCGCTCGCGTCGACGAGGGAGACGCCCCCGCGCCGGCGGCTCAAAGCCGCAGCTCGCGGACGTTGCTCGCGCCACAGATTCGACAGGTGTGCTGATAACGGACGCGACTACCGGTCGCCCGAACGCGCCAGCCGCCTTCCTCGTCGACGAAGCCGCACTCCACGCAGTGCGGTTCCGCGTCCTCGTACTTCTGTCGGAGGCGCTCGAACGGCGAGCCCGGACCCTTGAGAGCCATGTGGTACCATTTGACACGGCACCGCATAAACATACCTTTCTGCTGTCAGTTCGGGTGAGAGTCCGTCGTAGTGATCACGTCGGGAGCCGTCCGACCCAAAATCGTCCGGCCGCGAAGACGGCATGCGGCGGAAACAGCCTCACACGTGACGGCGGCCCGATGGACCGATTTACGCACGACGGCGGCCCGATGGACCGGGCTACGCTTGACGGCGGGGAACGAGATCACCCCCTATCGATCGCACGGATTACAGCGTCCGTTACGCCCGTAGACCGGGACAAACGTCGCTGGACCGTGCCGTCGTTTTATTTAGGGTGATGTGGAAGCCCGGCTATGTTCGAAGTTGCCCCGCTGCAGATCGCCGATGGTGGATTCCTCTACTGGGCGATCGTCTTTTTCGTCCTGGCGATCGTCGCGGCCGCGGTCGGCGCCCGGGGAGTGGCCGGCGTCACGATGGAGATCGCCCGGATCTTCGTGTTGATCTTCCTCGTGTTGGCCGTCATCTCGCTGTTGCTCTGACCAGCGGGCGACTTCGGGACCGAGGCGACTTCGGGACCGAGTCACGACCGGGGCGGAGCCGCGGCCGACGGCGTCGACGTAACCGCATACGGTTATCGTTTGGTGCTAACTCCTAACAGACCAGCCGTCGTACTGAACCGTACACCCTTACCATGACCGAACTCGGCGGTTTCCACGACAACGTCGCCCGAATCGATCTGTCCGACGGGTCGGTCGCCCACGAGTCGATCGACGACGAGGACGCGAAAAAGTACATCGGCGCCCGCGGACTGGGCGCGAAGTACGTCTTCGAGGCCGGACCCGACGTCGACCCGCTCGGACCCGACAACCCGCTCGTCTTCATGAACGGTCCCCTGACCGGCACCCAGACGACGATGAGCGGCCGCATCGCCGTCTGCACGAAGTCCCCGCTGACGGGCACCGTCACCGACAGCCACCACGGCGGCTGGTCGGGCGCCCGGCTCAAGTGGGCCGGCTTCGACGGCCTCATCTTCGAGGGCCAGGCCGACGACCCAGTCTACGCGTACGTCGAAGACGGCGAGGTCGAACTCCGGGACGCGTCCCACCTCTGGGGCGACGGCGTCCACGACACTCGGGACGCGATCGAGGAGGAGGTCGACGGCGCCTACGGCAAGAACCTCTCGATAATGGCTATCGGTGAAGGGGGCGAGAACGAGGTCCGCTACGCCTGCATCATCAACGAGGACGACCGGGCCTCCGGGCGCGGGGGCACCGGCGGCGTGATGGGGTCGAAGAATCTCAAGGCGGTGGTCGTCAAGTCGACGACGAAGATGCCCAAACCCGCCGACCAAGAGACCTTCAAAGAAGGGCACACGCAGGCGATGCAGGCGATCAGGGAGTCCGAAGTGACGGCGCCGAACGAGGGCGGCCTCTCGCTGTACGGGACGAACGTCCTGATGAACGTCAGCGAGGAGATGGACGGTCTCCCGACGAAGAACGCACGCTACACCTCGACCAGGAGCGCCTCGGAAAGCGAGGCCCCTGGCGAGGAGCGCCTGCTCGACTCGGAGAAGGTCTCGGGCGAGAACGTCCGCGAGAACATCCTCGTCGACGAGCCGACCTGTCACTCCTGTCCGGTCGCCTGCAAGAAGGAAGTCGAGGTCAGCTACCAGCACAAGGGCCGGGACATGAACGTCCGGATGGAGTCCTACGAGTACGAGTCGGCGTTCGCCCTCGGCCCCAACTCGATGAACGACGACCGCGACTCGATCGCGGTGATGATCGACCGCTGTAACGACCACGGC
>SKPV01000061.1 GCA_007119345.1 Halovivax sp.
ATGTACCGCCCGCCGTCGCTCGCGAGCAGGACGGCCGCCGGGGCGACGTCCTCCGGCTGCCCGACGAACGGCGTCAGGATCCCCGCCAGGAGCGCCTGCCGGTCGTCCTCGTCCTCGATCGGCGTCATCCCCGATTCGACGGGGCCGGGACAGATCGCGTTGACGGCGATCCCCTCCGGGCCGTAATCGAGCGCCATCTGCCGGGTGAGGTTCGTCACGGCCCCCTTGGAGGAGACGTACGCCGCCTTCTCGGGCGAGGCCCCGCCGCGAAGTCCCCGCTGGGAGGAGATGTTGACGATCCGGCCGTGGTCGCTCTCGCGGAGGTGCGGGAGCGCCCGCTTCGAACAGCGCACGATCCCCTTGACGTTCACGTCGTGGATCCGATCCCACTCGTCGTCGTCCACCGCCTCGACCGAGCCGTCGGTCGTGATACCGGCGCCGTTGACGAGGATGTCGACGCCGCCGAACGCCTCGACCGTGCGGTCGACGAGCTCGCGGACGTCGTCCCCGTCGGTGACGTCGGTTCGTTCGAACCGGGCCGCCCCGCCCGCGGCGTCGACGGCCTCCGCGGTCGGTCGATCCTCGTTCGGGACCCGGGAGGACTCGCGGACGTCCGCGATCACGACGTTCGCGCCCTCTCGGGCGAACTCGATCGCGATGGCGCGCCCGATCCCGCTGCTCGCCCCCGTGACGATCGCCGTTCTGTCGTCGAGCTTCATCGGCCCGCCTCCTCCGAGAGCGGCGGGTCGACGTCGGCCCGCTCCGCCTGGCGCCAGGAGTGGTCGGGTATCCAGCCGAGTTCGGCGCGAGCCTTCGCGGTCGAGAACGCGGACTCGTCGCCCTCGAGCGAGCACTCGTCGGGCAGCGTCCCCCACGCGGCCTCGATCGCGTCGGCCGTCGGGACGTCGAGGTAGTTGTCCGCGGCCGCCGCGAGGTACCGCTCGTGGCCCTCCCGGTCGGTCTCGATCGCCCGCCGGATCATCGTCGCCACGTCCCGCACGTCGACGTACGACCAGAGGCTCCCCGAGGGCGTCGGGTCGTCGAGATCGAACGCGTCCCGGATCGCCGGCGTCTCGTACGCCCCGGGAAGCTGCACCCACGACGGCTGCACGCTCGTAACCGAGATCCCGTACCGCCTGACGGTCCGATCGGCGATCGTCTCGCCGACGACCTTCGAGAGTCCGTAGCCGTCCTCGGGTCGCTGCGGGTGCGTCTCGTCGATCGGGAGGGTCTCGAGCGGGCGCGCCTCCTCGCCGAACGTGACCCCGTAGGTCGCCTCGCTCGACGTCCAGACGACGTCCGCGCCGACCTCGCCTGCGGCCGCGAGCACGTTGTACGCGCTGGCGACGTTCGCCAGGAACGTCTCCGTGGGAGCGCGGTGGCCCGCACCCGGGACGGCCGCGGCGTGGACGACCGCGTCCGGCTCGACGCGGGCGGCGATCTCCCACGCCGGCCCCTGTTCGGTGAGATCCGCCGCGAGGTACTCGACGGCCCCGGATCCGGCGCGTTCGGGTTCGAAGCGGTCGACCCCGACGAGTTCGTAGTCGCCGGCCAGTTCCGCGACCGTCCAGCGGCCCACCTTCCCGAGCGCGCCGGTGACGAGAACGGTTTGCATACGAGGACGCGGCGGGTGAGACACTTCACTATGGCGAAGTACGGCCCGCGAGGCGACCGCAGCGCGACGATCTCGCGGTCCGGCCGTAGCGCGACGATTCTACGGATCGATCCGATCCCAATGATCTCGCGAGCCGACCCGATCGCGACGATTCCGCGGGTCGACCCGATCGCGACGATTCCGCGAGCCGACCCGATCGCGACGATTCCGCTAGCCGACCAGATCGCGACGATTCCGCGGGTCGACCACGGCACAACGATTCCGCGGACCGACCCGATTTCGAGGACGAGCGGATACGGAGCCGTCGAACGCGCGGGCAAGGTTCACCCGCCCGGAGCCCGACGGTCGCGCATGGGGTTTCGTGAGGACGCCGTCAACGCGGTCCGCCGGACGATCGTCCCGCAGCTGCACTACCTGATCTACGGCTCCTTCGGCGGCTACGCCGTCAGTCACACCACCGCCGAGGAGTACGTCTGCACGGCCCACTGCTCCGAGGAGGCCCTCGAAGCCGCCCTCTCGGCGCTCGGCTTCTCCCGCAACCCGATCGCCTCCCTCAAGGTCCGAATGGACGGCAACACGTCCGAGGGGTCCTGGGTCTGGCGGTCGTCGCCGCTCGCCGACCATCAGCTCCACGTCGTGCTCCACGCGATCGAGGACCGCGAGGAGCGCATCGACGTCTACGCCCACTGGGAGTGCTCGTGGATCCGCCACCCGTACAAGCACTACGTGGCCCGCGGCTACGACGCGGAGAAGGGCGTCGATCTCACCCGGCGGCTCCTCGAGCAGCTGGAGGGCGAGACCATCGCCGACGGCGAAGTCTTCGAGCGCGAGATCGACTCGGGGCTGGTCCGGCAGCTGTCGGACTGGCTCCACCTCTCGTACTACCAGGGCGTCGAGGCGTCGATCTCCCTTCGGGACCGGCTCCCGCTCGCTGGCGCCGACGACGAGCACCGGGAGGACCGCGAGGGGTCCCGGGACGACGTCTCGCCGCGGATAACCGATACGTTCTAGGCGGAACGACGGCGAAAAACGGTCGAGGGTCGCCCCCGTCGGCCGGGGCAATGCGTCCCGCTACACTTCGTCGTCACCGACGACGGGCTCCGCGCTCGTCACGGATGGCGCTACCACGACCGCGGCAGGTGGGTACGCTCGGCGGCGGTGATCGCGGGCTTCCTCGCGGGAAAACGACGGACTCCTCGACGAGCGGTTCGCGTTCGCGCCGACGCGCGGCGCCTCACTCGACGGCTACGGGGACCCGCCGACGAACAGCGACGGCTCGTCGTGGGTGAACGTCACCCACCGCTCGATCGAGAGCGGACGGAGGTGAACGCCCAGTTCGCCCTCCTCGAGCGCCGTCTCGAGGACGCGCCCGAGGCTCCCGACGGAGTACGCCATGGGAACGACGACGGCCGTCTCGCTGTCGGTATCGAGTTCGATCGCGAGGACGTACATCACGTCGCCCGCCGCGTTGCGGTAGACCTCCGCCTCGTCGAAGCAGACCCCGTCGCGATCGACGAGGGTTTCGACGGCGTCGTACTCGCTTCCCTGCAGGAGGACGCTCAGCCCGAAGCGATCGTCCTTCTCCGCCGGGGAGACCGCGCCCGGTTCGACGGCGACGACCTCCCACCCGTCCTCGCGATACTCAGCCGCGACCGCGTCGGCCTCGGCGAGCAGTTCCGCCCAGAGCTCGTCGCTGACGGCGTTCATCGAACCCCTTCGCTCGACCGGCTCGCAGGCATGTTCATGTGCGAATCCGGAACCTCAGCGAGAAAAACGTTGTCCTCCGTCCCGCCGATCCGCCGACCCGTCAGCGACGTGAGCGGGCGGCCGGGACGGGCCACAAACCGCAACGGCAGGGCCGCCCCTGTGTGGCCGCCGAACGCCCCGACGACCCCGCAGGGAGGCCGGGCCGTCCGGGCCCCGGTTCGACCGCCGTCATCCCGCGAGCGACGTCCGGGTCCCGGTTCGACCGCCGTCATCCCGCGAAGTCGAACCCCTCGTCGCGGCCACCCGGGTCGGCGTCGTCGCGGTAGAGGTGACACGCGACCGGGTGATCGGCTTCGCCGAGGTCGGGGTTGACCCGCTCGCACGGACTCTCGTAGGCCGACCGCAGCCGGTCGGCCGCGTCCGCCCAGTTCTCGGCGGCGAGTTCGGTGAGCGCCGCCTCCACGCGCTCGTCGTGGCGCGGCGCCAGCGTGGTGTCGAGAAGCTGGGCTTTGAGATCGTCGACGAAGGCGCCGACGTCGTCGACCGCGAGCTCGCCGTCTTCGTCCGCGTACTCGCCGCCCTCGCCGACCGCTTCGAGCGCGATGGTCCGGGATTCGATCCGCTCGCGCACGTTCATGATCGCCCGATACTGTTCCTGCTCGACGTCCAGGTCCTCGGGCGGGATCACCTGCGGACAGCGGGTGCGAAACCGGCAGCCGCTCGGCGGATTCCGCGGCGACGGCACGTCCCCCGAGAGCGTCTCGCGCTCGCGGTCTCTCTCCGTCACCGACGCCCGGGGAACGCTCTCGAGCAGCGCCCGCGTGTACGGGTGACGCGGCTCGTCGAAGATCTCCTCGACGGGGCCGACCTCGACGATCTCGCCGAGGTACATCACCGCCACCCGGTCGCAGACGTGGCGGATCACCGAGAGGTCGTGGCTGATCAGCAGGAAGGTCAGGTCGAACTCGTCCTGGAGGTCGTCCAGCAGGTTGAGCACCTGCGCCTGGACCGAGACGTCGAGGGCGCTCGTCGGCTCGTCCAGCACGATGAACTCCGGCTCCAGAGCGAGCGCGCGGGCGATGCCGATCCGCTGGCGCTGGCCGCCGGAGAACTCGTGGGGGTACCGGTCGATCTGGTCGGCCGAGAGGCCGACGTGCGCTAGCAGTTCGCGGACCCGCTCGCGGCGCTCGTCGGGGGTCCCGACGTCGTGGATTTCGAACGGTTGCCGGACGATCTGTCCGACCGTCATCCGCGGATCGAGACTCGAGAACGGATCCTGGAAGACGACCTGGGCCTCCCGTCTGAACTCGGTCAGCTCGGTCCCGTCCATCTCGTAGACGTTTCGACCCTCGAACTCGACGCGCCCGCCCGTCGGCTCCTGCAGGCGGAGGAGGGTCTCTCCGGCGGTCGACTTCCCGCAGCCCGATTCGCCGACGAGCCCGAGCGTCTCGCCCTCGTAGACGTCGAGGCTCACGCCGTCGACCGCGCGCACGGCGACCGGCTCCTCGCCGAGCAGGCGATCGAGAATCGAGTCCTTCTCCCAGAAGTACTTCTCGAGGCCGTCGACGCTGACGAGCGGTTCCTCCCCGTCTCGAGCCGGGCCGCCCGCCGGGCGATCGTCCGCGCTCGTCGATCGCCCGCTCGAATCGTCCGCGCTCGTCGGTCGTCCGCTCGAATCGTCCGTGCTCATCGTGATTCACCCCCGTCCGCTCGCGATCGTTCGACCGGCCGCTCCCGGTCGCCGTCCCCCGCGTCGTCCGCGGTCGGCTCGTCCTCGAAGTACCCGTCGGGGAGCGCCCGCGACTCGTCGTAGCTCGTCTCCGCGAGGTAGCACTTCGCGGCGTGCTCGGGGCTGTCGGGGATCTCGAAGTCCGGCGGGTGCTCCAGACACTCCGTCATCGCCTTCGGACACCGGTCGGCGAAGTAACAGCGCTCGCCCATCTCGTGGTCGTACAGGCCCGGCACGTTCCCGGGGATCGGCTGGAGGCGGCTCGCGACGCCCTCGAGGTCGGGCACGCTGCCGAGCAGGCCTCGAGTATACGGGTGGACCGAGTCCTGGAAGACGTCGGCGAGCGTGCCGCGCTCGACGATCTCGCCGGCGTACATCACGCCGACGCGGTCGCACATGCGAGCGATGACGCCGAGGTTGTGCGTGATCAGCAGGATCGTCATCCCCGTCTCCTCCTGGATTTCGGTGAGGAGGTCGAGGATCTGGGCCTGGATGGTGACGTCGAGCGCGGTCGTCGGCTCGTCGGCGATCAGCACGTTCGGCTCGCCCGCCAGCGCCTGGGCGATCATCGCCCGCTGGAGCATGCCGCCCGAGTACTCGTGGGGGTGCTCATCGGCGCGAAGCTGGGCGTCCGGAATGCCGACCGTCTCGAGCAGTTCGACGGCGCGCTCTCGACTCGATTCGGTGACGTACTCTCGCACCCCCGACACCGTACTCAGGAGAAACTGACCGAGGCCGTACCCCTGGGTCCGCGACGCGACCGAGCGGGGATTCGCCCGCGCTCGTTGCTGGGCCTCGACGGCCTCGGCGATCTGCTCGCCGACCGTGAGCGACGGGTTGAAACTGCTCATCGGATCCTGGAAGATCATGGCGAAGTGCGTTCCCCTGAGCGTCCGTCGGACCGACGACGGAATCGCCTGGAGGTCGACGTAGTCGCCGTCGACCGCCTCCGGTCGATCCTCGGCGACGCTGGTCGCCACCTCGGGGCTCCGATACCAGATCTCCCCGGCGGTGATCCGGCCCGGCGACTCGAGGAGCCCCAGGATGGAGCGCGCCGTGACGCTCTTGCCGGAGCCGGACTCGCCCACGATGCCGAACACCTCGCCGTCGCGGACGTCCAGGTCGAGGTCCTCGACCGCGTTCACCCGGCCCTCCTCGGTGAAGAATCGGGTCTTGAGTCCGCGGACGCGCAGCAGCGGCTCGCGACTCATCTCACATCCCACCCCCGTGTTCGCCGTCGATGCCGGGGTCGAGGGCGTCCCGGAGCCAGTCGCCCAGCAGGTTGATCCCGATCACCGTCAGGACGATGGCGAGCCCGGGAATGCTGGCGATCCACCACGACGTCGCCAGGTAGTCCCGCCCCTGCGCGATGTCGAAGCCCCACGAGAGCGTCGTTCCCGAGAACCCGAGGAACGAGAGCGAGCTCTCGAGGAGGATGATCGCCGCGACCTGGATCGTCGCGAGGACGATGATCGGCGTGAGACTGTTGGGCAGGACGTGCTGGCGCAAGATGGTCCGGTCGTTCGCGCCGAGGCTCCTGGCCGCCTTGACGTACTCTTCCTGTCTGATCGAGAGCGCCTCGCCTCTCGCGATCCGGGCGAACCAGACCCAGTTGACGATCCCGACGACGAGCGTGAGCGTCACGGGGAACGCGAACGTCTCCGGCATGCCGTCGACGAGTCCCGCGGCCACGAAGGGGTCGGGTATCCGGATCGTCGCCGGGCCGAACAGCCCGACCAGCGAGAGCGCGAGCACGAGCGCGGGGAACGCCAGCATGATGTCCGCGAACCGCATGAGCGAGTCGTCGATCCGACCGCCGTAGTAGCCCGCGACCAGGCCCACGCTCACGCCGGTGGCGACGGCGATGCCGGTTCCGATGAGGCCGACCATCAGCGACGTTCGGGCGCCGAAGAGCACCCGCGAGAAGAGGTCCCTCCCGAGCGAGTCGGTCCCGAGCGGGTGGTCCATGGTTCCCGTGGTCTTCGTCTCGACCGTCTCGCGTTCGCCGTCGACCATGCGGAACTCTTCGGCGGTGTCCGTCACCCCGACCGGCGGCAGGTTCGATTCCTCGAGCCCCTGGGCCGTCGGATCGTGGGGCGCGAGAAACGGGGCGAAGATCGCCGTGAGGAAGATCAGGACCACGAGCACGAGTCCGATCTTCGCCATGAGGCTCCGACTGAACTCCCGCCTGAGGCTGCGCCGGACGCGATCCGAGATCATTCGGAATCACCGCGAGTCGTTCCCATCACGCGCGATCACCGCGAGTCGTTCGCGTCATTCGTAACTCACCTTCGGGTTGAGGTAGGTGTACAGCGCGTCCACGCCGATGTTGATGACGACGAACCCGATGCCGATGACGATGAGCGCCCCCTGGATGATCGGCCAGTCCCGAACGTCGATCGCGTTGATGATGAGCGTGCCGAGGCCCGGCCAGTTGAAGACGAACTCCGTGATCACCGCCCCGCCGATGAGCGACCCCAGCTGGAGCCCGAGGACGGTGATGATCGGAATCATGGTGTTGCGCAGCACGTGTTTGTACCTGACGAGCGTCTCCGGCAGCCCCTTCGCCCGCGTCGCCTGGACGTACGGCTTGCCGAGTTCGTCCAGCATCCCGCTCCTGGTCAGCCGGACGATCATCGCCGTGAAGTACGTCCCGAGGGTGATCGCCGGGAGGATGATGTGGGCGACCCACGTCCGGATCCCCTGGACCTCGAGCTGGAAGATGAGCATCTCCAGCGCGGGGAGGAGCCCGATCGGCCGCCGGCTCGTCGGCAGGATGCCGAGACTCACCGAGACGAGCAAGATCAGCATGATGCCGAGCCAGAAGTTCGGGGTGCTGATCCCCACCAGCGAGAACCCCGTGGCGGCGTAATCTGCGGGCTTGTGCCGCCGAGTCGCGCTGACGACGCCGAGCGGGATGGAGATGATGATGGCGACCACCGTCGCGACGATCGCCAGTTCGATCGTCGCTGGGAGTCTGGCGAACACGATCGAGCTCGCCGGCCGGCCCCGAAGGTAGGAGTACCCCATGTCTCCGTGCGCGAGCCCGACGAGATACTCCACGTACTGGACGTAAATCGGCTGATCGAGGCCGAGATTCGCGGCGATCTGTGCGCGGAGTTCCGGCGACGCGTCTAACGGGGCGACGAAGTCGACCGGGCTCCCCGGCGTCATGAACCGGAGGAGAAACACCAGCGTGACGACCCCCCAGATGACGAACAATCCCTGTGCTCCTCGCCGCAAGAGGAATCGATACAGTGACATTAGGTGGTGTTGGACCCGATGGCGCGGCTATCGCAGTGACATCTCGTAGGCGAGCGAGTACTCGTCCTGCCTCGGTTCCCACTCGATTCGGTCGTTGATGCCGTAGATGAGGTACTCGCGGTTCAAGAACACGAACACCGCCAGTTCGTGGGCCATTTCGCACGCGTCCATCAGCATCTGTTCGCGCTCGTCCGGATCGGTTTCGGACGCCGCCTCGCGGATGAGCCCCTGCAGGTCGTCGTCGATGAACGTGTACTGGGAGGTCCCGTCGGTGAACCAGGGGTAGAGGTTCTGCTGAGCGTCGAACGTCGTGTTCCCCCAGCCGATCAGGAAGAACGGGGGCGTCGTCTCGATGTCACCGTCGAGCAACGTGCCCGCGAGTTCGCCGAAGTCGCGCATCTCGATGTTACAGGTGACGTTGTCGAGGTCGTCGATGTATCCGACGCACGCCTGGGCGATCTCGTCGCTCTGGAGGTACCGCCCCGCGGGGACGTGAAGTTCGATCTCCTCGCCCGCGTGGCCGCTCTCCTCGATCAGCTCCTCGGCGCGGTCCGGGTCGTACGGGTACGGATCGAGGCCGGGATTGTGCCCGACGTAGCCCTCGAGCGTCGGCTGGGCCGTCGCGTCGCCGAACCCGTTGAGAACGCTCTCGATGATCGCGTCGAAGTCGATCGCGTAGTTCATCGCCTGCCGGAACTCCTGGCTGTCGAACGGCTCGACGTCGTAGCGCATCGGCAGCATGAGGATCCGCGTGCTGGGGGCGTCCGCGATGTGGAGGTCGTCGTCCGCGTCGATGCCCGGCGCGTCGTCCGGGGGAACGGCGGTCGCGACGTCGATCTCGCCCGCCTGCAGGCTGTTGATCCGCGTGCTCGACTCGCTGGAGGCGTCGATGGTCAGCTCGTAGATCTCGGCCTGGCCCTGCCAGTAGTCCTCGAACGCGGTGAACCGGGTGTACTCGTCGGCCACGAACTCCTCGAGCTGGTACGGGCCGGTCCCGTTGATCTCCTCGGCGACCTCCTCCGGTTCGCGGTCCATCACCCACGACTCCTGGACGACCGGACAGTACGACGCCAGGTTGGCGAACACGGTCGGGTTGGCGCCCTCGGAGTGGACGACGACCGCGTGATCGTCGTCGGCGACCTCGGCGCCGGTGACCCCGGCGAGCTGGTCCGCCTGCGGGCTCTCGAGGTTCCCCGCGTCGGGATCGACGACGCGGTTGATGCTGAACGCGCAGTCTTCCGGCGCGAGGTCGTCCCCCTCGTGGAACGAAACGTCCTCGCGGACGGTCAGCCGGTGTTGGTCGTCATCGACGATCTCCCAGTCGGTGACGAGGCCGTCGGTGATCTCCCCGTCCGGATCGCGCGCGAGGTGCAACTCGTAGGCCTGGAGGAGCACGTTGTCCGTCGTCGTCTCCCGGTGGTCGTGCGGGTCGAGCGTCGTCGGATCTTGCGTCTGGCTGATCCACAGCTCGGAGTCCTCGTCGACTTCGCCTTCGCCTTCGTCAGGATCCGTATCGTCGCCGCCGAGACAGCCCGCTATCGTCGCGGTCGCCGCCGCCGCACCCGCGTACGCGAGGAAGGATCGTCTTCCGACAGCACCATTGTTGTTCCCTGTCATAGTTTCCGATTACACCACAACCTCATAAGTTGTGGGGGTCGGGAAGTTCGGCATCCCAAGAGTGAAGGATTTTTCCCCGGGCCCCAGAATTTCCGGCGAATGTCCCCCTCTACGCCGCATAATTGAGATGAAATCCGGTTTTTTCGACCTTTCGTGTCGAAGTGTCACCCTCAAACGCCCCGGCCGTGTAACGAAATTGTTCAGTAGATGATTATATGAGTGGTCAGGAGTTTATCTCATTCAGCCAATTGCCACTTCACATTTAATTCCAAAAGTTTCGGTACGAATAGTGGAGTGTCGTTCGGCCGGGAAATCGGTAGGTCGCCGGGACCGAGCACGCTGACCTGCAATCCGTCGACCGACGCCGATAGCGCGGCGACCGAGCTCGGGACGCTCGATCGCGGGCGCGGAACTTCGGCGGGCGAAACGCTTCCGGCAGCACCCGGTCGGGGACGGCCCGCGGAGACGTTCCCACTGGTCACCCGCCTCGATCAGCGGACGGACCGATCTTCCTCGATCGAAACGCCCGGACGGTATCTCGCTCGCCCTCCCTGGCGTCGACTTCGACCAGGCCGACCTCGGTGAACACGCGATTCCAGTCGCGGTGGTACAGCGGGACGTCGTCGTCGACGTAGGTCACCGCGGGTTCGGTCGGCGACGGACGACCCGGCTCGCCGCCGCTCTGGGCCGCCCGCGCGTTCCCTCCGTCGCCGCCGCTCAGCGACGCCCGCTCGTTCCCTCCGTCGCCGCCGCTCTGAGCCGCCCGCTCGTTCCCTCCTTCGTCCATCGTTCCCGCGACGCCACCGTCTGGCGCGTCCTCACCCTCGTTTTCCACCGTGATCAGGAGGTCGTCGGTGATCCGCCCCAGCTCCGCGAACACCCACTCGGCGTCCGGATGGACGTGCTGTAACGTCTCCACCGAATAGACCGCGTCGAACTGTCCGTCCTCGAAGTCGTCGACGACGGCTTCGATCGCGTCGTGATAGAAGGTGCCGCGAGCGGCGAGCTCGGGGTAGGTCTCCGCCATCACCTCGAAGGCGTCGCCGTTGAGCTCGATTCCCGCCAGGTTCTCGAAGCCGTGTTCGGAGAGATGGGAGAGGTGCCGGCCCGAACTGCACCCGAGTTCCAGGACGGTCGCCTCGCGGTCGACGAACCGCTCGAGGATCGCGCGAACCGACTCGCTCCGATCGTCCGCACCGTAGTAGGCGTAGTACGCCGGCGAATATTCCCCCGACCGCTCGGCCCACTCGCGGCGAACCTCGTTAGAATCCACGTGTACCACTCTCGGCGGACGCGTAAAGGCCCGTCGGACGGCTTCCGGCCCGACGGGAACGGTGTCTCCCCGTACCGTCCGCGGAGACCGCCGCGATCACGGTGCCCCCTTCGGGGGCTGGACGGGCGAACGGCACCTGGGCTGGTCGCAACGTTTTCCATCGAGACCGACGCGTTCGCGCTCCGCCGGACGCGGGCCGAGGTCCCGGAACTGCGCGTGGAGGGCGAGCGCGTCCCCGCACGCACCACCGAGTGGGTGATGCCGTGTCTGTGGGTCGCCGGTGTCGACTTCGATCGAGTGACGGACGCGTTCTCGAGCGGCCCGGCCGCGTCGACGCTCGTCGAGTGCGCCGCGTTCGGCGACGACGCGTGTTATCAGGTCGAGTGGAGCGACGAGGTCGACCGTCGGGTCGACGAGCTGGTGGACCGAGAAGGGGTCATCCTCGACGCGAGAGTCATCGACGGACGCTGGAGTCATCGACGGACGCTGGAGTCATCGACGGACGCTGGCAGCTTCGGGTTCGGTTCGCGTCGCCCGAATCGTGCGCGAGTTCACCACGATCAGTTCCCTCGATACGTCCGATGTTTCGAAGAAGTTAGCACGAATGTCCAGCGAATTTTCGTAATTGCGCCTGCACCACCTACGCGTTTTGGTAAGCCTTTTATGGAGGGCCGTGGCACTCCGGGCAATGACAGAGTCAGACACACTGGTCAACGAAGCGGACGCTCTCGAATCGTCGATCGTACTCGCCAGCGCCGAGTGGGAACGAGATTCCGAGAACACGCCAGTGTACGCGCTCGTGTCGACGGTCGCCGAGGTGGACGGAACCGATCCCGCCTCGCTGCCGCCGCTCTATCATGCGATCGACCCAGAAGCGCTCAACGCCCTGTTCCTGTCGCGATCTCACGAACCCGTCGAGCAGGTCGATTTCCACTACGCCGGCTACCACGTCGTCGTTCGCGGGAACGGGAAGATCCTGGTCCGATCGGCCGTCGACGCGTGACGGACAACCCGTACCGAACGACGACGTGAGGAGCGGCCGTCGGTCGACGCCGAAAGCGGATCGACCGTCGGTCCGTCGGCCGCGAGTGGTCGGTCGACGCGACGTCGAAAACGGGCCCGTCTCCTCCTCACGGAGGAACTCGACCATCGCGAGCCCGGGCCAATCGACTTCGCGGAGCAGCGCCGGGCCCGACCCCTCGAGCTCGGAGTTCGCCACCGACTCGCGGAACGCGCTCGGTCAGCCGAGCCCGCGAGACGATGGCCCGCGTCGAGTTCGACGACCGCCCGCGACGTTTCGTGACCGGGGAAGCTATTTAGTGACGCGGAGTACCACGATTATGGATCCGCCGCTCGCCGAGGTCGCGTTTCTCGTTCGGTCGGACCACCGCGTCGCGGTGCTCGAGGAGTTGGCCGACCGACCCGCCGACCGGAACGATCTGCGGGCGGCGACGGGCGCATCCTCGCCGACGATGGGGCGGATACTGGCGGACTTCGAGGAGCGACGTTGGATCGTCAGGAACGGCCCGACGTACGAACTGACGGCGCCGGGTGAATTCGTCGCCGACCGACTCCGGGAGTTCCGCGACGCGGTACGAATCGAACGAACGTTGCGCGACGTCGCGCAGTGGCTGCCCCACGAGATCGACGGGTTCGGCCTCGAGCTGTTCACCGACGCGGTGGTCTCCCGGCCGGGGCCCGGTTACCCCTACCAACCAGTCGAGCGGTTCGCACAGCTCCTCCACGAGACGGAGCGGATGCGCGGATTCGGGATGGCGATCCTGAAATCGAGCAACCTCGAGGCCTTCTTCGAACGCGCCCTCGAGGACCTCGATTGCGAGTACGTCTACCCGCCCGCCGTCTTCGAGGCGGTCCGCTCCTGGGACGAACGGACGGTCACGGAGGCGGCGGCACGAGCCGATTACACCGTTTTGCTTCACGACGATCTCCCGCTGAGTGAGTGGTGCGGCGTCTGCATCCTCGACGAGCGAGTCAGCATCTGTTGTTACGACCCCGAGACGGGGCTGTTGCGGGCGCTGGTCGACACGGAGTCGGCCGAGATGCGCGCCTGGGCGGCGTCACTTTTCGATCGGTACCGAGCCGAAGCCCGCCCGATCGACGCGGCGGATCTCACCGCATCGTCCGAGCCGGTCTCCTGAACCGGTTCCTCCGAACCGGTCTCCTGCCCCCGAACCGTCTCGGCGACGTGCCTGACCGTCCGATCCGCGCCTGAACTCGTTCGGATCGGCGGCGAGCGGGTCGGCACTTTCACGCCGTGAAACGTTTTCACCGGACAGATAGATGACCGTTCTCGCCGTCCTCCCGTTCGAGGTGAATCCATGTCCGAACACGAACGCGGATCGACCGGCTGGCAGCTCGACCGAAACGGCCCGGAAGCCTACGAACGGTACCTGGTTCCGGGGATGTTCGAACCGTGGGCCGACAGACTCCTCGACCGGGTCGATCTCCGGGCGAGCGATCGCCTGCTGGACGTCGCCTGCGGGACCGGTATCGTCGCCCGACGCGGGGCCGCACGGATGGGCGGCGAGGGCACCGTCGTCGGCATCGATATCAACGAGGGGATGTTGGGGGTGGCGGAGGCGAGCGCCGCGGATCTCGCGCCGAGAATCGAGTGGCGACGGGGAGACGCCACGGATCTCCCGTTCGCGGACGAGCGATTCGACGTCGCCTGCTGCCAGCAGGCGCTCCAGTTCGTCGAGGCACCCGGCGTCGCGCTCGAAGAGATGCACCGCGTGCTCGCTCCTGACGGGCGGATCGGCGTCAGCGTCTGGCGCCCGATCGAGCACAACGGCGCCTACGAGGTGCTCGCCGATGCCCTGGCGCGCCACGTCGGCGACGACGCCGCGACGATGATGCGGTCGCCGTTCCCGGCGTGGGACGCGGACGACCTTCGTTCGCTCGTCGGGGACGCGGGGTTCGACGAGTGTTCGATCACCGTCGAGGTCGGGTCGATGCGCTATCCGTCGACCGCGGAGTTCGTCCGCCGAGAGGCGGCGAGCTCGCCGCTCGCCGAATCGCTCGTCGCGGTTCGAGCGGCGGCCCAGCGAGCCCTCGTCCGAGACGTCGGGAACGCACTCGAACCCTACACCGACGACGAGGGGATCGTCCTCCCGATGGAATCGTACGTGCTCACCGCACGCCGATAGGACCGGAGGACTCCGTCTCGAGGCGAGCGGATATCCGCGGATCCCGGCGCGGTCCGTCGAAGCAGGCAGCTTCGGGCTGCCACCACTACTGCGTCGGCCTCACCCGAACGACCCCTCCTCGTCCCGGCTCCGAACGTCGACCGTCACGGCGTTCGGTTCGCAGGCGTTCGCGGCGTAGCCGCCCTCGTTCCAGGGGAACTCGTCGGCCTCGAGCGCGTCTCGCCAGGCCTCCGGCTCGGAAATTCTCGAGGGTTGCCTGCGACCGCGTTCGTCCGTCGCGCGCGACAGCAACGCGTGGCGCCCCGGTTCGGCGTCCCACTCGTATCGGAACAGTCGCCACGCGCCGGCGTACTCGGGGCCGAACAGGGTCGCGTCGTCCCAGCTCTCGCCGGCGTCGGTCGACACCTCGACGCGCTCGACCGCGTCGTCGCCCGCCCACGCCACCCCGCGAACGTCGATCGTCCCGTCGAGTCGCGGCGTGACGGGCGACTCCCCGTCCGGCCTTCCGATCACCGACATCACGGTGGCATCGAACGCGTACGGGTGCTCCACCGCACCGTCCAGTTGCGCCCACGTGTCGACCGTCTCGACCGTCTCGTTCGACGCCGGTTCGATCCCCGCGGGGTGGATGCGGTAGGCGCGCTGCTGCCAGAACGCGTGCTCGCCCGGGCGGTCGAGCGATCCTTCGACAACCATCGAGTCGGCGACGCGGAGTTCCTCGACCCACTTCACGCTGTTAACGCCGTACCACCCGGGAACGATCAGCCGCACCGGATAGCCGTGTTCGCGCGGGAGCGCCCGGCCGTTCATCTCCCACGCCAGAATGCAGTCGTCGAACGCCTTCGCGAGCGGAATCGAGCGCGCGAAGACGTCCTCGCCGTCCGAGCGGTCGCCCCCGACGGCGGTGAGCCACTTCCCGTCCGGCGCCGTCACGCCGTGGGCCCGGAGGATCGACTCGAGCGGCGCCCCGGTCCAGAAGGCGGTGCCTGCGGCTTCGAAGCCCCACTGAACGCTTCCCGTCTCGGGCCGGTGGTGGCCGCGACCGTTGCCCGCACACACCATCGTGTGGGCGACCGCCACCGTCGGATGCTCCTCCCGGAGGTCGGCCATCGCGAGCTCCCCGTCGACCTCGCCGGCGAGGGAGACGGTCCACGAATCGGCGTCGGTATCCGGCATATCGTTCCGGTGGCAGACGAAGTGCTCCGCGATGGGCGTCACCCAGTTCGCGAACGTCCGCCGCGACGCGGCCCCGACGACCGTGTACTTCTCGGCCGCGTCGCGCGTCTCCGTCACGCCGCCCGCCTTCCGCTCTACGATCGCGTCGATCTCTCCGCGACGGCTCTCCCGCGGGCGTTCGGTGACCATGGAGAACCCACCACCCGCACGGCAAAGTAACGAACACCCGTGGACGGGCCGGGCGACGAGTCGCGGTCGAGAAGCCGTCAGGAAACGCCGAGAATCCCGTACTCTCGTCCGCGACGTGGCGTGCGTGATCGACGATGGCACGAACGACCGAGCGTCGAGACGTATCCTGTCCGACGTGTGGGGCGCGCGTCGGCGTCCCGGTTCCGGAAGCGGGCGCGGAGTTAGGAATCAGCCCGTCGGTGGCCGCGTTCGGCGATAACGCGACGGCCGAATGCTCGTTCGGGCACCCGTTCTGGGTCTACAGGCGGAGGAGGGCGAGTGCCTCGGGGTCGTTCGGAAGAACAAAGATCTTCCGTGATGCCGAGACGCCAGAGGCGTCTCGAACCTCTTGACCCCGGGGCGGTTCACCACTGTTGACGACCGTCGGCGCGATTCACGTCGCCGGCTCGACGTTCTGGTTCACGCGGAAGAAGTTGTCAGGATCGTACCTGGCCTTGACCTCCCGCAGCCGCTCGTAGTTGTCGGCGTAGGTGGCCCGAACGCGGTCGTGACCCTCGTCCATCATGAAGTTGACGTAGGAGCCGCCCGCCGAATGCGGGTGCAGCGCCGCCCAGTAGTCGCGCGCCCAGTCGGCGATCCGATCGCGCTGTGCGGGATCCGCGTCGACGCCCGCGATAACCATCGACCAGTTCGCCTCGCGGTAACTCCAGGCCGTCTCGTCCTCGCCGACGCGGTGAACGGCGCCGTCGACGGGATAGAGGTGCATCGTCGACTTCGGGGTCGGCACCGCCGCGAACCGCTCGTGTTCGGCGATGGCCTCGTCGGTCAGTTCGTCGACGAAGTCGCCCTTCCAGTACCACTGGTCCCCCGGCGGGTAGAGGTCGTCGAACATGCCCTGGAGCGCCGGGTAGGGCATCGCATCGACGTGCTCGAACAGCGGCTCGGCGACGTCGCGGGCCGGTTCCATCAGCTCGTCGATCCGGTCTTCCGGCCCGAGGTAACACCACATCAGCCCGCAGACCTTCTCGCCGTGCAGTTCCTCCGGGAAGGGGTCGCCCGGCACCTCCGCGGTGAGGTAGAAGGCGTAGACGTCCTCGGGCGCTTGGGGAAGCCACTCGCGATACCACTTCATGGTGGTCCCGAGCTCCTCGATCGGCCAGAACAGCGGCCCGGCGACCACCGTCTCGACCGGATGCAACCGGAACTCGAACGAGGTGACGACGCCGAAGTTGCCGCCGCCGCCGCGAAGCGCCCAGAACAGGTCCGGGTGCTCGTCCTCGCTCGCGCGGACGAGCCGTCCGTCCGCCAGCACGACGTCCGCGCTCAGCAAGTTGTCGATGGTCAGGCCGTACTTGCGCGACAGGTAGCCGTGGCCGCCGCCGAGGGTTAGCCCCCCGACGCCGGTCGTCGAGATCACGCCGCTCACCGTCGCCAGGCCGAACGCGTGGGTCGCGTGATCCACGTCGCCCCACGTGCAGCCGGGTTCGACGTGGACGGTCTCCGCGCCGGGATCGACGCGGATCCCGGTCATCTCCGAGAGGTCGATCACCAGGCCGTCGTCGACCGTCGCCAGCCCCGCGCCGTTGTGCCCGCCGCTGCGGATCGCCGTCTCGAGGTCGTGCTCGCGCCCGAAGTTCACGGCCGCGATGACGTCCGCGACGTCGCCACAGCGGGCGATCAGCCGCGGATGCCTGTCGATCATCCCGTTGTAGATGGCACGCGCCTCGTCGTACCCCGGATCCTCGGGTCGGATCAGCTCGCCCCGGTGTTCCTCCCGTAGTCGCTCGATCGCTTCGTCGGTTCCGTCTCGTGTTGTCGTTGCCATCGTCTTTCCTCGTCCGTCAGGTCCCGCGCGTCGGCGGGAATTCGCGTACCGTCGAACCGCGGGGACGGTTCCCCGGCGCCGGCGACGCGCTCGCGGGCACGTCGACGGTCGTCGATACGTCCCCGACCGCGCCGCCAGCAGTCGATGCCTCCCGAGTCTGCCCTGGCTCCGGATCGAGCCGTCAGCACTCGATGCGTCCCGAGGGTGCCCCGACTTCGGATCGAGCCGTCAGCACTCGATACGTCCCGAGTCTGCCCCGACTTCGGATCGAGCCGTCAGCAGTCGACCGGCTCGACCCACTCCGTCGCCGGCTCCCCGTCGGGGATGCCCAGGAAGGTGACGTGGGCGCGGGCCCCGTTCTCGCTGTCGGCCTTGTGGACGTGACCGGGATCGATCCAGGCGTCGCCCGCCGAGTAGGTCCGCGGGACGCAGTCGTCTTCCATCGTGTGCTCGATCTCGCCCTCGAGCATCCGGACGATGGACATCCCCGGGTGGCGGTGCCAGCCGGATC
>SKPV01000041.1 GCA_007119345.1 Halovivax sp.
AACGAGCCGACGATTGAGGCCGATCCCGAGGTGCTTCGCGCACGCGTTCGACTCAGGATGGGGGCAGTGCTGGTCGAACGCGGGGAGTACGCCGACGCCGAACCGAACCTGGAGTCAGCACTCGAGGTGTTTCGTGCCGGTGGGCTTCGCGGCTGGGAGGCAAGAACCCGTCACCACCTCGGCAGCCTGGCGGCGAACCAGGGAGCGTTCGACCGGGCGACCGACTGCTACGAATCGAGTTTACAGCTCAATCGTGAGCTCGGCGATCGACGTGGCCAGGCGGAGTGTCTCAGCTACCTCGGCAACCTCGCCTGGAAACGCGGGAACGTCGACCGGGCGGCGACGCTGTTCGAGCGCAGTCTCGAGTACCGACGCGAGCGGGGGGACCGGTCGGGCGTGGCGGCGACACTCACCAGCCTCGGCGCGATCGAGGGAAAGCGCGGCCAGTACGATCGAGCGGCCGATCTCTACGAGCGAGGCCTCGAGTACAGGCAAGAGCTCGGCGACCGTCAGGGGGTGGCGAAATCGCTGCACAATCTCGGCCACCTCGCGAGCCAGCGGGAGAACTTCGACCGGGCGGTCTCGTTCTACGAACGGAGCCTCGACCGCAAACGGGAACTCGGCGACAACCACCTGCTGGTTTCGACGCTCAACAATCTCGGCACGGTCGAGGGACGCCGAGGTAACTTTTCACGGGCGGCAGAACTGCACGAGCGGAGTCTGGCGATCAACCGCGAGCTCGGCGACAGTCACAGCGAGGCGTTCAACCTCCACAACCTCGGACAAATTTCCTACCGCCACGGAAGCTTCGACGCCGCCGCCGAACGCCACGAGCAGTGTGTCGAAATTATGGAGTCACTCGACAACCGACCCGGAACGGCACCCTCGCTCTGTGCGCTCGGTATGATCGCGGCACGGCGAGGGGAGTACGAGCGAGGCCGGGAGTACTGCCGACGGTCTCTCGAGATCGCAGAACGGGGAGAGGACGCCGAGCAGAGAGCGGAGAGTCTGCTCGGCCTCGGGGAGATATCACTCCGGAGTGGGGATTACGACCGTGCGGGCGACCATCTCGACGCCGCACACGAGGCAGCCGGTTCCGACACGGAGCTGTTGGGGGTCCAAATCCGCCTGACCTCCGCTCGCCTGGCACTCGCTCGCGGTGAGACCGAGCGAGCCAAATCGCTCGCCACCGCGGTCCGGCCCGACGCAGTCGCTCTGGATGCGACCTACTGGATCGGGCGCACCGACGACCTCCTGGGTCGGATCGAGTCGGCGGCTGGAGAAGACGAGCCCGCTCGGTGCCACCTGCTCGACGCCCTCGACACGTTCGAGTCACTCGATGCCTTCCACGACGCCCTGTCGACGCTGACGGCGCTCGTCGAAATGGTCGACGAGACGGACGAGGTCCTCGATGAGTTGCGCGAGCGAGCCCGGTCACTGGTCGCCGGAGCGCCCGAGGAAGTGCGCGAGCGACATCCCGACTGGGAGTGAGTCCCCCTTCCAGTGCGGACGTCTCCGGGAGTGGTTCGTGAACGCCCTGTCGATTCGTGGATGTTCCGTTGATCCGTGACTGTCCTGTCGTCGGAGGCGCCGACGCCAGCGAGCGTCGTCGCTGGACCCGCCGCGGTCACGTCACCGCTGCCAGCGATCCGCCGCGAAGACGAGGCAGCTCTAGCGCTCCGGAAAGGGGGAAGCGAAGCGCATGGAACCGGCGTTCGAGAAGATCGCGGCATCGGACGCGGTCGAGGCGCGCTGACGGCGGCTCCGTTCATCGAGCGGCGCCGTGTAGGCCACCGGGGGCGAACCGGCTCCACCGGCCGACGACGATTCGAGACGCCGCGGTCGATGGGACTACTGAACGCACCTCCCGAGAGCCACCGCTGCGCACCACCACCGTTTACGAAACAGTAACTGTTTACGCACTGCATACTAATTGTGGACAAACTTTTTAGGCCCGTTTTCCATCCGTACACCCATGGCAGCAGGACCACCGATCGAGGAGCTCCACTACGCGGACGCGCCGGACGTCGGCGACGTCCCGGGACCGAAGACCCGCTCGCTGCTGGAGCGCCAGCGCGAAATCGACAGCGCGGCCGTGGCCTATCCCGACGACATTCCGATCGCGTTCGAGGAAGGGAAGGGGGCGACGGTCCGCGACGTGGACGGGAACACGTACATCGACATGTTCGCCGGTATCGGCGTACTCAACGTCGGCCACGCGAACCCGTACGTGCTCGAGGCCGTTCGCGAGCAAGGCGAGAAGCTCGTCCACACGGTCGACTTCCCGACGGAGGCCCGTCTGGAGCTGATCGAGGCGCTGGGCGAGATCGCTCCCGGGGACCTCCGGGGGAATAGCCGGGTCGTCTTCGGCGGGCCGACGGGCAGCGACGCCATCGAGGCCTCGATCAAGCTCGCGAAGTACAACACCGGCGGCGACGGCCTCATCGCCTTTCGCGGCGGCTATCACGGGCCGACCTCCGGCGCGATGAGTCTCACCTCGAACACGAAATTCAAGGGCCACTACACGCCGCTGCTGAGCGACGTCGTCCACGCGCCGTACCCGCATCCCCTCCGCCAGGACAAGACCCCGGCGGAGGCCGTCGATCACGCCCTGGAGGAGGTGCAGGCGATCGTCGAGGATCCCTACGGCGGGCTCGCGAATCCGGCCGGCATCTTCGTCGAACCGATCCAGGGCGAAGGCGGCGTGATCACGCCCCCAGCGGGCTTTCTGCAGGGGCTCCGGGACATCGCCGACGACAACGATCTCCCGCTGGTGTTCGACGAGATCCAGAGCGGGCTGGGCCGCACCGGCGAGTGGTGGGCCGCGGACTGGGCGGGGGTCACCCCCGACGCGTTCACGTCGGCGAAGGCCCTCGGCGGCATCGGCTACCCGCTCTCTGCAACCATCTACCGCGAAGAACTCGACACCTGGGGCCCGGGCGATCACGCGGGCACCTACCGCGGTCACGTCGTCGCGATGCGCGCCGGCACCCGCGCCATCGAGTACATCCGGGACCACGACCTGCTCGCTCACGCCCGTGAGCTCGGTTCGCACATTCGGGATCGACTCCGCGAGGCGGGGTCGGAGACCGACAGGATCGCCGAAGTCAGGGGTGCCGGACTGTTCATCGGGGCCGAATTCGTCGACGAGGACGGCGCGCCAGACGGTGAGGCCGTCGACGCGATCCAGCAGTACTGCTTCGAGCACGGCGTCCTGGTCTGGACGGCGGGTCGACACGGCAACGTCTTGCGGCTGCTTCCCCCGCTCGTGCTCACCGAGGAACTGGCTGATCGAGCGCTCGACGTCATCTGTGAGGCGATCGATCACGTCACGTCGGACAGCTAGGCTGGGTGTCCACCCACGGACCCGGCCTCACACCGCGTCTCCGACTCGCCGGCCGTCGTCGCCGACGAGTGTTCTTCATATTCGGCCCAGAAGCCAGGCGCCGGGTCAAGACGGTGGAGCGCGACGACGCGGCCTCCGGCAACTCGTTTCCTCGCCGCCTCGTCGAAGGTGAGGCCCCTCCAGCATCGACGAACGGGTCGTCCGTTCGGTTCGGATCCGTCGAACTCCACCGTCCCCAGGAACCCGATACTGCCCACGAGGTTCACAATTATCAATTATGACTAAGTAGCGCCACGTGGTACGGTTCAGCACGATGATGTCCCACGACGTTCGGAACCGGCTTTCGGCGCTCCGCCGCGAGTTCCACCGATTTCCGGAGCCCGGCTGGTGTGAGTTCCGGACGACGAGCCGGATCGTCGAGGAACTCGAGCGGATCGACGTCGACGAGATCGCCGTGGGACGGGACGCCCTCTCGTCGGCGGATCGGATGGCGGTCCCGGAGGAGCCGGAGCTGCGGTTCTGGCGCGAACGGGCGCGATCGAACGGCGCACGAGAGTCGGTACTGGATCGGACGGCGGACGGGCACACCGGCGTCGTCGCGACGCTCGCACAGGGGAAGGGGCCGACCGTCGGCCTGCGGGTCGATCTCGACGCTATCTCGATGTACGAGGCCGACGAGCCCGGTCACCGACCCGCGGACGAAGGGTTTCGGTCCGAGCACGACGGCTACATGCACGCCTGCGGCCACGACGCACACCTCGCCATCGCGCTCGGCACCCTCGAAGCGGTGAAACACGGACCGTTCAACGGGACGTTCAAGCTCTTCTTCCAGCCGGCCGAAGAGCGCGCCGGCGGCGGGAAGGCGATGGCCGAGAGCGGCCACCTCGACGACGTCGACTACCTGCTTGCGGTCCACGTCGGGCTCGATCATCCCACCGGGACCGTCGTTACGGGCGTCGAGAAGCCGCTGGCGATGGCGCACCTCACCGCCACCTTCGAGGGCGCGAGCGCCCACGCGGGGAGAGCACCGAACGAGGGCGCCAACGCCATGCAGGCGATGGCGACCGCCGTTCAGAACGCCTACGCCATCCCGCGCCATCGCGACGGGGAGACGCGAATCAACGTCGGCCAGGTCGACGGCGGCACCGCGAGCAACGTCATCGCCGAGGAGGTCTCGATCCACGGCGAGGTCCGCGGCGAGACGACGGCCCTCATGGAGTACGCGCGGACCGAACTCGAGCGGATCTGCTACGCCGCCGCGGAGATGCACGACTGCGACGTCACGGTCAGGGTCACCAGCGAGTCACCGCGGGTCGACAGCGACCCGGAACTCCGCGAGCTGCTGGAGGGGGTCGCGGCGGACGTCCGCGGCGTCGACGAGGTTCTCCCCTCGGCGGAGTTCGGCGCGAGCGAGGACGCGACCTTCCTGATGCAACGGGTCCAGGACGAGGGCGGGCTGGCGACGTACCTGATCGTCGGCACCGACCACCCGACGAGCCACCACACGCCGACGTTCGACGTCGACGAGCACAGCCTCGCGATCGGGGTCGAACTCCTCGCCGAAGCCGTCACCGAACTCGGGAGACGACAGCCGGTCGCCGTCCGGCGGTAGGCGCCGACGGTTCGGCTGACCCGAACCCGACGGTGTGCGGAACTCGATTTTCGAAATTCGTTTACGCAAACCGCCAACGAGCCCGGTGGACGCGGCTCCGGTCCGGCGAAGCGAGTCGACCGAATCAGTCCGAGCTGGGGGTGGAGCGGACGGAATCCGCCAGAAACGGCTCATCTGGGCTCACGTGGCCCCGTTTCGGTCCGAACGGAAACAGTGCACGGATGACCCGTACCGCAAGGGTTACTTTCGAGAGTACACGTATACCGTGTATGACCTACGAAGAGGTACCCGAGGCCCTGCAGACCGCGGCCGATCCCGACCGGCCGCGCGGGATCCTCACGCCCTCCGATCGCGACTTCCTCCTCGGTCGAAAGACCGATTACACCGAGCACTCGAAAAAGCAGAAGCGAAACCGGATCCGTCGCCGGGTTCGCAACGCCGTCCTCGACTTTTCCATCCTCTTCGAGTACCTCGAGGAGCGCGACCGGAAGACGGTGTTCGACCCCGACGACGAGGATCGCGACGCCTACACCAGGGGGATCACCGACACGCTGGCTTTTCTCCACCTCGGCACGATGGGCTACTACACGCCGTTCAAGGACATGCTCGCCGAGGGCGTCGGCAAGGGCGAACAGCGCCTCGCCGGCTCCGAGTACCGCATGGTGAACGTCGAGTTCAACG
>SKPV01000145.1 GCA_007119345.1 Halovivax sp.
CGAAGAAGCTCGCCTCGATGCCCGTCGTGATGACGAACATGTCCAGATCGGTCATGAGGATCAGCGCCATCGTGTAGTCGCCCCACGCGAACGCGAAGGCGAGGATGGCGACGGCGATGATCCCGGGCTTGGCCATCGGAAGCGCGACGTCCTTGAACGCCTGGAACCTGGTCGCGCCGGCCATCTGGGCCGACTCCTCGAGCGAGTAGGGGACGTTCAGGAAGAACTTCCACATCAACCACAGCGAGAACGGCAGCACCCGCGCGGTGATCGCCAGGATCAGCCCGACGTAGGTGTTGAGCAGCCCGATGTTGCTCCAGAGGATGTACATCGGGATGGCCAGTAACACCGGCGGGAACATGTAGGTGAACAGGACCCCGCGCGCGAACGTCCGCTTGCGGGGAATGTCGATGCGGGTCAGCCCGTAGCCGCCGAGCGTCGCGAACGTCGTCGAGAGGACGACCACGCCCGCGGTCACGATGACCGTGTTGCGCAGATAGATCGGGAACCGCGAGTCGAAGAAGAGTTCCCGGAAGTGCGACGTCGTCACCTCCGTCGGGATGAGGGACGGGTTTCTGGTGACGACCTCGCCGATCGGCCTGATCGCGGACGTGAGTATCCAGAGGACCGGGAACAGAATAACGAGCGTGAGCGCCGCGACCGCGAGGTAGAGGATCGACCGCCGGATCAGGCGACGGTGCGGGTACGACAGTTGCCGCCACAGCGGGATCGACCCGCGGTAGTCCATGATGCTCGCCCCCGTCTCGCCACCGATCCCGGTCGGATCGACGGTCGCCGTCCCGCCGTCGGCTTTCGCCGACCCGGCGGCGGTCTCCGACGCCGACCCGGCGACCGATCTCGTTCCTGTTCCGCCGCCGTCGGTCGGCCGTCGCGGCCCGCCCTCGCCGACGGTGCCGTCGTCGGTTCCTCGGCTCATTCGGCACGCACCTCCTCTTCCGGTTCGAGGACGTAGAAGTAGACGAGCGCGCCGGCGGCGACGATCGTGAACAGGATGACCGAGATCGCCGCGGCGTCGCCGAGGGCCGTCCGCTGGAACGCGATCTCGTAGGCGTAGACGACGGAGATGCGCGTCGAGCCGGCGGGCCCCTCCTGGGTGAGGATCCAGATGATGTCGAACTTGAAGAACATCCAGATGCTGTCCAGCAGGACGACCAGGAAGAGCACGCCTTTGAGGTTCGGCAGCGTCACGTCGCGGAACCGTTCCCAGGCGTTCGCGCCCATCATCTTCGCGGTCTCGTAGTGGGCGTCCGGGATCGACTGCAGGCGGGCGTACACCATGATCGTCACCAGCGCGTAGAACTTCCAGCTGTTGACGACCGCGACCACGTACAGGGCCGTATCGGGGTTCCCGAACCAGCCCCTGGTCGACGACAGGATGCCGAGGTCGACGAGCAGCCAGTTGACGATCCCGAACGTGGAGTTCATCATGTAGCCGACTCCGAACCCGAGGATGGCCGTCGGGATGAGAAACGGGAGAAAGAGCACGGCGCTCACGAACTTCTTGAACGGGAATGCCTTCGTCAACAAGAGCGCGACGGCGGTCCCGACCACCACGTGGATCGCGACCGAGGCGGCCGCGAACGTCACGGACAGCCACAGCGTCTCCCGGAACAGCGCGTCGTGAAGCAGGTACTCCGCGTAGTTCTCGAGTCCGACCCAGGTCCACTCGGGATCGAAGGCGTGGATGTCGTGGAAGCTCGCGAAGATCGCCCACAGGATCGGAAAGGCGAGGATCAACACGAACAACAGCGCCACCGGGAGGACCGTCATCCCGATCATCATCCGGCGCCGGGAGAGGAACTCGTACAGTCGGTCGCGTCGCTCCCGATCGACGGGGATCCGGTCCCGGATCGCCGTCCTCACGTCCGCCATCCACGCCACCTCCGGTCGACTCCTCGCCGACGATCGGGAGCCGGCGCCCTCGCGGCCGTTCGTTTTCCTGACGTTTCCGTCATGCGTCTCGTCCACCTGCGAACCCTGTCATGTTATCTCATATCTATCGTTCGTCGGACTCGTCTAAAACGTGTTTCGGTCGTCCGGGGCCGATCGCCCCCGGTCACCGGTCAGAGGTCGCGGACTCACCCGCTCGTCAGGTCGCGCAGCTCGTCCGCGACCGACGACAACGCCTCCTCGTGGCCCATCTCCTGGGCGAGAACGTTGTTGACGAGCTGTCCCATCGGGTGACTGGTGTTGACCTCGAACGCGTACGGGTTGACGGGGTCGACCTCGGTCCCCCAGTCGACGAACTCGGCTTCGGCAAGCCGCTCGTACTTGAGGTCGGAATCCCGCCAGGGACTGTCGGCGCTCATCTCCTCCCAGTTCTCCTGGAAGAGCTCGTGGTCCGGGATCGCCGAGAGGATCGGGTCCTGCTGGAGGTCCTCCGCGAAGAAGTACCCCATGCAGTGTTCCGGGTGGGCGAGGAACTTCAGGAACTCCGTTCCCACCTCGACGTTCCCGTCGGCGAGCACCGCCTGTCCCTGGATGTTCCCCCACATCCGGCGATCCATCCCCTCGGGTACCGCCGGCGCGGTCTGGGTGATGTTCTCGGCGACCGGCATCTCGAGGGAGTGGATCTTCAGGTGGGTCCCGACCCAGTGAGCCTGGTAGGCCGACTCCGTTCCGAGGGCGGTGAACAGCTCCTCGTAGGAAGCGTCCAGGTTGTCGTTCGAGTACTCGTAGAGCTCCTCGTGATGGGCCAGCGCCTCGCTCCAGAGCTCGACGTTCTCTCCCTCGTCGAGGACGACTTCGAGGTCCCCGTCGCCGTTGCGCGAGAAGACGTTCGCGCCGAGCGTCCAGCCGTCGGTGAGCAGCTTCATGTCGTTGGCCCACAGCCCGACCTCGATGGGCATGAAGTACCCGCGCGCGCCGCCCTCCCCCTCGTCGTGTTCGGCGGCCATCTCCAGCTCTCGCTCCCAGGTGTTCGGCTCGACGTCGAACACGTCGTCGCGGTACCAGTTACAGAAGACGTTGGCGTGCAGCGGCAGGTACTTGTCCTCGCCCTCGAGTTCGATGCGGAACTGATCGTCGTACTCGTCGTCCCAGACGTCCTCCCAGTAGTCGATCACCTCGCCGTGGTCGGCCAGCTGGCCCTGCTGGCCCAGCGAGGACGCCATGTTGAGCGACGCGTGGGTGACGTCCGGCGGGTCGCCCGCCTGGATGGACTGGATGAGCCGATCGCGGTAGCCTTCCGCGTGCCCCGCGAACTCGATCGTGACCTCGGCACCGGTCGCCGCCTGGAAGCGGTTCGCGACGTCCTGCCAGAACGCCTGGTACTCTCGATCCGACGACTCGGCGAGGTAGTAAATTTGCTCGCCGCTCAGATCCGGCCAGTCGCCCGGGATGTCTTGGGCCATCCCGTCGTCGCCGCCTCCGAGGCAGCCGGCGACCCCGACCGCGCCGGCCGCGCCGGCGACCGTCAGGAATCGTCGGCGGGACCCGCTCGATAGTCTCCCCCTGCGCGCAGCCTTGGCACTCCGTGGCATGCTTGGAGGATGATTGTTCTAGGATATAAAACTTTGGTCGCTGGTCCTCGACGTCCCCCGGTCTCGGCGATCAGACGGCCGCGGATTCGGCTTCGCGCTCGGCGAGCGTCTCGGCGAGCAGCTGGCAGAACTGCGGGAGATCGTCGGGGACGCGTCCGGTGACGACGTTCCCGTCGCGGACGGCCGGTTCGTCGACGTACTCCGCGCCGGCGTTCATCACGTCGTGTTTGATCGCCCGGTAGCAGGTCATCCGCTGTCCGTCGACGACGCCCGCGTCGATCAGGATCCACGGCGCGTGACAGATCGCGGCGATGACCTTGTCCGCCTCGTGGGCCCGCCGCGTGAACTCCAGCACGTCCTCCAGGATCCGGAGGTTGTCGGGGGAGAACCCGCCGGGGAAGAACACGCAGTCGACGTCGTCGACCGACAGGTCCTCGAAGTCGGTGACGGCGTACCGGTTGCCCTCCTCCATCACGTTCGGCGGGCACGGCGAGCCGAACCGACCGGTGACGATCTTGTCTTCCAGGTAGGGTCGCGTCGACTGGCCCCGCGTGATCGGGACGACTTCGATGTCGGCGCCCAGCTCGCTGAGCGCGAGCAACGGGAACTCGAACTCGACGTCTTCGAACTCCTGGCCGACGATCATCGCGATAGTCGCGTCGTCGATCGGTGTACTATCGAACATCGGGTTGGCGTATGTTCGCACCTCTCATAAGTTCACCCCCGCTTCCGCGAAACGGTCGGTCTCCACGCCGCCGCGGCCGCGTCTCGGCTCGGATCGACGGCGCGGGAATCACCGCCCGTCCGGGAGCGCGACCTCGTAGCGCTCTCCCAGTCCGCGCAGGTCGTCGTACACCGACTCGGAGACGGGGACCCCCGAGGAGCGGCGTCGTTCCATGGTCCTGGTCTCGATCTCGCCCGGCAGCATGATCTCGTCGGTTCCGTCCGCCGTCTGCTGGGCCTTGAGCGCGTCGACGAGGTCGCCGACGTCGACGGCGAACGCGGCCGGGTCGCGAAACGCGCTCACGTCGATGACGCCGAAGAAGTGTCCGAGGTCCATGGGTTCGTCGTAGTCGCCGTACAGCGGTCCGACCGAGGGGCTGGGTCCGGCCCCCGACAGCAGTCCGCAGAGCACGTCGACGATCAGCGCCAGCCCGTACCCCTTCGGCCCCCCGACGGGCCTGAGCGCGGCAACCTCGTGTGGATCGGTCGTGGGCTCGCCGTGCTCGTCGACCGCCCACTCGGCGGGGATCTCCGCGTTCTGCGCCTTGGCGACGTGGTCGATCTTGCCCATCGCGACCACGCTCGTCGCCATGTCGAGCGTGATCGAGAAGTCGCGGTCGGTCGGGACCGAGACGGAGAGCGGGTTGGTGCCGAAGAACGGGTTCCGGCCGCCGAAGGGAATCACGTCCGGGCCGACGTTCGTCATCGCGATCCCGATGTAACCCCGCTCGGCGGCACGCTCCGTGTAGTAGGCGGCCGTTCCGAAGTGGTTGCTGTTCGAGACGGCGGCCAGCGAGACGCCGGTCTCGTCGACGGTCTCGATGAGCCGCTCCATCGCGACCGCGCCGGCGTGCTGTCCCGGACCGCCGTCGGCGTCCACCAGAAAGACGGAGTCGGTCGATCGATCGACCGTCACCGCCGGCGACGGCTCGAATCCCCCGGCCTCGACGTTCCGTACGTACGCCGGTAGTCGGGCGACGCCGTGAGAGTCGACCCCGCGAAGGTCGGCCCGGACCAGCGCTTCGGCGATGGTCGCCGCCGGCTCCCGATCGACCCCGGCCGATCGGAGGACGCCGAAGACGAATTCCTCGAGTTCGCCGTGGTCGAGCCGGTACCTGCTCCCACGGCTGTGCGTACCAGTGTCAGTCATCCGTATTCCTCTATCGAACCGAGTCACATCAATGTTATTATAGAACGGATTACCATTTCGCTCCGGGTTTCGACCGGAACGACCGACGCGCTGGCGCCGGTGGCGTTCACCATCGTTGAACACATCCGATCGCTCGAGTCGGCGATCCGGACGCCGGTCGACACCGTCGGACCGATCGAGCGCTTCGCACCCGGTTTTCCGTACTTTGCCGCGCGTCGTCGTGCGACGCGCTCTCGCTCGCCAACCTTTATTTACAATCATGTTGAATGCTCTCACATGACGGAATCGCGGTCGAGCGGACCACGCGAAAACCGAATTCAGTCCCTTCGAACGGCGTTCGACGTCGTCGACGAACTGGAATCCCGTGGCGGCGCCGGCGTCTCCGAGCTCGCCGAGTCCATGGACCTCCCGAAGAGTACGACCCACGTCTACCTGCAAACGCTTCGGGACGCGGGATACGTGGTCCAGGAGGGCACCGAGTATCGTCTCGGCCTCCGATTTCTGGCTCACGGCGGCAGGATCAGACAGGAGATGGACATCTACCAGGTCGCCAGGCCGGTCGTCGACGAACTCTCGCGCGAAACGGGGGAGGTTGGGACCCTCGGCGTCGAAGAGGGCGGGAAGCGGGTTCTGTTGTACTCTTCGGAATCACCCGACGGCGTCTTCGATAACTCGCCGACCGGGCAGTTCACGCACATGCACTGGACCGCGCTGGGGAAGGCGATGCTCGCCGACCTCTCCGACGAACGCGTCCACGAGATCGTCGACGAGCACGGGCTCCCCGAGGCGACCGGACGGACGGTCACCGATCGCGAGGCCCTTCTGGACGAACTCGAGACGGTTCGCGAGCGGGGCTACTCCGTCGAGGACGAGGAGCGCCGCGAGGGGATCAAGGCGATCGGCGTTCCGATCAGAACCGCCGAAACCGACGGGGACGTCGCGGCGGTCTCGATCTCCGGTCCGAAGAGTCGGATAGACCGGGACTTCGAGGAACCGAACCTCGTCGACACGATCCAGAGCTCGGTAAACGTCATCGAACTTCGTTTTCAACACTATTGAACGGCCCGCCCGGGGCGACTCGCGAGATCGCGCGGTATCTCCGGCCTCCGGTGGCGTCTCCCGTCCCGTTCCGCTCCCTACACGAGGGGCGAGGCTCCCGAATCGCCCGAGTTTTACGGGAATATGACTGTAAATTCGGTTGCGGAACGGTCGGTGTCGAGAACGGCCCGCGGCTCGCCTCCCGGTCGCGAATTCGGTGCGACCGATTCGCGGACGGGCGCCGATCCTCTGTTTACAACCGTACGAATGTAATTCGGGCCCCGTCAGATCGCCGGCTTCCCGAGCGGCGTTTGGGCGCCGAGCCGACCGAATCGCTGCCGGCCCGCGTTTCCGAACCGTCGAACGCCGGGCCGGTTCGGATCCTGCGCTCGATTCGGCCCGTGCCCCCGGAGTCTTTTTAGCGGTGGCGACGAAACCGACCGGTCGCTATGGAGGCGTCGGACCAACCCGGAGACGGGCCGTCCTGTTCGTGCAAGATCGGCCGTGCCGCGGGTCGGTACGGTCTCACGGCGCTCGACGACGACCTCGTCCGCCGGTGGACGAGAACCGCCGGCGACCGGTTCAGCACGAGGCAACTCGCGAGATACGTGAACGAGTCGATCCTCCGGGTGGCGATGGAACGGGCGGACGTCCGGTACCGAGACGGGGAAGTCGAGAACGTCTACCGCCTGCTGACCGACGACGGGGTGAGCAGCGGAACGCGAGTCGAGACCCGGACGAACCTCGAGCGGGACGGCGTGCCCGTCGAACGGGTCGAATCGGATTTCGTCTCCCACCAGACCGTCCACAACCACCTGACCGGCTGTCTCGGCGCGTCGCTCGCGGAACCGAGCGACGAGGAGCGCCGTCGGCGGGGAGTCGATCGACTCGGGGCGCTCCGGTCGCGGACGGCCGCGGTGACGTCGGATACGATCGATCAGCTGGAACGCGCCGACCTGCTGTCGATCGGCGAATACAACGTGCTCGTCACGGTGTCGATCGCGTGCGAAAACTGTCACGGTCAGTTCACCGCGCGGACCCTGCTGGAGCGTGGCGGCTGTCACTGCGACGGATCGTCGGAGTCGTGAGGCCGTCGAACCGAACCCGAACCGGGACCCGCTGGCGCGGGTGAAAAGTATAACTTGTAAGCGGGCACTAGCGGCCCCATGGATGCGGATTCGATCGCGGTCGAACGCTCGATTCCCGAGAGCGCGACGATCCACGTCGAGAACGTCGGCGGGATCGACCGGACGGAGGTCCGGCTCGAGCGCGGTATCACGGTCCTATCGGGACGAAACGCGACGAACAGGACGTCGCTGCTGACGGCGATCATGGCGGCGCTCGGAAGCGACGTCGACAACGTGAAGGCGGACGCGACGTCGGCCGCCGCGGTCCTCGAGTTCGGCGACGAGACCTACCGACGCACCCTGACCCGGAAGAACGGAACCGTCGTCGCCGACGGCGAGCCGTACCTCGACGACGCGGAGGTCGCCGACCTGTTCGCGTTCCTGCTCGAATCCAACGAACTGCGGCGGGCCGTGGCCCGGGGCGCAGAACTCAGGGAGTTGCTCATGCGGCCCGTCGACACGGACGAAATCCGCGCGGAGATCGACCGACGGATCGAGCAAAAAGACCGGATCGACGAGCGGCTCGACGAGCCAGCGGAGCTGGAAACGCGTCTGCCCGCCCTGGAGTCGGAGCGGGACCGACTCACGGGCGACGTCGAGGACCTCCGATCGGAACTCGACGCGGCCGAGGCGGCGCTCGAGGAATCCGACCGTGACGCTGGTGAGGCGCGGGCCGAACAGCCGGAGCTCGAGGCGACGCTCGAGGAGTTGCAGTCGACGCGGACCGAACTCGATCGCGTCAGCGATCGGATCGAGACCGAACGCGAGAGCATCGAGGCGCTGACGGACGAACGGGAGACGGTCGAGGCGACGATCCGCTCGTTCGGCGACGGCGAGGAGCCCGACCGCGATCGACTGGAGGCGGAAATCGACGAGCTGCAGGCCGAGCGGGACTCGCTCGAGACGGAGATCGGCCGACTCCAGAACGCGATCACGTTCAACGAGCGACTACTCGAGGATCCTGGCGCGTTCCTGACCGCCGACGAGGGGGACGGGGGGTCACCGACCGACGAACTGCTGGCGGACTCGACGACGGTCGCCTGCTGGACCTGCGGTTCGTCAGTCCCCCAAACCCAGATCGAGACGACGATCGAGCAGCTCCGTTCGGTTCGGACCGACCGCCTCGATCGCCGAGCCGAGATCGACGCGAAACTGGACGACCGCCGGCGAACCCTCGCGGAGATCGAGGACCGTCGATCCGAGTACCGTGACGCGAAGCGCCGACGCGAGCAACTGGAGGACGAACTCTCCCGGCGGCGCGAGCGCCTCGACGAGCTGACCGGCGATCGGGACGCGTTGACCGCCGCGATACGGGAACTCGAGGAAGCGGTCGAGACAATCGAACGGGACGTTCAGGCGACGGTGCTCGATCGCCACCGCAAGGTGAACGAACTGGAGTTCGAGCTGGAGCGAACCGCCCAGGAGCGCGAGGACGTGGACGAACGGATCGCCGATATCGAGGACCGTCTCGCGGAGCGTGAGCGTCTCGAGACGCGCCGCGAGGAGCTCTCGGAGCGATTGGCGGAGTTGCGGACCCGGATCGATCGGATCGAAACCGAGGCGGTGGCGGCGTTCAACGAGCACATGGCGAACATCCTCGAGCTTCTCGACTACGGGAATCTGGACCGCATCTGGCTCGACCGAACCGCCCGATCGGACGGGACGGGTCGCGGAGGGCGGACGGAATCGCGCTTCGAATTGAAGATCGTTCGCCGCACCGACGACGGCGCCGCCTACGAGGACTCGATCGACCACCTCAGCGAGAGCGAGCGCGAGGTCACCGGCCTGGTGTTCACGCTGGCGGGATACCTGGTCCACGACGTCCACGAAACGGTCCCGTTCGTGCTGCTCGATTCTCTCGAGGCGATCGACGCCGACCGAATCGCCGCGCTCGTCGAGTACTTCGATTCCCACGTCCCGTACGTGGTCGTCGCCCTCCTCCGAGAGGATGCGGCGACGCTCGAGGCACCCCACGAGATCGTCACGGAGATATAGCATCTCGGTCGCGGCCGCCCGCTTCGCACCCCCGTCGACGCCGTCGTCTTTTTCTGCCGGTCCGCGACGCGTACGACCGGCCGTTCTCACTCCTCGACGCCGGCCGTTCGGACCCTCGTCTCGGTCACGATCTGATCGGTGCGGCGCTGATTATCATAGATCCGACTATATTTGTATAGTATCTAAAAACCAATATTTAAGTGTTAGGTATCAAGACGGCGCTCCCGCCGGTGATCCCCAGCACAGTCGGGCGGCATTTCGAACGCTCGGGCCGGCAACGTACGGATATTTGGGGTTTTCGGCGTGACTGTGCGCACTCGGATTTCGATGGCCCGCGTGAGAACCTCGTTCGGCCGATCTACACGTCGATTCGCGTCGCCTGCTGCCAATCAAGCGGTCGTGGCGCCATATCACTCTTTCCAGACGGTGAGGAGATGATTTCCGGTGTGCCGGCCGCGGGTCTCGGAATCCCGGATCGGATCGACACATATCCATATTATAGGATACTATTATAGAAGATATGTTTGCTGAGCGTCTCGATCGGGAGGGGCGGTTTCCACTCGTACCCGCGCCGACTAGCCACCGCCCCGGTCGGGCCGCTCGACACGCCGTTCCGCGACTCGCGGCCGAGCGCGAGCTCGCCGCCGTCGCACCCGCTATCGCAGCTGCGGGGCCCGTCCGAACGGCACTCGTCCGTGCAGGGCGGCCCGGCCGATCCGGCGGGCGTCGATCGCCCGGCTACGGCGGGCGTCGATCGCCCGGCTACGGCGGGCGTCGATATGCCGGGGACGGCGGTCGCCGACCCATTTCCCGAAGACCAGTTTCGATCCGAGCCGGGTCACCCAACACATTTTGGACCAGTAACTAACGGTGATGGTGTTGACGTCACGAATATCGCACATCGTGAGGCAACAACCCCAATGACCGTTCACCGAACCCATTACGCAGCACTCGACCCGAGTCGCCACCAAGGAGACGACGTCTCGGCCCGCGACCGCCGCGGTCGATCGTTCGACCGCTCCGGCGGAACGGGCCGTCCCCCCGACCGACCGAACGAATCGAGCCAACGATGAGCCGCACGGACTCTCGTCCATCGAGCGCCGACGCGGACGACGACCGAGCGGCCGAGCGAACGGCGGATTCGTCGACCGCGGACCTCCCCGGCGCGACCGACGGCGAGTCCGAGTCGGACTCGCTGGCGCTCGACGAGGTGTTCACGCTGCTGAAGAACGAGCGTCGCCGTCGCGTGCTGGAGTTCCTCGACCGGACCACCGACCCCGTCAGTCTCGGCGAGCTCGCCGAGCACATCGCCGCCCTCGAACAGGACACGACCGTCGACCAGCTCCACTCGGACGAACGAAAGCGCGTCTACGTCGCGCTCTACCAGGGTCACCTGCCCAAACTCGACGACGCCGGCGTCGTCGACTACGACAAGAATCGCGGCACGATCGCGTTGAACGAGGACGCCGCCGCGCAACTCCAGCGCTACCTGGCGGTGGCGAACGGGGAGACCAACCCCGACGGACGACCGTGGCACGGCTACGCCGCGGGCCTCGCCGTCGCGGGTGCGCTCGCCTACCTCCTCGGATTCCTGTTCCTGTCGCCCGGTCACCCCGTCACGGCCGCCGCCGTCGGCGGACTCGCCGTGGGGGTCGTCGCGTGCTCGCTCGCTCGAGCCGTCGAGTAGGCGGTCTCCGCCGGTCGGTACGACACTCGAGTGACGACTGCAGAAGTGAGCATCAACTGTCGAGTGACGACTGCAAAAGTGCGCATCGGCCGTCGAGTGTCGACCCCGCGAACGGGTGCCGTGGTCTCGCCGGGGTCGCTCACCCGGGCTGGGCGAGCAGGTCGTCCGGCGGCCACGTCTCGAGACGGTCGCCGGCGTCGAGAACGCGATCGAGCGGGGCGCCGCCGGGGAGCGTCACGTCGTCCTCGTCTCGGTCGACGGTGACGAGGCCGTGGTCGGCGAGCATGGGGAAGTGGACGTGGACCAGACGGACGCGGGCGCGGGAGAGCTGATCGTCGGAGACCTTCCCGGGCCGGAGTCGGTGGCGTCGCGCGGCCACTCGCCTCGCGAGCTCGTCGACGCCGACGGCGCCCTCGGCCTCCAGCAGCTCCTGGAGCACCAGCTGCCTGTCGACGCTGGCGAGCACGCGGTACGCGTCCCGTCGGTCGATCACTAGTCGTTTCCAACCGACCGATGCGGAAAGCGTCCGTGTCTAAAGAGTTTGGCTCGTGGCGGCCGCGCCGCCGCTCGTTTTCGTCGTCGGCGACGGGTCGCACCCGCCGTCGTCGTTCGGTCGGCGGCCCCGTCGCCGATCGCACGGTCGCGCGTCCATCCCGAACTGGTACGACGAGGGGTCGGCCCGCGCCCGACCCCGAATGTCTCGGGCGCCAGATTTCGGTCGACGCGGTCGACGTTTCGGCGGGGGAACGCGGACCCCTCGACCCGTCGAGGGAACTCAGACTCCTCGACCGCGTCGCCCGATCCCGGATTCCCGCGGCACCCCGCCCCCACCGACGCGAGGCGTTTTCGGGGCCGTTTCCGCGGAGCCGCCGCGGCGGATGCCGGAGGCGATCGGCCGGCCGCGGCGGATGGCGGAGACGATCGGCCGGCCGCGGCGGATGCCGGAGGCGATCGGCCAACTGCGGCGACCCGGGCCCCCGACGTCGGCGTGTCGAGGTCGCCGGCTCACCGGGCGAGGTACGCGATCCCGTCGGGGTGGAGGTCCGTCTCGTAGCGGTCGACCGCCTCGAAGGCGTCGACGTCGATGACGGAGACGTCGTTGGTCTTGTTGTTGGCGACGAACGCGCGCTCGCCGTCCGGGGCGAAGACGGTGCCGCCGGGCCAGATTCCCACGGGAATCCGGGCGATCTCCCAGGGCCGGCGCTCGCCGTCGCGGACGTGCTCGGTGTCGATCACCGAGACGTCGTTCGACTCCCGGTTCGGGACGAACGCGTAGCGGCCGTCTGGCGAGAGCATCACCCGGATCGGCGTCTCGCCCAGCAGCGCCATGTTCTCGTCCTCGAGGGTCTCCGGGTTGAGCACGGAGAGGCGACCGTCGTCCTGATTGGCGACGAGCACCCGTCCCGTGTCCGGATCCACGCCGATGCCCTCGGGGCTCTCGCCGACCGGCGGGTCGCCGACGATCCGGCGGTCGTCGGCGTCGATCACGGTGACGGTGTCGCTGCCGATGTTCGCCACGTAGGCGCGTTCCTCGTCCGGCGAGAACGTGACCATGTGGGACTTGTCCTGGTAGGTCGGGAAGTCCTCGAGGAGCGCCATCGTCTCGACGTCGAAGACGAACACGTGACTGCTGTAGGTGGCGGCGAGCCAGAGTTCGCCGGCGGACTCCCGCACCGCGAGGCCGTGCGGGAAGTCGAACAGCTCGTGCTCGAAGCGGTCGACGACCTCGTGACGCTCGTTGTCGATCGCGAGCAGCGAGCCGCCGAGCGAGCAGGTGACGTACGAGCGCGAGCCGTCCGGCGAGATCTCGATTTCGTGGGGGTTGAAGTCCGTCTCCACGGTGGCGGTCGTTTCGCCCGTCTCCGCGTCGATGTACGAGACGCTGTCTGCGTCCTTGTTGAGGACGACCAGTCGATCGCTCATGGGCGTACGTATCCCATGCGCCGGATAAGCGTTGGCCTCCCGGTAGCGGACGCCGGATCGCGCGTGGACGTTCCGCTCCCGGTCGTGCGAGCGGGACGCCAGAGCGGCGCGGCGCCTTGACCGTCCGTCACCTGTTCGTATGCATGGCATCCAGAACGGCGACCGGCATCGACGAGGCGCGACCGACGGTGAACGTGTGGGCGGGCGCGGCGATCGCGGGACTCGCCGGCGGACTCGTCTTCGGGGCGATGATGCAACTGCTGATGCCCGACATCCTGGAGATGGCGATCCCCGGCATGTTCGGACTCGGCCCGAGCCTCGCGATCGGCTGGGGGATCCACCTGGTCAACGGCGCCGTCTTCGGGCTGGTCTACGCCGCGATCGCCCGTTTCGATCCGCTCGCCGCGTACGCCGAGGGACTCCCCTCGGGAATCGGACTGGGAATCGTCTACGGCGTCGTCATCTGGGCGATCGCGGCGTCGATCGTCATGCCGCTGTGGGTGGGCGCGATGACGCCGATGAGTCCGCCGGTCCCCGACGTCAACCCGGCGAGCCTGGTCGGCCACGCCGTCTTCGGCGCGATCCTGGGGGCGCTCTACCCGCTGCTCTCGGCTCGCGCCTGAGGAGGCGAACCGCGACGCCGACCCCGGTCCCAGCTGCGCTGAGTCGCTGCGGCCCCGTGCGAACCCGCCGTTAGGATTCGTCGTCTTCCTCCTCGGGGGGTTCGTCTTCGGGAGGCTCTTCGGGTTCGTCTTCGGGAGGCTCTTCGGGTTCTTCCTCGGGGGGCTCTTCAGGTTCGTCTTCGGGTTCTTCCTCGGGGGGCTCTTCGGGTTCGTCTTCGGGTTCTTCCTCTTCGGGAGGTTCTTCGGTTTCCTCTTCGGGTTCTTCTTCGGGAGGCTCTTCGGGTTCGTCTTCAGGTTCTTCCTCGGGGGGCTGCTCCGACTCTTCCTCCTGGGGCGGGTCGTCCGGGTCTTCGGTGCCGAATACCTCCACGGTCGTGGTGGCGCTATCGTCGCCCGTTCGCACCGTCACCTCGAACGACACATCCTGCGCGACCGGATAGGTCGCATACCCAAGCTCGGCGAGTTGCGTCGCTTCGCCGGGAACCGTCACCGACCCGGAGTCGACCACCTCGCCGTCGACGACGAGTTCGACCGTCTCGGTCGTTTCCGCGGTGCCGTTGTTCGCCAGGTTCGCCAGTATCATCAGCTGCTCGCCACCCTCGACCGGGGCGTTGGTCTCGTCGATCGCGACCGTCACCGGGCCCGCCTCTCCGTCTTCGGGATCGTCGTCGGGCTCCCCGTCCTCGTCTCCGGGTTCCTCCTCCTCCGGCGCGGCGGCGATCGGCTCCTCGAGGACGACCTCTCCGGCCTCGTCGCGGACGTAGACGATGTCGCCGTCTTCGTCCCACACGTGTCGCCCGACCCCCCAGTACAGGGTGTCGTCGGTATCGCTCCCCTGGCCGGTGACGACGGTCACCTCCGCGCCCGCGTCGAGCGCGAATCCGCCGGGGAACTCGAACGGCGAGAGCGTGCCGGCCGGCACGAGCCCGTCGTCTTCGATGCGCAAGGTGGAGGCGTCAAGCGGCTCGGCCGCGCCGTTTCGGAGCCTGATCCACTCCTCGTCGGGATCGTCGCCGAGGATGTGATACTCGACGAGCTCGAGGGCGGTCGGGTCGGCTCGTTCGTCGTCGTCCGGGTCGTCGTCTTCATCCGGACCGTCATCCTGATCGTCGTCTTCATCCGGATCGGCGTCGCCATCGTCCGGATCGGCGTCACGGCCGCGGACGTCGACGGTGCGCTCGTCGGCGTCGCCGCTACTCCTGACGGTGACTGGGAACTCGACGTCTCGCTCGACGGGATAGGTCTCGTAGCCCAGCTCGAGTCGGGTCGTCTCCCCGGGAGCGAGCGTGACCGACGCGCCGTCCACCCGCTCGCCGCCGACGACGAGATCGACGTCCTCCGTGACCGTCTCGTCGCCCGCGTTCTCGATTTCGGTCGTCACGTCGAGGACGTCGCCGGCGTCGACCGGATCGTTCGTCTCGAGAATGCCGACCGAAGTCGGCGGGGCCCCGTCGGCGTAGACCCGGACGGTGCGGCTATCGCGCCGCCCGTCACCGCGCACTTCGACGGGGAATTCGACGTCGACCGCCACCGGGTAGGTTTCGTACCCCAGCGTGACGATCTCCGATTCGCCCGGCCCGATCGTCACCGACTCGCCATCCACCCGGTCGCCGGCCACGAGGTGGACGTCCTCCGTGATCGTCGCGTCGTCGACGTTCGCGATCTCGGCCTCGACGTCGAGGAATTCGCCGGCGCCGACCGGATCGTTCGTCTCGAGGATCGTGATCTCCGCGGCGCCCGCCTCCGCGAGGACGTCGACGGGTCGCGTCTCTCGATCGCTCTCGCTTCGAACGACGACCGGGAAGGTGACGTCCGTCGCGACCGGATAGGTCTCGTACCCGAGCGTCACCCGCTCCGTCCCGTCGGGGTCGAGCGTCAGGGACTGCTCGTCCACCCGCTCGTCCCCGACGACGAGCTCGACGGTCTCGGCGAGCTCGCCACCGGTGGCGTTCTCGACGTCGACCGTCACCTCGAGAGATCCGCCCGCCTCGACGGGGTCGTTCGTCTCGACGATCCGCAGGCGGCTCCGCCCGTCGTACGCGAGCTTGGGGGTCCAGACGTGCTCCCGGGTGACGGTTCCTCGCTCGCTGATCACCCAGAGAACGATCGGACAGCCGTGGCACAGTTCGTCGGTCGAAATCGAGGCGGTGTCCGCCCCTCCGTCGAGGTCAGAGACGCCCAGCACCGCGTCCGCGTGGCTCAGCCACCAGACGGCGCGATCGAGACCGCCGCCGGGGTCGGAGACGTCGGCCGACAGTTCGACCGTTTCGCCGCTCGAGCGCTCCAGCGGTCCGGGCTCCGGACTGACGGACTCGATCGTCGGCGCTCCCGCCCCCTCGGACGCCACCTCGACGGTCCACCGCGCCGCGTAGTTCTCGTCGTCGCCGCGGACCGTCGCGGCAACGCCGTAGGTCCCCGCCGATTCGAACGTTCGACGCCAGTGATCGGCCCCCTGAGCCTCGTAGAACGCCCAGTTCCACGGGCCGTGGGACCAGCCCGAGTACTCGTTCTCGAGGTACCAGTGCGTTCGACCGCCGTGCTCGCCCAGTGCGTCCGACTCGATCTCGAAGAGGACCGCCGTTCCCGGTTGCACGGTGAGCTCGCGCGAGGGGCTCAGCTGCTCCGCCCCGAGTTCGTCGATCCCGCGGACCTCGACGACGCGTTCGGCCCGGTCACCGCCGCCGCCCACGGCGACGGGAAACTCGACGTCCTCCCTGACGGGAAACGTCCGGTGGCTGAAGTCGAGCGTCGCCGACTCGCCCGCCTCGATCGTCGTCGTTTTCGAGAGTCGCCGGTCCTCGCCCACGAACAACTCGAGCGTCGGTCGCTCGTCCGAATCGGTCGCGTTCTCGACTTCGGCGACGACGTCGAGAAAGTCCCCCGCCCGGACCGGATCGTTCGTCTCGACGATTCGTATCGACAGGCCGTCGCCCGCTGCCGTCGCTCCCGTCCGACTCGCCGCGAGTAGCGTCCCGATTCCACCGATCCCTTTCAAGATTCCCCGCCGACGCATACGGTCTGCTCCGAGACCGTCGGACAATAAGCTAACATACGATCAGTAACGCCCACCGTCCCGCGACGGTGACCGTCCCGTCACCGATACCGACGTCGGGCCGACGTCAGAACGAGCGGGACGTCCCCCGGCGACTGCCGACGCTCCGGACCGTAACTGGGGAACCAGACCATAGCCGGCGCTCCGGACCATAGCCGGCGCTCCGGACCATAGCCGGAGCACCAGGCCGTAGCCGACGGCTCGGACCATATCCGCCGCTCCGGGCCGTAACCGGGAGTATATACGTCCGCGACCAGTGCGTTCACGCAACCGAAACACGCGCTGTCCGCGACGCGGTTGCGAACGAGTCACGGAGGACGCACGGGGGCGAACCCGACCGAACGGGTCCCGCCCGACCTGCGCGTCCGTCCTGGCGTCCGTTCGAGCGAATTACCGCGCGTTTGGACCGCTCTGATCGGCGTTCACCATGGAAATCGAAATTGCGACAATCGGCGGTTACGAGGAAGTCGGGCGGCAGATGACGGCGGTGCGGGCGGGCGACGACGTGGTCATCTTCGACATGGGGCTGAACCTGTCGAAGGTCCTGATCCACGACAACGTCCAGACCGAGGGGATGCACAGTCTCGACCTGATCGACATGGGCGCGATCCCGGACGACCGGGTGATGAGCGACCTCGACGGCGACGTCCGGGCGATCGTGCCGACCCACGGCCACCTGGACCACATCGGCGCCATCTCGAAGCTGGCCCACCGCTACGACGCGCCCGTCGTGGCGACGCCGTTCACCATCGCGCTCGTCGAGGAGGAGCTCCGGGACGAACAGAAGTTCGGCGCCGACAACGAGCTGGTCGAGATGGATCCGGGCGAGACGATGACGATCGGCGACCACGGGGTCGAACTCGAGTTCGTCAACGTCGCCCACTCGATCATCGACGCGATCAACCCGGTGCTTCACACGCCCGAGGGCGCGATCGTCTACGGGCTCGACAAGCGCATGGACCACACGCCGGTCATCGGCGACCCGATCGACATGAAGCGGTTCCGCGAGATCGGCCGGGAAGACCAGGGCGTCCTCTGTTACATCGAGGACTGCACGAACGCGAACAAGAAAGGGCGGACGCCCTCCGAGCGCGTGGCGCGCGAGCACCTCCGGGACGTCCTCTACAGCATGGAGGACTACGACGGCG
>SKPV01000124.1 GCA_007119345.1 Halovivax sp.
CACCCTGGGCTTCCAGGATCTGGCTCTGCTTTTCACCCTGTGCACGGATGATCTGGCTCTGTTTGTCACCTTCGGCCTTCTCGACCGCGCTGCGCCGTTCACCCTGCGCTTCGAGGATCATGGCGCGGCGTTTGCGCTCGGCGGAGGTCTGTTGCTCCATCGCGCGCTGGACGTCCTTCGAGGGGTTGACCTCGCGGACCTCGACGCTCTCGACCCGGATCCCCCACTCGTCGGTGGGTTCGTCGAGTTCGGTCCGGATCTTGGCGTTTATCTCCTGGCGCTTGTTGAGAGTGTCGTCGAGCTCCATGTCGCCGAGCACCGCCCGGAGGGTGGTCTGGGCGAGGTTCGAGACCGCCCTCTTGTAGTCGTCGACCTCGAGGAACGCCTTCTTGGCGTCCATCACCTTGATGTAGACGACCGCGTCGGCCGTGACCGGCGAGTTGTCGCGGGTGATCGCCTCCTGCCGCGGGACGTCGAGCGTCTGGGTCCGCATGTCGAACATGTACGTTCGAGAGACGAACGGCGGGACGATGTTGATCCCCGGTTCGAGCAGTTTCCGGTACTCCCCGAACACCGTGAGCGCCCGCTTCTCGTACGCGTTGACGATCTCTACGGCGCTAAGCAGCGCCGCGATCACCACGACGAATACGAGCGCGCTGATCAGCAGGATCGCTGTTTCGACCATGTCGGACGTTACGAGGTCGCGGGCAAAAGTGTTGCCGTTTCTGTAGGTGAAGAAATCCTCGAGGGCCGTCAGTCTCGACCCCGCGGCCGAGATCGCCGGCCGCCGTTCTCGACCGTCGAGGTGGTCACTGGATCGGCGGCTCGCTCACTCGGATCGTTCGGTCTCGACTTCGGCGTCGGACGCGTCGTTCCGAGCGGCGTCCTCGTCGTCTCCGTCGCTGCCGGCGGCTTCGCGAGCGAGCGCCCGGTCGATCTCGTCGGACTCGATGGCGTTCATGTCCTCGACCGTGAGCACGTTCCCGCCGCCCGGATCCAGAACGATGACTTCGGAGCCCTCCTCGATCGTGTCACCGGTCGACCGTGCCGAGTAGAAGGGGGCGAAGCCGCCGCTGTCGAGTTTCACCTCGCCGCCTCGCGGCGTGACCGTTTCGGTCACGTACCCGGTGGCGCCGGCGAGCGTCTTCGAGTCGCTGGTCTGGGCTTTCCCCTTGCCGCCGTAGAAGTCGAACTCGCGGTAGACCCACGTCGCGGCGAAGCCGATCAGGAGCGTGAGCCCGGCCAGAACCAGGATGTCGAGCCCGCCGGGGATCAACAGCCCTATCAGGCCCGCGCCCGCGAGGGCGACGCCGATGACGATGAAGTAGGCGCCGGGGGACATCGCCTCCACCACCATGAGGGCGAGTCCTGCCGCGACCAGAACGAGGGCCACGTTGTCCACGAGGAATTCGAGCATACCCGACAGTTGGGTCTCGGCCCGATTAAGTGTTTACCGACCGACGCCCGCGTCGCCGTCGCGTGCCGGAGGCGGTTTCCACTTGCGCGGAGACATCCATCCACGGTCGGTTTCCACTTGCGCGGAGACATCCATCCACGGTCGGCGCGTTCGAACGCATCGATCCGGCTCGAACCGAAGCGAGAGTAGCCCCGACCCGATCGGCGGCGTGCGCCCCGTTCAGAAGGCGATACCGGCGATCCGTGCCAGCACCGCGAGCATGGCGAGCGCGCCGAGAACGACGAAGGCGGCGTGTTCCGGCTCGACCGCGCCGGGTTCGACGGGGGTCGAGCTCGGTTCCGGGTAGCGGTACTCGTCATCGTCGTCGCCGGTCGCGTCCTCGTCGCCGGTCGTGCCGATTCCGTCGTCGCGGGTCGATCCGCCGGTATCGGTGCGGTCCGGATCGATCGGGATCCGATCGGGGCGGTCGAACTCGAAACCGTGCGGGTGCTCACCGTCGCGCCCGTCCGGCGTCGGTGGGACGGTCGGCTCCGTCGTCTCGTTCGCGTCGTCCTCGTCCGGCCGCTCGGTCATGCACCGCGCTACGGTCGCCGCCGTGAAAAAGACGCCGTCCGCGGGTGGCGCCGAGCGCATCGTCGCACGACCCGCCGGCGGGCGGAGCGGGGTGGCGGCGACGCGATCCCGTCCGATCGCGTCGGCCGCGGCTGGCGCGATGCTCCGCTCTCACCGAGACCGGCGCTCGCGCGGGTCGTCGCTCGAGGTGCGATCCGGCGCGCTCTCGATACGACCCTCGTACACCACGCCGCGATCGCCGTCGATCGTGACGACGGTTCCCGGCTCGACGTCCCCGAAGTCGGCGCCGCTTAGCATCGGGATCTCCAGTTCGCGGGCGATCAGCGCCGGGTATCCGGTCATGCCCGGGCGCGCGTCGACGATGCCGGCGAGTTTGTCGAGATCGCCCCGGAACTCGTCCGCGAAGTCGCCGTCGAGGGCGACGATCGCCCCCGCCGGCACGTCGGCGAGGTCGCCGTCGCTCGTCCGCGCGACGGGACCGGTCGCCCGGCCGTCCACGACGACCCGGCCGGTCGCCAGCGCGTCGGCCGCGACGTGGACTTTCAGCATGTTCGTGGTGTTCGCGCCCTCGAGATCGGTCATCATCCCGCAGAGGACGACGACGGTGTCGCCGCTCGCCGCGACCCCGGCGTCGATGGCGGCCTGAACGGCCTTCTCGATGACCGCGTCGGCGCTCTGGTTGGAGACCGGCGCGTAGACGGGGTGGACGCCCCAGGCGAGCGCCAGCTGGCGGCGGACGTCGTCGTGGGGCGTCGAGCCGACCACGGGGATCGCCGGGCGGTACTTTGCGGTCTTGCGTGCGGTGTAGCCGGACTCCGTCGCCGTGACGATCGCCTCGGCGCCGATATCGCGCGCGAGGTACCGGGCCGACCGGGCGAGCGCGTCGGTCCGAGACTCGCCGGAACCGGGAACGCGGCCCTCGAGTACCTCCGCGTACTCCTCGGACCGCTCGACCTCGCGCACGATGCTGTCCATCGTCTCGACGACCCGCACCGGGTGGTCGCCGATCGCCGTCTCGGCCGACAGCATCACCGCGTCCGTTCCGTCGAGCACCGCGTTGGCGACGTCGGAGGCCTCGGCCCGGGTCGGCCGGCGCGCGCTGACCATCGAGTCGAGCATCTCCGTCGCGGTGATCACGGGGACCCCGGCCTCGCGGCAGCGTCTGATGATCCGTTTTTGGATCATCGGGACGTCCTCCATCGGGAGCTCGACGCCCAGGTCGCCGCGCGCGACCATGATCCCGTGAGAGGCCTCGACGATCTCGTCGAGGTTCTCGAAGGCGCCGGCGCGCTCGATCTTCGAAATGACCGGCACGTCGGCGCCGAACTCCTCGAGCACCTCGCTCACCTCGTAGACGTCGGCCGCGTCGCGGACGAAGCTCGCGGCGACGAAGTCGACCGGCGCTTCGGCCGCCAGTTCGAGCTCCCGGCGGTCGTCCGCGGTCACCGTCTCCAGGTCGAGGTCCACGTCCGGGACGTTGACCCCCTGCCGTCCGGCCAGCCTGCCGCCGCTGTCGACGTCGGCGACGATCGCGTCGGCCTCGACCGCCCGGACGGTCGTCTCGATGCGTCCGTCGTCGAGCAGGATCCGGTCGCCCGCGGCGACTCCCGATAGCGGAAGCGAGAGGCCGATCTCCTCGTCCGTGGCCTCCTCCCCCTCGACGAATCGCACCTCGGCGCCGGTATCCAGGGTCACCGTCTCGCCGTCGGGGAGCGGGGCGGTTCGGATCTCCGGTCCCTGGAGGTCGAGCATCACGGCGACCGGTCGGTCGATCGCCTCGTCGACGCGACGCACGGTCTCGACCAGTTCGGCTCGGTCGGCGGTACTCCCGTGACTCGCGTTCAGCCGGGCCACGGACATCCCGGCGTCGGCGAGCGCCCGGATCGTCTCCCGGTCGCTCGAGGCCGGCCCGAGCGTGCAGACGATCTTCGCCTTTCTCATGGCGGAGGCTACGCCCGTCCCTCGCAAAAAGGTGCGTGATTGACTCGGTGCGTAGTAAGTACTCTTCGCCCGGGCGAGCGCCGGCCCAAGGAATTTCCATCGGAGGGAAGTACCCCAGGCCGTGCCCCTGTACGCCTCGCTCATCGAGACCGACGACCGGACCGTCCAGAACGCCCAGGAACTCGCGTCGATCTGGGGAGAGATCCGGTCCGAGATCGAGGACCACGAAGCGACGCTCGTCGACGCCTACGCGATCCTCGGCGAACACGATTTCCTCGTGATCTTCGAGGTGCCGGACCGGGAGGGTGCGTTCAAGACCGCGCTGACGCTCCGTCGACACGGCCTCTCGGGCCAGACCATGGAAGTCGTAGACACGGACGATTTCTCGACGCTCGTCGAGGATATCTAACTGCGCCCGTCGCCTCGTCGCGGGTTCGAACGCGCTCTCGAACCCGACGTGCGAGTCCTATCGAACTTTTTCGCCGACATCGGCGTCCTCGCGAGTGGTCAGCAGGTCCGCCTGCTCGCCCGCCGCGAGGACCATCCCGTCGGATTCGACGCCGAACAGTTCCGCCGGCTCCATGTTCGCGAGCAAGACGCACTTCTCCCCGGGGAGCTTGTCCAGGTCGTGGAGCTGCTTGATGCCCGCGACAACCTGGCGGGTCTCGAACCCGATGTCGACCTCGAGGCGCGCGAGGTCGTCGGCGCCGTCGATCCCTTCGGCGGCTTCGATCCGGCCGACCCGGATGTCGAGATCCTGGAAGTCTTCGAAGCTGATGCGCCCTTCAAGCAGCGGTTCGAGCTCGCTCATGTCCCCGCCTTCGTCGGCGGAGGCGTCTTCAGTTTCGGTTTCGTCTTCGGTGTCGGCGCTCGCCGCGTCGGCGGCGGCACCGGTCTCCGCCTCGTCCGTCCCCGCCGCCTCGACGCGCTCGGCGAGCTTGCGCTCGAGTTCCTCGACGCGCTCGTCGTCGATCTTCTCGAAGAGCTCCTCCGGCCGATCGAACGAGCGAGGCGGCGCGTCGAGCGCGTCCTCGAGCGTGAGGTCGCGAACGCCGCCGTCCTCGCCGATCTGCTCCCACAGCGCCTGCGCCTTGCCGGGGGCGATCGGCTCGATGAGCACGCCGACCGCCTTCGCGATCTGGACGCAATCGCGGATGACCCGCTCGGCTTCGTCCGGTTCCTCGTCGACCAGCTTCCAGGGTTCGTTGCGCTGGATGTACTCGTTGCCGTACTGGGCCAGCCGGGTGGCGGCGCCGCCGACCTCGCGCACGGAGTAGTCGTTGACCGCCTCGCGGAACTCCTCGATCGCGTCCTCGATGCGATCGCGAACCTCCGGGGAGACGTCGGCGTCGGGGGTACCCTCGTAGTTCCGGTGGGCGAACAGCAGCGAGCGGTACCAGAAGTTGCCGACCGTGGCGACGAGCTCGCCGTTGACCTTCTCCTGGAAAGCCTCCCAGGTGAAGTCGACGTCCTGCTGGAGTCCGCCGGTGGTCGTCAGGTAGTACCGCAGCAGGTCCGGGTGAAAGCCCTCGTCGAGGTACTCTCTCGCCCAGACCGCCCGGTTTCGGCTCGTCGAGAGGCCCTTCCCGCCGATCGTGATGAAACCGGTCGCGGCGACGGCTCGGGGCGCATTGTAGCCGGCCGCCTCGAGCATCGCCGGCCAGAATATCGTGTGGTGCTGGATGATGTCCCGGCCGATGACGTGGACGATCTCGCCCTCGTCCTTCCAGACTCGCTCCCAGTCGTACTCGTCGCTCCCGACGCGCTCCGCGTACTGCTTCGTCGAAGCGACGTACTCGATCGGTGCGTCGACCCAGACGTAGAGGACGAGGTCACCGGTCTCGCCGTCCCCTCCTGGATAGTCGATCCCCCAGTCCATGTCGCGGGTGATACACCAGTCCTGGAGGCCGTCCTCGATCCACTGCCGGGGCTGGTTTCGCGCGTTCGATGTGCCCTCGAGCTGGTCGAGAAAGTCGGTCAGGTAGTCGGCGAACTCCGAGACCCGGAAGAACTTGTGAGGGCGCTCGCGGTACTCCGCCGGATTACCCGTGATCGCGCTCGTCGGATTCTCGACCTCGCCGGGCTCCAGGTGGCGCTGACAGCCCTCGTCGCACTCGTCGCCGCGGGCCTTCTCGCCGCAGTACGGGCAGGTCCCCTCGACGTACCGGTCGGGCAGGTACTGGTCGGCCTCGGGATCGTAGGCGACCTGAATCTCTTTCTCGTAGATGTAGCCTTCCTCGTCCAGGGTCCGGACGATCTCTCTCGTCAGTTCCGTGTTCGTCTCGTCGTGAGTGTGGCCGTAGTTGTCGAACTCGACGTTGAACCGGGGGAAGGTCTCCTCGTACTGTTCGTGCCAGCCCAGCGCGAACTCCTCCGGGTCGACGCCTTCCTTCTCGGCGTTGACCGCGACCGGAGTCCCGTGCATGTCCGAGCCGCAGACGTACGCTGACTGCTGGCCCAGCGTCCGTAGTGCTCGGGTGAACGCGTCTGCGCCGATGTATCCGCGGAGGTGACCGATGTGCAGGTCGCCGTTGGCGTACGGCAGCCCGCAGGTCACCACGGCGGGTTCGTCCGTCGGGTAGTCGTCGTGGCTCATGGGTTTCCTTGCGTGCGTGTTGCCCCGGCGGGCGTAAAACCCGCCGGTTTCGTCCTCGGTCGTCGCGCGATACGTCTCGCTGAAAGTCGGGGTCCGGAGAACCGGGTTTCGTCGCCGGGGTCCGCGGCCGCATGACCGGCCGTCCGCGACGACTCCGCCTGGCGACGCTACGGCTGGGAACGCATCGAACGGCCCGGCCGATCGCGTCGCGTCGACATGTCGGTGGCAAGTTCCGGGCCGAGCCGGTTAAGCGTTACCGTCCGACGGATCGAACGCCGATCGACACCCCTCATTCGGCCGGTTCCGCGTGCGCCTCGGCGAGGAGCGACCGCGCCCGCCGACTCGCGAAGAGGAGGGCGGCGCCGACCAGCAAGGCGACCGCGACGCCCGCAACCGCGACGGGACCGGGCGGGACGACGACGAGCGTGACGGCGGCCCCGGCCCAGATCAGCCAGGCGATCGACTCCGCGGGCCGACCGCCGTAGAGTCGCCACGTCGACACCGAGAGCAAGAATCCGGCGAGGATCGCCGCCAGAAACGGTCGCTCGAGGACCGGCGACAGCGCGACGATCGACAGGATTCCGCCGATCGCGACCAGGTCGAGCCGATCCAGGTCCATGCGCCGCGTTTTCGACGGGAGGCGCAAACGTGTATCGGTCCCGACGACGCGCAGATCGGCTCGGACGAACGTGAGAGGGGATCGCGTGGCGTCGACTGGTTGCCGGTCCAAATTCGAGACTTCGCGAGGCGTCGGCCGCTCTCAGTGGTCGTTCGCGAGGGGCGCGGACGCCCGTCCCGTGATCGCCGCGAGGTCGTCGACGAACGATTCGAGCATCGCTCTGCTCACGTGGGGCATGCAGACGACGCGGAGTTCGCCGGCGCCGGTCCGAGAGAGCCGCCAGCCCTCGTTTCGGAGGGCCTCGAACGCGCCCGAGGACACGTCCGCGGCCACGATCGGGAGCGTCGGCTCCACCACGTCGAAGCTGAGATCGGCGAGCGCGCCGGCCAGCCACGCCGCGTTCGCTCTCGAGCGCTCGTATTGGGCGGCGTATCCCGCCGGCCACAGCGCCTCCATCGCCGCGACCGCGCTCGCGACGCCCGCCCCCGACCGGGTGCCGGTGAGCGTCGCCTGGGCCGTCGTCTCGAGGTAGGGCGTGTCGACCGCGAGCTCGTCGAGCAGGCGCTCGTCGCGGACGAGCAACCCGCCGGCGGGCACCGCTGCCTGCCCCATCTTGTGGGGATCGATCGTCATCGTGTCCACCGGCGCGTCGGCGAAATTCCACGGGCGGTCGGCGAACGGGAGGACGAAGCCGCCCCAGGCGGCGTCCACGTGGAAGAGGGCGTCGGTATCCCGGGCGATCTCCCCCAGCGCCGGGATCGGATCGACGCGACCGTACTCCGTGCTCCCCGCGACGCCCACCACGAGCGCCGTCTCGTCGTCGACGCACTGACACACCGCCTCGGCGTCCGCCCGGCGGTCGTCGTCCGTCGGGGCGATCCGGAGCTCGACCCCCAGGAGGTCGGCCGCCTTCCGGAAGCTGAAGTGGCCCGACCCGGGCACGACGACGTTCGGTCGACGGGCGTCGCTGCGCTCGCGGGCGATGCGGACGGCCTGGATGTTCGCTTCGGTTCCGCCGCTGGCCACGTAGCCGGACGGATCCGGGAGCGCCGTGACCTCGCCGAGGAGCGAGACGGCTCGCGCTTCCAGCTCGGCCACCGCCGGATAGGTTCCCGGGTCGCCGGGGTTCGTCGCGAGAAATCGTTCGGCCGCCTCTCGCGCCGCCGGGTGCGGTTTCGTGCACATCGAAGAGAGGACCCGGTCGAACGCCTGCGGCTCGGCCTGCATAACCGGGTGGAGAACGATCGGCGGTTTATTCGTTCCGTTTGTCGGGTGCCGAGAAGTCGCGGAGGCTCCCCCGAGTCGGTCCAACACGCGCTTCGCCCGGAGAACCGAGCGATCGACGCCCGATCGGACCGTCGCGCCGTTCGACGAACCGCCGAGCGCGACGCGTGCGATTCGAGTGACAGGAGTTACCCGACCGATTCGCTGCTATCATTCCTCGTGGGGAAATCGATGTCACCGGTCTCACCGAGGTGTGCGGCGACGTGAGAGCGGTCCACGACCTGTCGCCGTCGTTCGGTTCGGGGAGCATCTGCGGCTTCCTCGGACCGAACGGTGCGGGGAAGACGACGATGGGAGTGCTGACCGCGCTGGCCACTCCGTCCCGGAGGGGACGACCTCCGTGACGGTCGCGACCGTCGCCGTTCCCGTCTCGTCCGTCCACGGAACGAGGCGGATCGACGAGTACCGGGTGTCGTGAACCCCGTCGATTCGGAAAATATCGGAAACCGACGTCGAGCGTTCGACGGTCCCGCCGGGGGCGGATCGGGCCGGTGCCGACCGGCTCGTCGGACGGCTAGCGAATCGACTCCAGGATCAGCTTCTGCTCGACGCGCTTGACCTCGTGCTGGACGTCCCGGACCGCGTCGATGTTCGCGGAGATGGAGCTGACGCCCGCGTTGACGAGGAACCGGACCATCTCGGGCTTCGAGCCGGCCTGCCCGCAGATGCTCGTGTCGACGCCGTGTTCCCGGCAGGTCTCGATGACGTCGCCGATCAGCCGGAGGACCGCGGGGTGGAGCTCGTCGAACTTGTTCGCGACGTGCTCGTTGTTGCGGTCGACCGCGAGCGTGTACTGGGTGAGATCGTTCGTCCCGAAGGAGGCGAAGTCGATGCCTGCCTCGGCGAGCTCGTCGACGCATAGGGCCGAGGCGGGCGTCTCGATCATCACGCCCCAGGTCCGCTTCTCGGGGTCGATGCCGGCTTCCGTCATGAGCTCCTTCGTGCGGTAGACGTCCTCAGCGTCGTTGACCAGCGGGAACATGATCTCCACGTTGTCGTAACCCATCTCGTACAGCCGGCTGAACGCTTCGAGCTCGTGGGCGAAGACGTCGGGACGGTCGAGGCTGCGGCGGATGCCGCGGTAGCCGAGCATGGGATTGTGCTCTGCGGGCTCGTCCTCGCCGCCTTCGAGCTGGCGGAACTCGTCGGTCGGCGCGTCGAGGGTGCGCACCCGCACCGGCCGCGGGTAGAACTCGTCGGCGACGCCGCGGACGCCCTGGACGAGCTCGTCGACGTAGGCGTCGACGCCCTCATCTTCGATGAACTTCGCGGGCGTCTTCGAGAGCGAGAGGATCATGTGTTCGATCCGCAGCAAGCCGACGCCGTCGGCGCCGGTCGCGGCGGCGCGTTCGGCCGCCTCGGGGATGGAGACGTTGACCTTGACCTCGGTCGCGGTCATCGGCTTCACCGGCGACTGGGGTCGAACGTCCTCGACGGGTTCGGCCTCCTCGTCGGGGTCGACCGCCGCGCCGGCGAGGACGTGTCCCTTGTCGCCGTCGATGGTTACCTGCTGGCCGTCCTCGAGGACGGTCGTGGCGTTGGTCGTCCCGACGACGGCGGGAACGCCCAGCTCCCGGGAGACGATGGCGGCGTGGCTGGTCATGCCGCCCTCGTCCGTGACGATGGCCGTGGATCGCTTCATCGCGGGAACCATGTCGGGCGTCGTCATCTCCGTGACGATGACGTCGCCCTCGCGGACCTTGTCGAGGTCGTCGAGCTTCTCGACGAGTCGCGCCGGACCCGAGACGCGACCTGGGCTCGACCCGAGCCCGTCGACCAGGAGCTCGCCGGCGCCCGGGGGTTCGGTCTCGGTGTCCGTTCCGGAGCCGCCCTCGGCCCCGGCCGCCTCGACGCCCCCGCTGCCGTCCGTGACGCTCTTGGCGACGGTCCCACCCTCGCCGGCCGCGGCGTCGCCGCCGCTGATGGTGGTGATCGGCCGGGACTGGAGCATGTAGACGTCGTCGTCGTAGATCGCCCACTCGACGTCTTGCGGGGTCTCGTAGTGGTCCTCGACGTGCTCGCCGAGTTCGACCAGCCGCTCGATCTCGTCGTCGGCGAGCACGCGGGCCTCCCGCTGCTCGTCGGGGACCGGTCGCTCGACCGTCTCGCCCGTCTCCTCGTCCTTTACGTGCATCACCTTCTTGTCGGCGATCGTGACGTCGATCGAGCGATCCTCGCGCTCGACCACGTAGTTATCGGGGGAGACGGCGCCGGAGACGACGGCTTCGCCGAGGCCCCACGCGGCTTCGAGGATCATCGTCGGGTCGCCGGTCGAGGGGTGGCTCGTGAACATCACGCCGGACTTCTCGGCGTCGACCATCCGCTGGACGACGACCGCGATGTTGACGACCGAGTGGTCGAAGCCCTTCTCCTGGCGGTAGTAGATCGCCCGCTGGGTGAACAGCGAGGCCCAGCACTCCCGGACGCGGTCGAGGAGGGCGTCTTCTCTCACGTTGAGGAACGTCTCCTGCTGGCCGGCGAACGAGGCGTCGGGCAGGTCCTCGGCCGTCGCCGACGAGCGGACGGCGACGAAGGCCTCCCCGTCACCGACCGATCGATACGCCTCGACGATCTCCTCGCGCAGGTCGTCCGGGAACGGCGTCTCGAGGATGAGTTCCTGGGCGCGCTCGGACGCTTCGGCCAGCGCCGCGGAATCTTCGACGTCGACGTCGACGGCCTCGAACAGTTCCTCGTCGACGCCGGCCTCCTCGATGAACGATCGGTAGGTGCCCGCCGTGACGACGAAGCCGGGCGGGACCGGCAGCCCAGCCCCCGTGAGTTCCCCCAGGGACGCGCCTTTGCCGCCGACGGACTCGAGGTCGTCGGCGCCGATCTCGTCCAGCCAGAGTACAGCCATCTGTATCTCACCGGAACACGGTGCGAATAAAGAAGCTTCCGAAGGGACCGGTCTAACGGGTACTCGTCACCGAATGAGTGTTCCGACACTCCGGTAATTCCTGCGAACGACGGTAGCTCGCCGAGCCGTTCCGCGGGGGCATCGATCGACCTCAGCGGGGCGATCGATGGTCCGCGGCTCGAGGAGTTGAAGGATCGTCCGCGGCTCGAGGAGTCGAATGAGCGTCCTCGGCTCGACGTACGGATTGTACGCTCGGAGACGAACGATCCGCCGTCTCTGACGAACCGTGTTCTGCACAAACCGGTTCGCTCGAACGCCGGTGGCGGCTGGATTCTCAGCAGGACGGTTCGGTCGCACCGTCCACGTCGAATCGCCAGCGCTATCCCGGTTCATCCGGACCGTACGGTATGGAAGAGGCTGCGGATCTGCAGGGGACGTTCATCGGCGTCGGCCTGCTGGCGATGATCGCCGTCCTGGCGTACGGGACGTTCGTCGACGAGACGATCGTCGGCGTGGACTCGATGACCGTCGCCGGCTGGGTCCTCGCGCTCACCCTGGTCGCGGTCGCCGCGCTGCACGCCGCCGTCGGGGAGTACGATCTCACCTGGGGCTTCGGGGGCGCCGGGATCGGCTGGGTGTTCGTCCTCGCCGGTGACGGCACCCAGGTGATCGTCGGTCTGATCGTCCTCGCCCTCTCGGCCGTCTACGTCGCGCTCGTTACCCGTCGTCGGAAGCGGGAGGCCGACGCACCGGCGGGCGAGAGTGAACCCGTAACGGAGTAGGTCCGGTTCGGCCCCGCGACGAAGGAGGTCCGGTTCGGCCCCGCGCCGAAGGAGGTCCGCTCCACCCTGAGGCGGGGCGTCCGACCGGGTTATCCGATCAATCTCGGTCGGTCGCTCGAACCGAGTTCGAACGGTGCGCGTTTTCGGTCCTCAACCGGAGTCGATTGGAACGTGCGGGTCTGCTACCTGCGCGTGCGGGCTTGCTGCCGGCGTGTACGGCTCAGCGGCCGAGTTCTTCGTGCGCGCTGGCGAGGTGTCTCGACGAGAGCGCCGCGAGCAGCGAGAGTTCGCCGGCGAGCGCGCCGACGGCGATCACTTCGGCCAGCGCCGCCGCGTTCTCGCCCGGCGGATCGCCGCCGCCGCGGACGCCGATCACGTCGAGCGCCTCGGCCTGGGTCGGCAGGCGGGTGCCGCCGCCGACCGTGCCGACCTGCAGAGAGGCCAGCGAGACGCTGGCGTAGAGGTCGGCCGACCCGTCCTCGTCGGTCTCACGGGTGTCCATGGTGGTGATCGCGTTGGCCCCCTCGACCACGTGGGCCTCGTCCTGGCCGGTGGCCAGGAAGGCCGCGGCGACGACGTTCGCCGCGTGCGCGTTGAAGCCGAGGCTGCCGGCCTTCGCGCTCCCGACGAGGTTCTTGCGCGTGTTCGCCTCGACGATCCCCGCGGCCGTGGTTTTGAGGCGCGCTTCGACAACCTCACCCGGGATCACGACTTCGGCGGTGACCGATCGGCCGCGACCGTCGATCGCGTTGATCGCGGCCGGCTTCTTGTCCGAACAGAGGTTGCCCGACAGCGCTACCAGTTCGGCGGGCGTCTCCGCTTCGACGATTTTGCAGGCCTCGCCGGTCGCGATGGTGGCCATGTTCATCCCCATCGCGTCCTTGGTGTCGTAGGCGAATCGGAGGTAAACAGAGTCACCGACGACGTACGGTTCGATCCCGAGCAACTCGCCGTGGCTCGTCGTCGACTCCGCGGCCTCCCGGAGTCGGTCCTCGTTCGCACCGACCCACTCGACCGTCTCTGCCGCGTCGACCACGCCGGAGACCCGGAACACCGGCGCTCGCGTCATCCCGTTTTTCGTCACGCGGGCCGCCGCACCGCCGGCCTCGCGGATCACGGAGAGCCCGCGGTTGACCGAGGCGACGAGCGCACCCTCGGTGGTCGCGAGCGGAAGGTAGTGCTCCCCGTCGGCGGCCCCGCCGTCGACGGGGACCGGTCCGGCGACGCCCATGGGCAACTGCGCCCCGCCGATCAGGTTCTCGATATTGGGCTCGGTCTCCTCGGCGGCGAACGCGAAGTCGCCGATCGTCTCGAGGTCGGCGCCCGTCTCCCGCTCGACGAGCCGGCGCCGAGCCGCGGCCGCGGTCTCGTGGTCCGCGTGTTCCTCCAGTTCGTGCAGCCGTAGCTCCCCGTCTCGCACCCGCTCGGCGAGGGACTCGGGATCGGTCATGCGTAGGTCGAAACGCGGACGGGTCCTAACAGTTGCTGATTCGTCTCCGGAGGCCGTCGGGCGCCACCCGGATCTCCCTCGGCGGCGTCGATGGCAGATCCGTCGGCGACGGATCCACGGCCGACGCTCACTCCGCTCGCGCGGATCCGCCGCCGCTCCGGTAGCCCGCGACGGCTTCGTAACCGACGTACGCGACGTAGCCACCCACGCCGATCGCCACGACGAGCCGTTCCTCCCAGGTGCTCGTCCCGCCGAAGACGATCGCCAGCACCAGCGAGGCGAGGACCGCGAACCGGACCCTGGTCCGGGACGGGACGTCGTCGCTCGTCGCCGCGAGGTAGAGCTGCGGGCCGACGACGGCGACTCCCGCGAACAGGAGGTAGGCGACGATCGGCCTGTCGATGTCGACCGCGAAGGCGTACTCCGCGTAGCTCAAGATCAAAAGGGAGAGCACGAAGAGGGCGATCGTCGCGACGATGACCCGATCCTCGCGGGAACTCATGGGGGAGGGTTCCGATGGGTCACGGATACCGGTTTCGTTCGATTCCGGGCCGCCGGGGTGTGACCGCCGCACGCGAACGAGCCGCGAATCCAGCGAGCGTCGCGTGACGCAACCGTTTTATCGGTGGCAGTCGCCGACCCTGACATGACCGACGCCGCGGATCTCGTCCTCCTCGACGGGGACGTGCACACGCTGGCCGAACCGGACGAAACCCGCGAGGCGGTCGCGATCCGCGACGGACGGATCGTTCGCGTCGACTCCACGTACGAGATCGAACACCTCGCGGGCGTCGAGACCGAGGTGATCGACTGCGAGGGGCGGGTCGTGCTCCCCGGATTCGTGGACGCACACACGCACATGGAGAGCCAGGGCCTCTACCTGGTTCACGCCGATCTCTCTGGAGCCGCGGACATCGACGACGCCATCGACGCTCTCTCGGCGCAGGCCGATACCGATCGGGAGTGGGTCCTCGGGTTCGGCTACGACGAGAGCGCGTGGCCGGAGACGCGGTATCCGACGCGCGAGGACCTGGACGCCGTCAGCGAAGAGCGCCCGGTGGTCGCGATGCGCGTCGACATGCACACCGCGTCCCTGAACTCGGTCGCGCTCGACCGACTCGTCGACGAGATGCCCGATCACGACGTCGAAACCGAGGACGGGGAGCCCACGGGCGTCGTCGTCGAGGACGCCACCGAGGCCGTCTGGAACGCCGTCGAGGCGGACTACGACCAGGCCCGGGAGCTCGTCACCGCGGCGATCGACCACGCCAACTCGCTGGGCGTTACCTGCGTTCACGACAAGGTCCGCCAGTCCCACGCGCCGCGCGTGTACCGGGACCTCGAACTCGAGGGCGAACTCGACTGTCGCGTCCGAATCGATTACTGGAGCGACCACCTCGAGAGCGTGATCGACGCGGGACTCGCGACGAACGCCGGCAGCGAGTTCGTTCGAACCGGCGCGATCAAGTCGTTCACCGACGGGAGCCTCGGCGCCCGGACGGCGAAGCTGTTCGAGCCCTACGACGACCTGCCGGCGGACGCGGAGTCGGACGACGTCTCCACCGAAGGAGCGGACGAGGGGGACGCTGTCGCCGACGGCGGAGCGGCCGAAACCCCGGACGCCGACGCCGCCGGCGACGGGCGCGGCCAGTGGGTCGTCGACCCCGACGAGCTCGCGGAGGTCGCCGAGACCGCGGCGGCCCACGACTACCAGCTGACCGTCCACGCCATCGGCGACGAGGCGGTCCACGAAACGATCGGCGTGCTCGCCGAGACCGAGAACGCGGACAGCGCGCGCCACCGCATCGAGCACGCCGAACTCGCGACCGACGAGCACCTCGAACGGATGGCCGAAGCCGGAATCGTCGCCTCCGTCCAGCCGAACTTCCACCAGTGGGCCCGGCCCGGCGGCCTGTACGACCAGCGCCTCGGGGAGGAGCGCCGGAAGCGGACCAATCGCTTGCGGACGATCCTCGACGCGGGCGTCCCGCTCGCGTTCGGCTCGGACTGCATGCCGCTGGACCCGCTGCTGGGCGTCCACCACGCCGTCACCGCGCCCGAACAGTCCCAGCGCCTCTCCGTGACCGAGGCGCTGCGGGCCTACACCCTGGGCGCGGCGTACGCGGGCTTCGACGAGGACCGGATGGGCACTGTCGAGGTCGGGAAGTGCGCGGATGTCGTGATCCTCGAGGAGTCGCCCTGGGAGAACGAGGATCGAATCCACGAGATCGACGTGGCGACGACGATCGTGGACGGCGAGGTCGTCTACGACGTCGGCGAGTGAGCGGTGCTCACGGATCACCGAACGCCTCGGTCCGCCACCTCGAAAACTATTTTGTGGGCCTGTCCCTCGGCCCGAACATGACTTCCGAGGCTGCCGTTCGAGGGGGCATCATCGTCGCGGTCATCGTCGTGGGACTGTCGATCTACGCCGCGCTGATCGCGTTCGACGTCGACGAACTCCTCGCGCTCGCCGTCACGCTGATCCTCGCGATGGGGCTCTCGATCGGGCTTCGCAGCTTCGCGCTCGATCGGTTCGTCGACTGAGCGTTCGATCGGTTCGTCGACTGAGCGTTCGACCAAGGTCGACGAGAGCTCTCGATCTTCCGCCTTCGGCACCGTTATCATCGCCCGCCGACAGCCTCGCCACATGGACCACGCGCTCGTCATCGGCGGCACGCGATTCATCGGTCGCCACCTCGTCGAAGAGCTGCTCGACCACGACTACGAGGTGACGCTGTTCAACCGCGGGAACCACGAGAACCCGTTCGCGGACGTCGACGCCGTCGACCACGTCCGGGGTGATCGGACCGACGACAGCGATCTCCTCGACGCGGCCGCCGTCGAGCCGGATGCCGTCTTCGATTGCGTCGCCTACTTCCCGCGTGACGTCCGCCAGGCGACGAACGTCTTCGACGACGTGGACGCGTACGTCTACATCTCCAGCGGGGCGGCGTACGGCCGGGAGGACCTGCCCAAGCGGGAGGACTTCACGCCACTGTGTGAGTGCACGGAAGAGCAGGCTACGGCGGACGAGTCCGAGACCTACGGACCCCGGAAAGCGGAGGGCGACCGCGCCGTCTTCGCGGCCGCCGAGGATGGCGTGCGGGCGATGAGCGTCCGCCCGCCGATCGTCTACGGCCCCCACGACTACACGGCGCGCCTGGATTACTGGATCGACCGCGTGCGGCGGTTCGACCGCGTCGTCGTGCCCGGCGACGGGACGAACATCTGGCACCGCGTCTACGTCGAGGACGTGGCGAGCGGCATGCGCACCGTCGCGGAGGCCGGTGAGCCCGGCGAGGCGTACAACGTCGGCGACGAGCGCATGGTCACCATGCGCGGGATGGTCGAGCTGATCGACGAGTCGCTGGCCGCCGTCGACCCCGACCACGAATCCGGCGTGGAGATCGTGACGGCGGGCCCGCGCGAGCTCGCGGCTGCCGACCTCGCCCTCGAAGACTTCGTCCTGTACCGGGATCCGCCGCACGTCCTCTCGACGGCGAAGGTGCGTGAACTGGGGTGGAAATCCACGCCGCTGGCGGACGCGATGGAGCGGGCCGTGACCGATCACCTCGAGTCGGACCGGACCGGCCGCGAGCACGGACCCGACCGAGCGGAAGAAGAGCGCGTGCTCGGGGTGCTGGACACGATCTGAAGCGATCGATCGGGTGAGAAGCGGCGATCCTCGGACGATCCGGTCGCGCCGAACGGGCGTCGACCGCCGCGGCGACGAGGGGTCGATTTTTACCACCTCCCATGCAGGCTGTGGGCATGGAACTCGATCTGCTGGTGTCGGCGGTCGGCGGCATCGATCCCGCGGAGATGGCCCGGAACGCCGAGGACCTCGGCTACGACCGGGTTTGGGTGGGCGAACTCTGGAACGAAAGCGCCGCCGTCCAGCTGGCCGAGATGGCGGCCGCCACCGACGAGATCGGCCTCGGTTCCGCCATCCTCAACGTCTTCTCGCGGACGCCGGCCGTGCTCGCGATGACCGCCGCCTCGCTTCAGCGGGCGTCCGACGGCCGGTTCGTCCTCGGGACGGGCACGAGCACGCCGACCGCGGTCGAGGGGCTCCACGGGATGGACTTCGATCGTCCCGTCCGGCGGGCCCACGAGACGATCGAACTCCTCCGGCGGCTCACGTCGGACGGGGGCGAGATCTCGTACGACGGCGAGCTCCTGGAGAGCCGAAGGTTTCCCGGACTCGACGTCGACGTCCCGATCTACCACGCCGGGCTGGGCCCGGCCAATAGACGCGTGGTGGGCCGGCTCTGTGACGGCTGGATCCCGCACAATATTCCATTCAGCGCCCTGGAAGACGCGTTCGAGGACGTGGCCGATGCCGCCGCGGAGCGCGACCGCGCTCGCGACGAGATCGAGGTGGCGCCGTACGTTCCCACGGCGGTCGCCGACGACCCCGAGCGGGCCCGGAACGCCATCCGACACCACGTCGCCTACTACGTCGGCAGCGGGGAGGGCTACCGGCGTGCTGTGGGGGCCGCGTACCCGGACCAGGCGGGCTCGATCGCCAACGCCTGGCGGGCGGGCGACCGCAGCGCAGCGGCCGAGGCCGTCACCGACGAGATGGTCGACGACCTCGGCGTCGCCGGAGGACCCGAGGAAGTGCGCGACGGCCTCCGGTCGCTCGTCGCGGAGACGCCGATCGACCGCCCGATGATCGTCGTGCCGGCGCCGGCGGCCGCGGAGCTGGGTCCGCGGACCGTGGACGCCGCGGCGCCGGTACGGTTCTGACGGCGTTCCACGTCGCCGATCCCGCCGATCCGCTCTTCCGCTAGCTCTTCGTCACTCGAGTGGGGTCCGCAACCGAACCCAGGTCACGGCGCGACGGAGCGCCAGCTCGAGGACGGCCGCGAGGAGGACGACGAGGAGCGGGGCGGACCAGAACCCGACGTACACCGCGTCGGCCCGCGGGTTGATCCCCGGCCCGCCCGCGATCGCTCGGGCCTCCGCGAGCGACAGCCAGCTACGGTAGGTGACCCACGCGTAGAGCGCGACGTGGGTCGCGAGCGGAAGGGCCAGTCGATCTCGAAGCAGCAGAAAGAGCGGTACCGCTCCCAGGAGGACGAGTCCGAGGCCCGCGTAGATCACCATCACCAACGCGTCCAGTCCCGCCGGGAGAACCGGCCTCGGGATCGGGTCGTGGCGGACGGCCGAATACACCCAGTGGACGACGAGAGCGTGACAGCCGCCGCCGAATGCGGCGATTCGGGCCGGGTTCGAGACGAGTCGATCCGCGCGACCGCCCGAGCCGTTTCGACCGGACAGGTCCACGATCCGAACAGTCCGACGACGGAGAAATACGCTCCGGACGGTTGCTTCGATCGGTCGCCCGAGCGGACCGCCGCCTGCACCACCGTTCGGATTCGCTGAACAGCCCTTATCACGAACTGGGTGGACGGATCGACCGACGATGGCGACTTCCTACACCGACTTCGTGGGCGAGGTACAGCACCGGATCGAGACGGGCGAGCGGGCGGAGGCGGTCCGGACGACCCGGGCCGTGCTGGAGACGCTCGGCGAGCGCGTCGGGGAGGGTGGCGCGACCGACGTCGCCGGCCCCCTCCCGATGGAGATCGATCGCTACCTGCTGCAGGTCGATCACGGCCACACGTACGACTACGACGAGTTCGTCGACCGCGTGCTGATGCGACTCAACAACCAGGACCTCGAGCTGACGACGTCCTACGGGTTTCCGGTCGAAGTCGATCGCTCCGAGGCGGTCTTCCGGACGAAGGCCGTCGTCGCGCTGCTGTGCGAGATCGTCCCCGGCGGAAGGCTCGCCGACGTCGAGAAGCAACTCCCCGAGGAGTTCGAGGAACTGTTCGAGTTTCTCGACGTCGAGACGCCGCCGTGGGAACCGCGTCAGTGACGGGGTCGAGGAGACCGTACCCGCGGAAGAGCGTCTCTTCCGCGACCGTCCCGCCGTATCGGGATCGATCGGCACCGACGACGACCGCCCCGTCCTAACCGTTTCCATCCGTCGTTTCGATACCCGGAACCGATCATTTCCGACCCGAACGTTCCCGGTCCGCGGGCCGGTAACCCACTGATCGGCCGAATTGAAGATAAAATCTTTTCATGGCGCCCCTCGCACGAGGGGATAACGCACAGGTGTCGCCATGGTAACGATGGAAACTGCGGAGATCGACACGGACCTCAGCCTCTTCAAGTACGACAACTTGGAGCAGCTGCCCCCCGAGTATCGCGACCTGACGGAGGACGAACGCGCGCCCCGAATCGAGGCCGCGTTGGCCGAACTGGGCGACGACGTCGTCGTCCTGGGACACAACTACCAGCGCCGCGAGATCGTCGAGCACGCCGATTTCGTCGGCGACTCTTACCAGCTCTCGAAGCGGGCGGCCGAAGCGGACGCCGAGTACGTCGTCTTCGGCGGCGTCACGTTCATGGCCGAATCGGCGGACATCATCACCGACGAGGACCAGACGGTGATCCTGCCGAGCATGGAGGCCTCCTGCCCGATGGCGGGGATGGCCGAGGCGCTCCAGGTCGACGCCGCCTGGGCGGAGATCACCGCGGCCGCGCCGGACGCCGAGATCGTCCCGATCACCTATATGAACTCCTACGCGGACCTGAAGGCGTTCTGTGCGAGCCAGGGCGGGCTCGTCTGCACCTCCTCGAACGCCGCGAGCGCCTTCGGGTGGGCGTTCGAGCGCGGCGACAAGGTGCTCTTCTTGCCGGACAAGCACCTCGGCGAGAACACGGCCCACGAACTCGGCATGGAGGATCGGATCGCGACGTGGGATCCGTGGGACCCCGAGGGCAAGGACCCCGAGGAGGTCGCCGAGGCGGATATCATCCTCTGGGACGGCTACTGCCAGGTCCACGAGCGCTTCCGCGAGCGTCACGTCGAGGAGATCCGGGCCGACCACCCGGGCGCCAACGTCGTCGTCCACCCGGAGTGTCGTCGCGAGGTCGTCGAGGCCGCCGACGTGGTCGGGTCGACGAGCACGATCTGCGAGACGATCGTGAACGCCGATCCGGGCGAGATCTGGGCGATCGGCACCGAGATCCACCTGACGAACCACCTGCAGCGGTGGCACCCCGAGGTGGAGGTGCTCGCGCTGTGCGGGGACGCCTGCATGGACTGCAACGCGATGCGCCAGATCGACCCCAACTACCTGACCTGGGTGCTGGAGGAACTCGTCGAGGGACGCGAACGAAACGTGATCGAGGTGGCTCCCCGGGAGGCGGAGCTCGCGAAGGTGGCGCTCGACCGCATGCTCGAGGTCTGACCATGCCTCGAGAGGATACCCGAGCGCACGAACGTGCCGACGTGATCGTCGTGGGATCCGGGATTGCCGGCTGCGCCGCGGCACTCGCGGCGGCGCGCGAGGGCGCCGACGTCCTGGTTCTGACGAAAGCCAGCCGCCCCGACGAGGCGAGCACGGACTGGGCCCAGGGCGGCATCTCGACCACCCGCGGGGATTCCGAAGCACTCGAGCGGGACATCTTCGAGGCCAGCGACTGGACGGCCGACGAGGACGCGGTCGAAGTCCTCGTCTCCGACGCCGACCACGCCGTGCACGACGTCCTCGTCGACACGCTGGAGATCGAGTTCGACCGCGACGGCGACGACTTCGACTACGCCCGCGAAGCTGCCCACTCGGAGCGCCGAATCCTCCACGTCGACGCCTCGACGGGGACGCACATCCTGCGGCCGTTCCTCGACCACGTCGACGACCACGATCGGATCGAGGTTCGCGACGATACCGCCGTTCTCCGGTTGATCGCCCACGAGGGAACCGTCCACGGGGTCGTCTCCGACGAGGACTCCGAGGGTCGCCCCATCTACGCGGGCGCGACGATCCTCGCCACCGGCGGGATCGGCTCGCTGTACACCCGCTCGACGAACCCGCCCGGGTCGACCGGCGACGGCATCGCGATGGCCGCCCTCGCGGGCGCCGACGTCGCCGACATGGAGTACGTGCAGTTCCACCCGACGGCCTATACGGGAAGCGAGGGGCCCGGCGCCTCGGAAAATGGGAGCGGCGAGGCCGCGAGCGACGACCCCTTCTTGCTGTCCGAAGCGCTCCGCGGCGAGGGTGCCATCCTGCTGAACGGGGACGGCGACCGGTTCATGCCCGAGTACCACGAAGACGGCGAGCTCGCCCCGCGCGACGTCGTCGCGCGCGCCGTCGCCCGCGAACGCGAGCGGACGGGCGAGGTCCTCCTCGACGTGAGCACGCTCGAGGAGCCGTTCGCGGACGCGTTCCCCGACCTCGCCGCCGAGTGCGCAGAGCGCGGCGTCGCGGGCGATCGGATCCCCGTCGCGCCGTGCGAACACTTCCTCTGCGGCGGGATCGACGTCGACGACCGGGGGCGGACGAGTCTCGACGGGTTGTACGCCGTCGGCGAGTGCGCGCGGACGGGCGTACACGGCGCCAACCGCCTCGCGAGTACGAGCCTCCTCGAGGGGCTCGTGTGGGGCCTCCGGGCCGGCGAGGGCGCCGCCCTCGACGTCGACGGCGAGGCGGGACCGACCCTCGTCGAGGCGCCCGAACTGCTGAACAGCGATCCCGACCTGCCGCCGCGGTTCGCCGCCGAGAAGTTCACCCGGCTGCGCCGGACGATGGATGAGTACCTCGGCCTCGAGCGCGATCCCGACGGGATCGCCCGCGCAGGTGCGATCCTCCGGCGACTCAAGGGCGAGGTCGACGCATACGTCCGGACCCGGACGGCCAGAGACCTCTACGAGCTCCGGAACGCGAGCGTCACCGCGTTGCTGATCGCCCGCGCGGCGCGCGAGAACGAGGCGTCCGTCGGCTGTCACTACGTGGTCGAAGAGGCGGAGGTTGGGCCGCCGACGGGCGACTGAGCGGCCGCCCAAAAGCGGAGCCGCCGACGGACGACTGAGCGGTTCCCCTAAGATCCGCTCGCGGCACCCGCTTTGGGGGTCACTCGCCCAGCGCGGGTGAAAGCGTCTCGAGGGCGTCGGTCTCCGGCGCCGAGCCGACGAGCAGCTCTTCGCCGTCGAGCGCGAGCGCCTCCGTGCCGGTCTCCCGTTCCCAGACGCCATCGTCGTCGGTCGCCTCGCCGCGCTCGTCCGCCCAGACCCGGAACAGCTCGTACGCGTCCTCCGCGGCCGCGGAGTCGGCCCAGCGGAGCGTCCACTGCCAGCCGTACCGGCCGTCCTCGCGCTCGTGTGCGACGAACTCGTCCCCGCGCCAGGCGTCGGTTTCGGCGGATCGGTATCGCACCAGCCCGGTGAAGACCTCGTCTTCGTCCGTGTCCTCGTCCGCGTACACTTCCTCGTACGGGAGCGCCCTCGCGTGCCAGAGGGTCGCGAACGCGGACTGCATGCCGAGCCGCTCGCGGTCGAGCAGTTCCCACTCCTCGTTCGACTCGTCCTCGACGGCGACGTCGGCGGGCTCCCGATCCGGGTACCACTCCGGCTTCAGCACCTGGCCGGTGTGGGTGGGCGGCGCCTCGTGGGCGTCCCAGACGGCCTCCCAGCCGCCCCGATCCGCCAGCGCGGCGGCGAAGTCGTGTCCGTTCACGTACGGCCCGAACGCGAGCAGCCACTCCTCGTCCCAGCCGGCGGCGTTAGCGGCGGCGGCGTTGCGCAACCGACAGTCCGAGAACTCGCCGTCACAGCCCCCCACGTACTCGTCTTCGAGGAACTGGGCCGTTCCCTCGACGAGACTCCGCTGGGCCTTGTGTCGGTCGAACCCCGTCGACCAGCCGTGGTCCCACTCGCTCGCGCCGCCCTCCTGGAACTGGACGGCGTGGAGGAGTTCGTGGGCGATCAGCTGGTCGTCGACCGTCTCCGCGTCGGTGGCGACGAAGATCACTTCCCTCGACCCGGAGAAGTACGCCCCGGAGAACTCGAACGGGACGCTCGCGTCGAGGTCCTCTATCAGGCCGAGCGCCCGGTGGGCGAGGCGCTGGGTCGTCGTCTCGCCGAACAGTCCGGTCGGCGACGCGAGTTCGCGCATTTCGGTGCGATCGATGAGGCGGACCGTCGTCGACGCGGCGAGCTCCGCGTCAGCCAGCTCGACCACGCGTTCGTAGACCGATTCCGTCCGCTCTCGAAATCGCTCGTCGACCTCCTCGAACTCGAGGAATCGCTTCGATTCCGGGTTGGACGGATTGCTCCTGGGGAGGGTACAGCCCGCCAGGACCGTCGTGGCGGTCAGACTTCCCGCGTGGAGCACTCGCCGGCGCGTCGGATTCCGTCCCCGCATGGATCGCGGCTACGTCCCGTGGAGCCAAACCGTTGACGCTCCCGGCCGCGAGGCGTGAATCTGGGATCGGGCCGCCGTCGAGACGGTCCGTTTATCCCGGATCGGGTCGTTCTCGCCGACAGGATGATCACCGACGCGCAGGTGGAACGCTGGCTCCGCGAGGACGTCGGTCACCACGACGTGACCAACGACGTCCCCGGAGCGACGACCGGGCGGCTCGTCGCGAAGGAGGCCGGCGCGGCGGCGGGAGTCGACGCCGCGTCGGCGGTGTTCGAGTACCTCGACGCGACCGTCACGGATCGAATCGAAGCGGGCGTCGGCCTCGAACCTGGCGACGAACTGCTCCGCGTCGAGGGGCCGGCGCGGGCCGTGCTGCGCGGCGAGCGGATCGCGGTGAACCTGGCCGGCCACGCCTCGGGGATCGCGACGCGGACGAAGCGCGCCGTGGATGCGGCCCGCACGGAGTCGGATTCGGTCCGGATCGCCGCGACGCGAAAGACGACGCCGGGTCTCCGCGGGATCGAGAAGCGGGCGGTGGTCGCCGGCGGCGGCGACACCCACCGCCTCGACCTCTCGCACATGGTCATGGTGAAGGACAACCACGTCGCGGAGCTGGGCCTCGAGGGCGCCGTCGAGCACTTCCGCGAGCGCGTCTCGTTCGCCACCAAGATCGAGGTCGAGGTCGAGCGCGTCGCCGACGCGCCGCGGGCGGCCGAAGCGGGCGCCGACATCGTCCTACTCGACAACATGGCGCCGACGGACGTCCGGGCGGCGATCGACCGACTGGTGGAGGCGGGTCACGACGACGTCCTCACCGAGGCGAGCGGCGGCATTACCACCGCGGACGTGCGGGAGTACGCCGCGACCGGCGTCGACGTGATCTCCATGGGGAGTCTGACCCACTCGGCGCCGTCGCTCGACCTGTCGTTCCGGACGGGTGAGTGAATCTCCGTTCGGACGGCCGGGTGAACCTCCGTCCGGACGGGCGAGTGAGTCGCCGTTCGGACGGGCGAGTGAGTTTCCGTTCGGACGGGCGAGTGAGTCGCCGTTCGGATCGGCGAGCAACCTTCCGGGTACGGCCGACATCGATCGATCGCAACAGAGGATTCGCGAGCGTCCCGAGTTCGCCCCGCTGTCAGGCTCGTGGTCTCCGGCCGAGGACCGGTCGGGCCGAACGTATATGCGGATTCGCGGCGAGCGTTCGAGCGGAGACGAATGACCGACGAGGACTACCTCGAGACGGCACACGCCGAGGGATACCTCCCGATCGACGAGTACGAACTCTACTACCGACGATTCGGGACGGGCGACGACGTGGTGCTCGGACTGCACGGCGGACCGGGAATGCCCCACGACTACCTCCTCCCACTCTCGCGTCACGGCGGCTCCGAGCGACGAGTCGTCCTTTACGACCAGTTCGGCGTCGGCAGGTCGGACGGTCCGGTACCGGGAGACTTCGACCGGTACACCGTCGAGCACTACCGCGACGAGGTGGAGGCGATCCGTCGCGAGCTCGAACCCGAGAACTTCCACGTCTACGGGCAGTCGTGGGGCGGCATGCTCGCCCTGGAGTACGCGCTGGAATACGGGGACCGACTCTCGAGTCTCGTCCTCGCGAATACGCTCGCCGACACCGCCTCGGCGTACGAGTCGATGCGGAGTCACGTCGAGGCGCTGGCCGATGACGATCTCGAGATCGTCGAGCGCTGCGAGGGGCGTCGTGCCTACGACGATCCCGCCTACCTCGACGTCCTCGACGACGTCTATCGGTCCCACGTCTGCCGGCTCGAGGAGTATCCCGACCCCGTGCGTCGGACGCTCTCGAACGTTAACGAGGACGTCTACGGGCTCATGTGGGGGCCCAACGAGTACGTGCTCCTGGAGACGGCTCGACTGCGCGGCTGGGACGTTCGCGACCGTCTCGGAGAGATCGACGTTCCGACCCTCGTGCTCACGGGCGCACACGACGAGATCGACCCGTCGATCGGCGCCGACATCGCGGACCGGATTCCGGACGCGACGCTCGTCGAGTTCGAGGAGAGCAGTCACATGCCGCTCTGGGAGGAGCCCGAGGCCCACACCGAACGCGTCGAGCGGTTCCTCGCCGAGGGCCGCTGAGGCCGTTGGCGGGAGGCGGAACGCGGGATCGAGGACGGCACGGCCGGGATCGGCGGCGCCGGGCGGAGCTCTCCGGTCCGTCGGGGTTCGACGCGCGCACGAGAGGGATCCGCTCGTCCGTGCCGAGTGGGTTCCTCACCGACGGTCGTCCGAACGGGGTCCGTACGGTTCTCCGCAACCGAAAGAACCGACTCCGCGGGGCGGTATGTCCAGGGCGATGACCGACCAGGAGATCCTGATCCCGCACTCGTACTCCGCGGAGGCTCGCGAGACCCTCGTTCCGGAACTCCGCGACCTCGAGGACGCGACGATCACCGTCGCCGACACGCCGGCCGAGTCCCGCGAGGCGTTCGAGCGCGCCACCGTCGCCCTCACGCCGCGGCTCCCCGACGAGTGGCTGGAACGCGCCGACCGACTCCAGTGGGCTCAGGCCACCTCCGCCGGCTACGATCACTACGACCTCGACGCGCTCGAGGAGTCGGGGATCGCCCTGACGACCGCCGCCGGCGTCCACGGTCAGCCCATCGGCGAGTGGGTGCTCGGCGCGATGCTCGGCTTCGAGCGGACGCTGTTCGAGGCCCGCGAGCGCCAGCGCGACGGCGTCTGGCTCCGCGACGGCGGGGGCGAGCTCGGCTCGAAGACCGTCGGGATCGTCGGCCTCGGCGCCATTGGGGGTCGCGTCGCCGAACTCGCGTCGGCGGTGGGTTGCGACGTGATCGGGACCAAGCGCGATCCGTCGACCGCACCGGACGCCGTCGACGAGGCGGTTCCCCCGGCGGAACTGGACGCGGTGCTCCACCGCTCGCAGTACCTGGTTCTCGCGTGCCCGCTGACGGACGAGACCCGCGAACTGATCGACGCCGCGGCCTTCGAGACGATGCCCCGCGACGCGGTCCTCGTGAACGTCGCCCGCGGCGACGTCGTCGACCAAGACGCGCTGGTCGAGTCCCTCCAGCAGGGCCGGATCGGGGGTGCGGCGCTCGACGTCTTCTCGACGGAGCCGCTGCCGTCGGACTCGCCGCTGTGGGATCTGCCCAACGTCCTCGTGACCCCGCACGTCGCGGGCTCGACGCCGCGGTACTACGATCGCGTCGCCGAGATCTTCCGGGAGAACTACGAACGGTTCGTCGCCGGGGACCGGGACGGGATGCGCAACCGGGTCGTCTGAGCGCCCGGTTTCGCGCCGTGCGTCTCGGAGAAAGGTATTCCTCGCGCGTCGGTGAGTCACCGGACGATGACGGACTCCGGACGCGAACGGGCCGGGTCGGCCGACGAGACGGTCGCCGGCGTCGGTGCGCGTCACCTGGCCGTGACGGCGATCGCGGGGCTCGCCGTCGCCGTGGTCGTGGCCCGAACGATCGATCCGTCGACCTACGCCACCGTCGTGGGCGGGCTCGCTGGGGCGAGCGCCGGGTCGCTGGTGCCGTACCTGTACGCGGCGCGGTCCGGCGCCTCCGGGACGATGGCCGAACGTGGCCGGCCGTGGTTCCACCGTGGTGGCGCCGGCCTCGCGCTCGGGCTGGCGACCCTCACCCTCCTCGCCTGGGGCACCCTCTTCGAGTCGCTGCGCGCGGGATACGCGGCCGCCTTCGCGGTCGGAACGATGGGCTACGCGCTCCTCGCGTCGATCGTCCCCCGCCGGTGACCGACGAGGGGCGGCCCCCGTAGCCCAACCGCGAGCGGCGTCAGTCGTCGGCGAACCGCCGCTCCATCGTGACGAAGTCGTACGGCCGTTCCGGCCGTCGGTGGCGCTCGATCGGTTCGTAGCCCCGCGAGGCGTACCAGTCGAAGAGGAACGGGTGGCCGTCGAACGCGGTCAACTGGATGCACTCGTACCCGCGATCCGCGGCGATCGTTTCGACGCGGTCGACGAGGCGGTCGGCCAGTCCGCGGCCCTGCCACGCCTCGGCGACGGCGAGGCGCTCGAGATAGGGTGCCGGTCGTTTCTCCAGCATGCGGACGGTGCCGACGACCGACTCGCCGCCGTCCTCGTCGACCGCGCCGCCGTCGCCGCCGTCCTCGTCGATTGACTCGCCGCCGTCCTCGTCGGCCAAACCGCCGTCCTCGTCGGTCGAGCCGACGTCGCCGTCCTCGTCGGTCGAGCCGACGTCGCCGTCCTCGTCGACCCCGCCGCCGTCCCCGTCGGTCGAGCTCCCGTCTCCGTCCGTCGGCCTGGCCACCAGCGTGACGGCGTCGGCAGCGAGCCAGTCGGCGACCGTCTTCGCGTCGATCTCCGTCATCCGCGACGGATAGCCCAGTTCGGCAGCCGTTCGGTAGGCGTCGCGGTAGCAGGCGGCGATCGCCGGCGCGTCGTCGGCGCGAGCGCGGCGAATCTCGACGGTGGATTGCACGGGCGCCGGTCGTTCGCGGTGGATCTTAAGGGGCGCGTATTCGAGGAGCGCGACCGCGGACCGTCGATGGGCTCAGACCGCCTCGAGCGCCCGGTCGAGGTCGGCGATCACGTCTTCGACGTCCTCGATCCCGACGGAGATCCGGACGAGTTCCGGCGTGACGCCGCTCGCGAGCTGTTCCTCCTCGGTGAGCTGCTGGTGGGTCGTGCTCGCCGGGTGGATGATCAGCGTCTTCGCGTCGCCGACGTTGGCGAGCATGCTCGTGAGTTCGACGTCGTTGCAGACGCCCTCGGCGGCCTCGTAGCCGCCCTCGAGTCCGAAGGTGATGATGCCGCCGTATCCACCATCAAGGTACGTCGTGGCGTTCTCGTGGGTCTCGTGGTCCTCGAGGCCGGGGTAGGTGACCCACGAAACGGCCGGGTGATCCGCGAGGTACTCCGCGACGGCCAGCGCGTTCTCGCAGTGTTTCTCCATCCGAAGGGGCAAGCTCTCGAGCTTCTGGAGGGTGACCCAGGCGTCGAACGGCGCCTGCTGGTTGCCGAGGTCGCGCAGTCCTCGCGTGCGTGCGGCGATCGTGAACGCCGCCTCGCCGAAGGTCTCGTAGAAGTTCACGCCGTGGTAGGCCGGATTGGGTTCGGCGATCTCGGGGTAGTTCCCCTCGTCCCAGGGGAACGTGCCGCCGTCGACGAGGATTCCGCCGATCGTCGAACCGGCTCCGTGCATCCACTTGGTCGTCGAGTGCCAGACGAGGTCGGCGCCGTGCTCGATCGGATTGCAGAGGTAGGGGGTCGCGAACGTGTTGTCGACGAACAGCGGGACGTCGTGGTCGTGGGCGATGTCGGCGATGCGTTCGATGTCGGGAGTCACCAGCGCCGGGTTGCCGATCGTCTCGAGGTGGACGAACGCGGTGTCGTCGTCGATCGCCTCCTCGTAGGCGTCGTAGTCGAGCGTGTCGACGAACGTCGTCTCGATACCGCGCTTCTCGACGGTGTGAGTGAGGTAGGTGTAGGTGCCGCCGTACAGCGAGGAGGCGCTCACGATGTTGTCGCCGGCCTCACAGAGGATGAACGTCGCCAGGTCGAACGCCGCCATCCCCGAGGAGGTCGCGAGCGCGCCCACGCCGCCCTCGAGGCTGGCGACGCGCTCTTCGAGCATCGCGTTCGTCGGGTTCATGATCCGGGAGTAGATGTTCCCGAACTCCTCGAGGGCGAAGAGGCTCGCCGCGTGGTCGGTGTCCTCGAAGACGTACGATGTCGTCTGGTAGAGCGGCGGCGCGCGAGCGCCGGTCGTCGGGTCGGGCTCCTGGCCCGCGTGCACGCTGCGGGTGGCGAATCGGTGATCGTCGCTGTCGTCTCCCATGCCCGGAGCCTGCCGCCGGAGCGCCATAACGGTCCCAGTAGCTGCAATATCGGACGCTACTGCGGTTCACGTCGAACCCGTTCGGTCTCGCTCCCCACCCGCCCAGGCCGACCCGGTTCGGTGTCCGAGGCACCGAAGCTATTCCGGCAGTTTGCTGGCCGGGGCGCCGTAGCTATTTCAGCAGGGATTCGCCGGTCATCTCCGAGGGTACGTCGACGCCGATCAGCTCCAGCAGCGTCGGCGCGACGTCGGCGAGGGTCCCGCCCGGACGCACCTCGCGGCCGCCGTCGTCGCGGTCCGGCGAAACGTAGATGAACGGCACGTCGTTGGCGGTGTGAGCCGTGTGCGGGTCCTCGGCCGTGCCCATGTCGTCGGCGTTCCCGTGGTCGGCGGTCACGATCGCGTGCCCGCCGCGGTCCCGGATCGTTTTCGCGAGCCGGCCCAGCTGCTCGTCGACGGCCTCGACGGCCTCGACGGCCGCCCGGTAGTCGCCGGTGTGGCCGACCATGTCCGGATTCGCGTAGTTGAGGACGAGGACGTCGGGGTCCGCCGACTCGACGAGTCGGATCGCGGCGTCGGTCACTTCGGGCGCGCTCATCTCCGGCTGCAGATCGTACGTGGGAACCTCCGGGCTCTCCACGATCTCTCGAATCTCGCCCTCGAACGCCACCTCGCGGCCGCCGTTCAGGAAGTAGGTGACGTGGGCGTACTTCTCGGACTCGGCGATGCGGAGCTGGCGTTTCCCGGCCTCGGCGAGCACCTCACCGAGGACGTTCGCCGGCTGGGTCGGCGGGAACGCGACCGGGAGGTCGAACGTCTCGTCGTACTGGGTCATCATCACGACCGCCGCGTCCGGCGGATCGGTCTCGAACTCGTCGGCCCAGTCCTCCGGCCGGACGTCGGCGAGCATCCGTGTGAGCTGGCGGGCGCGATCCGACCGGAAGTTGAACCAGACTGCCGCGTCACCGTCTTCGAGCGCCGGCGCGCCCCGCACGAGCGTCGGTTCGACGAACTCGTCCGTCCGGCCGCTCTCGTACGAGTGCTCGACCGCTTCGACCGGCGACGCGGCCTCGAACTCCGCCTCGCGGCTCACGATGGCGTCGTAGGCTCGCTTCGTGCGGTCCCAGTTCTGGTCCCGATCCATCGCGTAGTACCGCCCGGAGACGGTTGCCACGTGGCCCGTACCGGCCTCGGCGACGACGGACTCGAGCGCCGCGAGGTACTCGACGCCGCCGCGGGGCGACGTGTCGCGGCCGTCGGTGAACGCGTGGGTGACCGCCTCGACGTCCCGGTCGCCGGCGAGCTCGATCAGCGCGTGGAGGTGGCGGTGATCGGAGTGAACGCCGCCGTCGCTGACGAGTCCGAGGAAGTGAAGTACGCCGTCGTTCTCGCGGACCTGCTCGAACGCCCGGTCGATCGCGTCGTTCCGGCGGAACGAGCCGTCGGCGATGGCGTCGCCGATTCGAGTGTACTCCTGGTAGACGACCCGGCCGGCGCCGATGTTGAGGTGGCCGACCTCGCTGTTGCCCATCTGCCCGTCGGGCAGTCCGACCCGGCGACCGGACACCTCGAGCTCGCCGTACGCGCCGTCCCGGGCGAGCCGGTCGAAGACCGGCGTGTGCGCCGCCTCGACCGCGTCACGGCCGCCCTCCTCGTCGCCGAGCCCCCAGCCGTCGAGCACGATCAGTGCCGCCTGCATGGTCGGTCGGTCAAGGGCGCGGCGTATCTAGCTGTCGTTCGCCGGGAGAGCGTCGGGACGGCGGCTCGCCGAACGCACCCGTTAACGAGTGCATTCGCCGTCGCACCAACTGGAACGTGGCAAAGCCCTCTTGTTCGCGAACGGTGAACCCCGGCGGTATGTGGCTCGGCACAGGAGGTGCCGGTAGTCCGTCGGGTCGCCTCCGGCCCCTCGATACCGGCTTCTCGGAAGACGACGTGTTCGCGGAGTCCGAACCCATGCGGGTTCGGTTGCGCGGCGCGATGGTCCTCGACGACCACGATCGATGGTCGCTCTTCCGGAGTACGAACGATCTGTTCGTCGCGACCGAGTACGCCTTCGGCGAGAAGCCGATCGTCGACCGCGTCCACTACGTCGGCGCGGAGGACGAGCTCGGCTGGTACGGCGAGTTCTCCGACGACGTCGTCGTCTCGAAGCGGGACCTGCGCGACGAGCGGTTCCACCTGCGCGTGAAGATCTACGACCTGAAGGGCGTACCGAGCGAGATCAAGACGGAGATGGGGAAACTGGCGACGACGCCGGCGGGCGCGTTTCCCTTGCTCGCCCCCTACTCCGGCGACGTCGGTCGCGAAGCCGACAGGCTGGTTTCCGTCGTGAACGACATCGAACGGCACGGGCCGATCCTCGACCGGCGGCTGACGCTCGAGATGGCGGAGCCCGAAACGGGTCGTCGGCTGTTACAACCCGGCTATTACGTGTGCACGAAGAACGGCGTTCGCAATCGCGACCTGTCGCTCGACGACGACCTCCGCATGGTCGAAGGCGTCGACGGGAGCGCGGTCGAATACACGGACGCCAGCTACGCCGTCGTCCAGATCGATAAGAACGTCGCGAACCGGCGGCGGATGGAGATCGATCGGCGGGTGGCCGCGTTGATCGCGCAATTGAACGGAAAGGGTCGATCGTCGGAAACCGATCTCCACCACCTCAGGGAGACGCTGGAGGCGTACACGGTGCTCAGTCGATTGGAACGGGTTCGAGAGCTGCAGTCCAGGTCCGATCTCACGGCGGCGGAAGAGTCCCTCTTAGCCGAGCTGGGCGACCGGAACGAACTGCAACGGTACCTCGAACTCGCGCGGGCGGGTCGGCCCGTGGCCGAGGAAACGGTGCGGTAATACGGAGGAAGTCCGGCGGCGCTCTTCCGGGCGACCGCGTCCGGTCGAGCGTCCGATTCGTCGGTCGTCCTCGCGCCCGTCCCGACGCGCACGGTGAGCTCCAGTCTCGCGAGCGACCTCGTTTATCGTCTCGCGAGCGACTTCGTTCCCCGTCTCGAGAGCGACCTCGTTTCGTCGCTTCACTTCTCGCGGTCGAGGGCGTGTGACCGTCCGTCCGCATCCAGGGCGTGATCGTACGCGGTCCCGCAGTCGCCGCAGACGGTTCCCCGGCCGGGCGGACCGCGCTGGGCGGCGACCGCGCCGCACTCGGGGCAGACCGAAAAGAGTCGTTTCTCCGGCGGCGTGCCGGCGGTCCAGGAGACGTGGACCCAGGCGTCCGCGTTCGTCTCGTCGTAGAGTTCGACGCCGTCGTCGGTTCGTCGCCAGTTGATCGCCTCGCACTCGGGATCGACCGCGTCCGGATCGCGCTGGGACATCGAGGTGGAAGGGAACAACCCGTCCGGAATCATAAGGCTTCTGATAATTGTTATTCCGCGGCCGAGTTAACCTGCGGGCCGGAGGTGATCGAACGCCACCGCTACCTCCGGGGACGATCAGCCGCCCCGACGATCAGCCGCCCCGACGGTCGGCCGCCCCGACGATCAGCCGCCCCGACGATCAGCCGCCCCGACGATCAGCCGCCCCGACGGTCGGACCGGCCGAGACCGGGTCGACCGCGAGATTTTTGGCGGTGGCATCGGTTCCGGGAACCATGACGCTCGATCCGGTCCACTTCGACGGCATCGCGCGACTCGCGCGACGGATCGATCACGGCGCGTCCGAGCGGGACCACCGGGCGTACGCGGAGACCGTCTGGGCGGAGTTCCTCGATCCGCTCGTCGACGGGGGCCGCGTCGTGCTCGAGCCGATCGAGTCGGTGGTACGCCGGCTCGTCGACGTGGAGGACGTCGCCCTCGCGGATCGTCCGTTTCCGACCGAACACGGCCTCGACGCCGGAACGATCAACCCGACGACGTTTCGCAACGGGCTGGTGATCGACGTCGCGCAGGCGGCGATGGCCGCGACGCCGTCGGACCTCGACGTCCACCGCTCGCGGACCGTCGTCGCGTCGGTCCACTCGAACGATCCGACGGCCACCGTCGACGATCGCTGGGATCGATTCGACGAGGGGTACAGTCGGAGCCGAGCGATCAAGGTCCCCCCGCTTCCGCGTTTCGCGGAGGGCGTCGTTCACGCGCTCGCGCTCTACCTCGCCGAGAGCGAGCACGCCCTGGAGCACGCCGAAGACGTGTCCGACCTCCTGGTACTCGACGGGCCGCTGTACCCCCGCGGACTCCTGCGCTGGAACGACCAGCATCCGGACCTCGCCGAGCTGCTGATCGAGGACCACCGTCCGCGGTCGGTCCTCGAGAACTACGTTCGCCTCGTGGAGACGTTCGTCGAGCGCGAGGTCCCCCTGGTCGGCTTCGTCAAGAACCCGGCGACGCGCGTCATCTCGCGAACGGTCGCCGAGAAGGGGGCCGAGGCGCCCTGGACCGACGATACCGCGTTCTTCACTCGCGTGCTCGAACGCGGCGAGTACGTCGACGACGTCGACGGCGAGCGCTGGGAGCGCGACGCGGACGCGCTGAGCTACACCGGCTGGTTTCGCTCGCGCGGCGGCGTCGACCGGCCGCTCTCGGTCGACGGGAACGCCCTCGGCGTCGACCGGCGCCTCGACCGGGAGGCGTACGAAGTCACTTTCTTCGCCGTCTACGATCCCCGCGAGGACCTCTGCTACCGGGTCGAGGCGCCCTACGCGTTCACTCGCGACGACGAGACGAGAGCGCGGCTCACCAGACAGCTGCTGGCGGACGTCGCGATCGCGGGCGGCCCCCCGCGGGTCGTCGCGAAGGCCGACGAACTCGCCCGCATCAGCGCGCCGGAGAAAGCGTCGCTTCGGGAGGCGCTGGAAGACCGGTTCGAGTCGACCTGGGATCGGAACTACGACGATCACCGGTGGGACGGGGAGGGCGGATTCGTCGGCGCAGCGCGCGGTCGATGAGCGGGCCGGCCAACGGCTTTTACCCTCGGCGGTGGAACGTCATCCCATGCTCTTGGTCCGTGGACGGGCGGGCGGCACCGAGCTCACCGGGACGATCTACGAGCGCGGCGAGGACGCGCCGCAGTTCCGGGGCGCTCCCGACGAGGACGCGGCCTACGTCTGGGTCTGCGACGAGTTCTACGAGGTCGACAGCGGCGGGTCGAGCCTCGAGATCGCCGACCGCGAGATCAACGTCGCCTTCGAGTCGCCGATGCCCCGCGGTTTCGACACCCGCGCCCAGGCGGTCGCGGCCGCGAAGGACCACGTCCGGACGCAGTTCGCGCGCATCGGCGTGGCGCCGGACTCGGTCTCGGTGACCGTCGAGAACGGCGACGTTTGCGAGTCCGACGCCGGGTGATTCCGCCGGCGGAAAGCCGGTCGTCGACTCGCGCCTACACCACGTCCGCCTCGCCGCGTTTTCGTCGTCGCCTCCGCTCGAACCTCGCGTCCCCATCGCTCCGTGCTCGTCCCGGCCCTACAGGATTTGGGGCGAACCTTTAGCTCCCAACGCCTCTTCCGATAGTAATGGCTTCTGGACTGCGGTACCCGGTGGACACCGGCGGGACCAACGCGTCGACGGGTTCGGTCGACGCGTTCGCGATCCTCTCGCCCCCGCGACGGGTGGCCGTTCTCGCGGCGCTGGCCCGCACCGACGGGCCCGTGGAGACGGGGGAGCTGGCCCGTCTCGTGGCCGCGGGCGAGTCCGAGAAGTCCGTCGCCGACGTCGCCGAGCGAGAGCGGCGAATGATCGCCATCTCGCTCCGCCATCACCACCTCCCGGCGCTGGCCTCCCACCGCATCGTCGAGTGGGATCGAACGTCCGACGTGGTGGCGCTCGGTGACGGCGTCTCCGCCGAACGCGTACGCGAGCTCGTCGACGATCGATCGACGGCGGCCTCCTCGCGGTTGCTCGGTCGACTCTCCCAGTCTCGACGGCGCCTGGTCCTCGCCGTCTTGCAGGAGGGCGAGCGCGCGCGCTCGGTGGACGAACTGGCCCGCCACGTCGCTGCCCGTGAACACGCCACGAACCCGGCCGACGTTTCGGCGACCGCCGTCGACCGCGTTCGGGTGTCGCTGCACCACTCGCACCTCGCGGCGCTGTCCGCGGTCGGCCTCGTGGAGTACGATTCCGCGGAAGACGTCGTCACCGCTCGGACCTCCTAATCGCCGTCCGATCGGTCGCGTCGGCGGATCGCGATCGCGCGGCCGTCGCTCGCGTTCGACGCGCGTTTCGGCTCGCGACCCGTTCGTTTCTCGTTCATCCGTCGGTCGGGTCCTCGAGGGCGTTGGGGCCCCGTCGCCGAGGGGGTCGATCTCGCTCGTCGGGGGCGTTCCGAGCCCGTTCGCCGGGGGGTCGATCCCGTTCGTCGGGGACGTCGATGGACGATTCGTCGTCGGTCCGATCGTCGAGAACGGCGACGCACGCCCGTCGAATCGCCCGTCCGGGGCCCGGAGCGTCTGACGTCCGTCAGCCGCCGAGGGGAAACGGGTTTTAGGGATGCGTCGGATTGAGTGAGTATGACCGATCTCGGGGATTTCGACGACTTCGCCGCCGACGACGAGTCGGGAGCGGACGGATCCGGGACGCGGGACGGTGGAGACGAAGCCGCGGGCGACGCCGTAACGGCGGCGACAACCGAGTCGGGTGACGACGCGAGCGGATCGGCGACGACCGAGTCTGATGACGAGGCAGCCGGTTCGCCACCGCCGTCGACCGACGCGGGTGGAAGCGACCGCTTCGAACGGACGAGCGTCGAACCGGACGGGGCCGACGAGGGAATCGGCGCCATCTGCGTCTCCAAGGGGCTGCGGGTGGCCGCGGACGAAGAGGACACGACGCTCGAGGCCTACGTCACTCGCGGGAATCGATCGGGGATCCGCCTCGGGAGTTACCTCCTGGCGCCGTACCCGGACGGGGAAACGCTGTTCTGTCGCATCTCCGGTCTGGAGTACGCCCAGCAGTACCGGGCCGACGACGCGACGGAGATCCACGCGCGCCGCGCCATGCGCACCGACGGGATCGACGAGGCCGACTACAAGTTCGTCGCGAGCCTCGATCCCGTGGCCGTCCTCTTCGACGACGGCGGCGAACTCAAGCGCCGTATGACCGATCGGGTGCCCAAGCCCCAGACGGTCCTGCGGCGGGCGACGGATCCCGCCGAGATCAAGACCGGCCTCAAGATCCCGGAAGCCGGCGTCTTTCTCGGCCACCTCTCGGTCGGCGGCGAGACGGTCCGCACCGCGGCGTCGCCGCCGACGATCGATTACCGCGTGAAAGACGACTACCGGTCCGGCGATCCCCTGGTTTTCCGACACACGCTGATCGCCGGCGGTACGGGGTCGGGAAAGACCCACGCGGCGAAAAACGTCCTGCGCCAGTACCTCGCCGACGACCGCCGGTATCCCATGGAAGACGGTCGCGAGGTGCACCCGGCGATCGTCCAGTTCGATCCGCAGGACGAGTACGCCCAGATGCACGACGAGGGCGACTACGACGACGAGTTCGCCCGCCGGCTCGAGCGGGAGGGGATCGCCCACGGCGGCCACGACGATACCGTCGCGTTCGTCCCGAAGGTGGGCTCGGCCACGTATTCGGCGGGCCACCACCGCGCCGAGCAGATCGAGTTCACGATCCCGTTCTCGATGGTCGACGACAACCCGTGGCTCGTCGCCGGCAGCGGCCTCAACGACAACCAGTACGGTGCGCTCGTGAACGTGCTCCTCCCCCGATTCAGGCGCCAGTACGGGCAGGGTTCGACCTACGACGAGTTCACCGGCTTTCTGGACGATACTGCCCTCCGCGAGGAGCTAGACGAGAACGGTCTGGTTCACGAGGCGACCTTCGACGCGCTCCGGCGGCGGATCCGCGGCTTCGGTCACGTGTTCGACCAGGACGCCAGGCCGATCACCGACCTCGTTCACGAGTTCGTCCGGCCCGGGCGCCTCTCGGTCGTCCCGACCTACCACCTGAGCGACTCCCGGGCGACCGAAGCCGTCGTCCTCGCGCTCTCGAGCCTGCTGATCGACGAGAAGCTCTCGAACGATCCGACGTTCGACCGGATCAAGGAGACGCCGCTGATACTCGGGATGGACGAGGCCCACAACTTCCTGACGGACGCCGAGAGCGTCCAGGCCGGCAAGGTGATCCGGAAATTCACGGAGGCCGCAAAGCAGGGGCGCAAGGAGCGCCTCGGCCTCTTTCTCGTCACCCAGGACCCCCAGGACATCGACGACGCCGTCTTCAAGCAGCTCAACACGACGATCGTCCTGAACCTCGGAGACGAGGACGCGATCAAGAGCGTCAACATCCCGCGCGAGCTGGAGTCGAAGGTGCCGTACATGGAGAAAGGCCAGATGGTCGTCTACTCGCCGGACAACTCCGAGCCCGTCGAACTCGTCGGACTCGAGCACTGTCTGACGCGACACGGGAGGGAGTGATTCCGATGGAAGAGTGTCGCGTCGACCTCGCGGACGACCTGGCGGCCGACCTGGACGTCTACTGCCGGACCGAGCACGTCCACCGCGACGAGGCGATCCGGCGGCTGCTCGAAGAGTGGCTCGAACGCAAGCGGGGCGAGTGACGTCGGCGGCGAGCCGAATCGTCCCGGCACCCCGCGTGAGGGTCGAGCGCGCCGAACCCGGCATGTCGCGTAAGGGTTGTCCCCATGGAACCCGGCACCCCGCGTGAAGGTCGAGCGCGCCGAATCCGGGGCTCGGTGCCGATAGCCCTTCGGGACTGAACGGGGTGACCGGTCCCGATGACCCGATCGCAATCTCGCGGTAGCGATGTATTTCCGATGCGACCCGGATCCCGAGACGAGCGCCGTCGGCGCGCGCGCCGCCATTTGGTGGTCGATAGCCGACGGCGGACTCGGTCGGGTGCCGATAGCCACCGATCGAATGCGACGGTATTCTCCGGTTATAGCCGGTATCGGTTCGTTTCCCGCGATGAACGGTCGGTCCTCTTTCTTTGGTTGGTAATAGTTGGCATGGCCTGCTTTTGGGTCCACACTATCCATGACCGACGACGACACAGAACTCGAAGCGAGACTCGAAGAACAGGAGGCGTTCGAACCGCCCGAATCGTTCGTCGAGCAGGCGAACGTGACCGACGAGGGAATCTACGAGGCGTTCGCGGAGAACTGGCCCGGCTGCTGGGAGCGGGCCGCCGACCTGCTGGAGTGGGACGAGTCGTACGACGAGGTTCTCGACGAGAGCGAGGCGCCGTTCTACGAGTGGTTCGTCGACGGGAAGCTGAACGCGTCGCACAACTGCATCGACCGTCACGTCGAGGCGGGACGCGGCGACGAGGTCGCGATCGAGTGGGTGGGCGAGCCGGGCGAGACGCGAACCTACACGTACGACGGGCTCCGGGAGGAAGTGGAGGCGTTCGCGGCCGGACTTCGAGACCTCGGCGTCGAGGCGGACGACGTCGTCACGCTCTACCTGCCGATGATCCCGGAGCTGCCGATCGCGATGCTCGCCTGCGCGCGCATCGGCGCGCCGCACTCGGCGGTGTTCGCCGGCTTCTCGGCCGACGCGCTGGCGACGCGGATGACCTCGGCCGACAGCGAGTACCTGGTCACCTGCGACGGCTACTACCGCCGCGGCGAGGCGCTCGATCACCTCGCGAAGGCGAACGAGGGCCTGGAGAGCGTCGATCACGGCGTCTCCGAGGTGGTCGTCGTCGACCGCCTCGGCGCCGACGCCGACACGACCGCCGGCGGGGACCAGCGCGACTTCGGCGAGCTCGTCGACGAGCACGCGGGCGCCTCGGTCGAACCGGTCCCGCGAGACGCCGAGGATATGCTGTTTCTCATGTACACCTCTGGGACGACCGGTCAGCCCAAAGGCGTCAAGCACACGACCGGGGGCTACCTCGCCTACGCGGCCTGGACCAGCCGCGCCGTCCTCGATATCGAAGCCGAAGACACCTACTGGTGCGCGGCGGACATCGGCTGGATCACGGGTCACTCCTACATCGTCTACGGGCCGCTCGCGCTCGGAACGACGACCCTGCTGTACGAGGGAACGCCCGACCACCCCGAGCGCGACAGGATGTGGGAGATCGTCGCCGACAACGAGGTCGACATCTTCTACACGGCGCCGACGGCGATCCGGGCGTTCATGAAGTGGGGCGAGGAGTACCCCGAGCGCCACGACCTCTCGAGCCTCCGCCTCCTGGGAACCGTCGGCGAGCCGATCAACCCGCGAGCCTGGAAGTGGTACTACAGACACATCGGGAGCGAGGAGTGCCCCATCGTCGACACCTGGTGGCAGACGGAGACGGGCGGGATGATGATCACCACGCTCCCCGGCGTCAACACGATGAAGCCCGGCTCGGCGGGGCCGCCGTTACCCGGGATCGACGCCAGAGTCGTCGACGTCGGCGGGACGGAAGTCGAGGCCGGGCGGGCGGGCTACCTCACGATCGACAGGCCCTGGCCCGGGATGCTCCGGACGCTCTATCGGAACGACGACCGATTCGTCTCCGAGTACTGGGCGGAGTACTCCGATACGGGCAGCGACGACCCCGACGACTGGATCTACTTCCCCGAGGACGGTGCCAAACTCGACGAGGACGGCTACATCACCATCCTGGGCCGCGTCGACGACGTCATCAACGTCGCCGGACACCGCCTGGGGACGATGGAGATCGAGTCGGCGATCGTCGGCACCGAAGGGGTCGCGGAGGCCGCCGTCGTCGGCGGCGACCACGAAGTCAAGGGCGAAGCCGTCTTCGCCTACGTCATCACCGAAGAGGCGGCCGACGGCGACGAGGCGCTCCGCGAGGAGATCGTCGCGAACGTCGAAGACGCCATCGGCCCGATCGCCCGCCCGGAGGAGGTCGTCTTCACGCCCGAACTCCCGAAGACCCGCTCGGGGAAGATCATGCGTCGCCTGCTCGAGGACATCGCTTCGGGGGAAGAGCTCGGCGACACCTCCACGCTTCGCAACCCCGAGGTCGTCGAGAAGATCCAGGGATCGGTGGGGGAAAGGTGATCGCGATGCGGACCCCTACGTCACCACGGCTCTCTCCATCGACGCTGCTCTCCCCGTCAACGCGGATCGCTTCGACGCCGACGATAGACGGACGACCGACCGACCGTCCGGTCACCGGAGGTGGAGCATGACGACCGACGATACCGACGCCGGGTCGTCCGATCGGTCCGAGACCGACGTCGCGTCGGAGCCCGACGGCGGCGCCGTCGACGCGGATCGTCAGCATCCGGATTACCTCGACGAGGAGATCAACCTGTTCCGGCCGGCGACGCCGTTTATGCGGGACAATCTGAAGATGATCTTCGGCCTGTTCGCCGCGTGGTTGCTCTTCATCTTCGGGCCGGTCACGGCCAGCTACTTCTGGCCGGCGTTCATGACCGAGACGCGGGTGCTCGGCGGCTACCCGCTGAACTTCTTCCTGACGGCCCTGATCGCGCCCGCGGCGGCGCTGGTGCTCGCGGCGTTCTACGCCTGGTATCGGGATCGTCTGGACGAGAAGTACGGCATTTCTCACGCGGCCGAAGAGGACGAACCGGCCGGGGCGGCGGTGGCCGACGGGGGTGAGGAGGAGTGATCGCGCGACCGCTCTTCGGAACCGCGTCGGAGGCGCTCCTCCTGCAGGAGTACGAGACGGCGCTCGATCCGGGGTTCAAGCTCGTGCCCGCGCTGACCGTCGTCGCGATGTTGATCCTGTTCCTCGGCGTCGGGTACTTCTTCCGCGTCGCGGAGGTCGACGACCTGTGGGTGGCGGGCCGCTCGATCGGTCCGATCGAGAACGGGATGGCGATCGGCGCCAACTGGATGAGCGCCGCCTCCTACCTGGGCGTCGCCGCGCTCGTCGCCACGCTCGGCTACTTCGGCCTGGCGTACGTCGTCGGCTGGACCACCGGTTACTTCATCCTGCTCATCTTCATGGCCGCCCAGTTCCGCCGGTTTGGGAAGTACACGGCGCCGGACTTCGTCGGCGACAGGTTCTACTCGGACACCGCCCGCGGCATCGCGGCGTTTACGACCCTCGCGATCGCGTTCGTCTACGCGATCGGTCAGGGACTCGGCATGGGCCTGATGGGCCAGTACATCCTCGGGTTGCCCTACGAGATCAGCGTCATCATCTTCATGGGCGTCACCGTCGGGTACGTCGCCCTCTCGGGGATGCTGGGCGCGACGAAGAACATGGCGATCCAGTACGTCATCCTCATCATCGCGTTCTTCCTCGGGATGTACGCCGTCGGCTGGACCCAAGGGTACTCGACGGTGATGCCGTACCTCGAGTTCGGCGCGGAGACGGCCGAGATCGTCGACGAGATCGACGCCCAGTTCGTCGAACCGTTCGCCCACGGCAGCTACTATCACTGGGTGGCGCTGACGGTCAGCCTCATCCTCGGGACGTGCGGTCTGCCACACGTCCTCGTGCGGTTCTACACGGTCGATAACGAGCGGACGGCCCGCTGGTCGACCGTCTGGGGGTTGCTGTTCATCTGTCTGCTGTACTGGGGAACCGCGGCGTACGCGGTCTTCGGCGGGTTGCTGTACCAGGACCCGGTCCAGGACACCGACACGGCCGTCACCGTCGGCGAGGTGGATACCTTCATGGACATGCCGGGCGCCGACGCCGACGCGCTGGTCGCGTTGACCGCCCAGTTGGCCGACCTGCCGACGGCGCTGGTCGGGCTGGTCGCCGCCGGCGCGGTCGCCGCGGCGCTGGCGACGACCGCCGGGCTGTTCATCTCCGCATCGTCGGCCGCGGCCCACGACATCTACACAAATCTCTACAAGGAAGAGGCCAGTCAGCGTGAACAGGTGTTCGTGGGTCGTCTGACGATCGTCGGGATCGGCGTGTTGGTCACCGTCGTCGCCCTCGATCCACCCGCGCTGATCGGCGAACTCGTCGGGATGGCGTTCGCGATCGCCGCCTGCGTGTTCTTCCCCGTGTTCTTCCTGGGGCTCTGGTGGGAGAATACCACCCGCGAAGGCGCGATCGCCGGCATGCTCACCGGGGTCGTCATCTCCTTCGGTGCGATCCTCAACGCGACGATACCGGGATACACGGGCCTGATCCCCGGCGACGCGATCTCGCCGACGCTCGCGACGATCCTGCCGCCGACCTCCTCCGCGCTGATCGGCGTCCCGGTCGCGTTCCTGGTGATCGTCGTCGTGTCGTTCCTCACCGACGACCCGCCGATGCACGTCAAGCGACTGGTCCGCCAGTGTCACAGCCCCGAACCGATGCAACAGATGGACTCCGCCGAGGACGCGCTCACCGACGGCGGAACCGAGGAAGACTGACAATGTACGATACCATTCTCGTCCCGACGGACGGCAGCGACATCGCGGAAACGGCCATCGACCACGCGCTCGACCTCGCCCAGCGGTACGACGCCGACGTCCACGCGCTGTACGTGGTCGACATCGGCGCGGTCGACATCAGCCTCGGAACGGAGCAGGTCGATCGAATCAAAGCCGGACGATTCGAGGAGATGCCGGAGCTCCAGGAGCGGGCCCGACGGGCGACGGGATCGGTCGTCGAGAAGGGCGACGCCCTGGGAATTTCGGTCACGGAAGCCGTTCAGGCCGGCTCGCCCCACCGCCAGATCGCCAACTACGCCGACGATCACGGCGTGGACCTGATCGTCATGGGCTCGGCCGGCCGCGGCGGCGTCCGTCGCGCGCTCCTCGGCAGCGTCGCCGAGCGGACGCTCCGGACGACGCACGTTCCGGTGTTGGTGGTGGACGTCGCCAAAGATCGCTGAGGATAGGCCGGGCGACCGACGGTCGGCGGCGCTCAGTCGCCATCCCGACCGCCCGTCGCGACCTCGAGGTTCCAGACGAAGCCGAAGTAAGCGACGATACCCGACAGCATCGCCAGGTAGTACGCCCACGTCGGACCGTCGACGACCCGGAAGACCACCTCGACCATCGTGACCCAGGCGACCGCGAACGCGAGGTCGACGAGGAGACCGAGTCGATCCTCGCGGACGCTCGCGACCCACTCCGCGAGTGGGTTCACCCGCGCCACCTCCCGGTTCTGGCGGTCGTGTCCGGTGCCGTCGTCCCGTCGTCCATACGCGTCGGTGACACCCGGCGGGGGAAAAGCCTGTTCGCGTCGCTGACGGGACGATCGAGTCGAACCCGAACCCACATATGACCGCCGACGGAACTTGCTCCATGGAAGAGTTGGCCGCGGTCGCGGTCCTCAGGCTGGGTCATCGACCGGGGCGGGACGATCGGATGACGTCCCACGTCGGCCTGACGGCCCGGGCGCTCGGCGCCGACCGCGTAATCTTCCCGGAGAACGCCGGCGACGCCGTGGCGACCGTCCGCGACATCACCGACCGCTTCGGCGGCCCCTTCGACGTCGAGCGGACGGACTCGCCTCGCGGCGTGATACGTAACTGGGACGGCCGCGTCGCCCACCTGACGATGTACGGCGAGCGGATCCAGGACGTCGAGGACCAGATCCGCGACGCCGTCGCGGACCGCGGCGAGTCGCTACTCGTCGTCGTCGGCTCCGAGAAGGTCCCCTTCGAGGTCTACGAAGCCGCCGACTGGAACGTCGGCGTGACGAATCAGCCCCACTCCGAGGTGGCCGGACTGGCCGTGTTCCTCGATCGGCTCTTCGAGGGTCGGGAGCTCGACAGGGAGTGGAAGGACGCCGAACGGCGGGTCGTGCCCAAGGCTACCGGAAAGCAGGTCGAACCGGCCGACGAAGAGTGAGCCGACCGTCGGAGCTGGTGAGTCTATTCGTTACAGCCCGTCGTCGTCATCGTCATCGTCATCGTCGTCGTCATCGTCATCGTCGTCATCGTCGACATCGACGTCGAGGGTTAGCGTCAGCTCCTCGTCGTCGCCGTCGATCGTGACGTCGTCCTCGTCCTCCTCATCGTCGTATTCGGCCATCACGGTGTAGTCGCCGTCCGCGAGGTCGAACTCCGCTTCGCCGTCCTCGTCGGTTTCCTCTTCGTGTTCTTCGTCGTCATCGTCGTCGTCCATCCCGTTGTCGTCGTCCTCGTCGTCCATCCCGTTGTCGTCGTCCTCGTCGTCCATCCCGTCGTCTTCGTCGTCCTCGTCGTCCATCCCGTCGTCGTCCTCATCGTCGTCCGACTCGACGGTGACCGTCGCGCCCTCGACCGGGTCCTCGTCCTCGTTTTCGACCGTGACGGTGAGGGTGTGCTCCTCGTCGTCGTCCATCTCGTCGTCGTCCTCCTCTTCGTCGTCTTCTTCCATCTCGTCGTCTTCTTCCATCTCGTCGTCTTC
>SKPV01000283.1 GCA_007119345.1 Halovivax sp.
ACTCCTCGAGTCGGACATCCGTGCCGGTCATTGGTCGGCCACCCGATCGCGCATCGGAATCGCGACGTCCGAGTCCGCAGCGGTCTCGATCGCCTCCGCGTAGCCCGCGTCGGCGTGGCGGACGACGCCCATACCTGGGTCGGTGGTGAAGACGCGGCGTGCGGTCGCTGCTGCCTGGTCGGTGCCGTCGAGGACGACGTGATTGTTTGTGTGAATCGAGTTGCCGATGCCGACGCCGCCGCCGTCGTGGACACTCACGATGTCCGCGCCCGCCGCGCAGTTGAGCAGCGCGTTCAGGATCGGCCAGTCGGCGACCGCATCGGTGCCGTCTTTCATCGCTTCCGTCTCCCGATTCGGCGAGGCGACCGAGCCGGCGTCGAGGTGGTCCCGCGTGACGACGATCGGCGCGGCGAGCTCGCCCTCGCGCACGAGTTCGTTGATCCGCAGGGCGAATCGGGCGCGTTCGGTGAGACCGTCCTCGTCCACTCCGGCGGTTCCACCGTCCTCTCGCGGGCCCTGCCCGCTCGAGTGGTCCGCGGAACTCCGTTCCGCGCTCCCTTCGTCTCGAGGCGCCTCCGGCGCCTCGCCTGTCTGGAAACCGAGCCAGCACACCCGCGACGGGAGTCCCTGAAACGAGACCTGCTCCTGGGCCAGCTCGATCCAGCGAACCAGTCGTTCTTTCTCCGGGAACAGCTCGAGGACGGCCTCGTCGGTGCGGTGGATGTCCGCCTCCTCGCCGGAGAGGGCGATCCAGCGGAACGGCCCGCGGCCGCGACAGAACTGCGGGCGGATGTAGGCCGGGACGAAGCCCGGGAAGTCGAAGGGATCGCGACTGTCGGGGCCGTCCGTCCCGTCTCCAGCGTCGGGGCCCTCCGCTTCATCCTCGGCGTCGGGGCCCTTCGCCCCATCCCTGGCATCGGCACGCTCGGCGCGCCACTCGGCGACCTGACCGCGGATGTTGTTGCCGTACTCAAAGGCGACGGCACCGCGCTCCTGGAGGGCCAGGATGGCGTCGACGTGGCGAGCCATCGTCTCGAGCGCCGCTTCGCGGTAGCGATCCGGATCCTCCTCGCGAAGGGCGTCGGCTTCCTCGAGCGTGTAGCCGCTGGGGTAGTAGCCCTCGAGGGCGTCGTGGGCGCTGGTCTGGTCGGTGACGACGTCCGGGACCGCGTCGCGCTCGAGCAGTCCCTCGAGCAGGTCGGCGCCGTTGACGTGGACGCCGACGCTGTAGGGCTCGCCCGCTTCGGCGGCGTCTTGGGCGCGTTCGAGCGCCTCGTCGACCTCGTCGGTTTTCTCCATGCAGTAGCCGGTCTCGATCCGGCGATCGATGCGGGATTCGTCGACCTCCGCGGCGATACAGACGCCACCGTTCATCGTGACCGCGAGCGGCTGGGCGCCGCCCATCCCGCCGAGACCCGCGGTGGCAACGATCTTCCCCCCGAGGTCACCGTCGTACTCCTGGCGGGCGAGTTCGGCGAGCGTCTCGTAAGTGCCCTGGACGATGCCCTGGGTGCCGATGTACGCCCACGAGCCCGCCGTCATCTGTCCGTACATGATCTTGCCCTCGGCCTCGAGTTCGTGGAAGTGCTCCCAGGTGTCCCACCGGCCGACGAGGTTGGAGTTCGCGATCAAGACGCGCGGCGCACGCTCGTGCGTCTCGAACCGTCCCACGGGTTTGCCGCTCTGGACGAGCAACGTCTCGGCGTCGCCCAGTTCGCGCAACTCGGCGACGATCGCCTCGTAGGCGTCCCAGCTGCGAGCTGCCTTCCCCGTGCCGCCGTAGACGACCAGCTCCTCGGGCTTTTCGGCCACCTCGGGATCGAGATTGTTGTTGAGCATGCGGAGGGCGGCCTCCTGGCGCCAGCCCTGGCACTCGAGATCGGTGCCGGTGTGAGCGCCCCGATAGGCCTCCCAGACCGGACTGGGCTCGTCCCGTTCGGTGACAATATCTGCCGGATCCATGCGTTCGCCTTACCCGACCGGATACAAAAGCGTTGATAGCGACCTCCTCACTGCTGGTTGCGACTCCACTCGTCGCGACGCCAGTGAGTCTTGCCGGGAACCGGGTGGTGTTCCGAATCCGAGAACGGAGGGACGACTCCGCCCTGGATGTCGACGGCGAGAGCGACGGCCAGATCCCGGTTCTCGCCACCGCCGCGCGTAGCGACCCGTTATCACGTCCTAATCGATGCTTATCCAGGGATTCGAACTCCATTACTACGTGGTATCCCCTCATCGACTGGCGGCATGGTTCTCGACAGACGTGCTGCTGAACGACGACGGTTCGCCCGCTTGCTCGGCCTCACTGACGACGGTCGCGGGCTTCCGGTCGGTCTCGCGACCGACCAGGTGGACGACGCCGACGGCGCCGGACCGCACTGACCCCTCACGGTGCTCGACGGCCGATTTGATGGCGTCGAAAGCCATTTGATGGTATACGGGCGCGAAGCGCTGAACGGGGGAGAGTCGGCTGGTGGATCGTCACCGCAGAGAGAACCGAGCACTCTCCGTCTCGACGTCCGCGTGATTCACCGAGGGAGCGTCAGTCGCGGCCGGAGAAAATCTGTCAGGGTGCGGTTTACCTGTCGTGGGCGGACCGGCCTCAGCCAGCGAGCGATCGGTGGGTCCGACCTCGTCGCCGACCGGGAGACGTCGTCGTCTCCGCTCGCCGGCCGCCGAATTCGTGGCCGAACCCTTTAGTCGGTGCCCGAAATACCAGTGGCAAATGCGCGAGGCGCTCGTCATCTACGTAAAGGGATTCGCGATGGGGACGGCCGACGTCGTCCCCGGGGTGTCGGGTGCGACGATCGCGCTCATCGTTGGCATCTACGACCGGCTGATCCGGGCGATCACCGCGATCGACCCCCGAGCGTTGCGACCGGCGCTCCGGCCCCATCGTGCCGACGAGCGGGAGGCGGTTCGCGACGCGCTCACGAGGATGGACGTCCCGTTTCTGGTGGCGCTCGGGCTGGGGGTCGTTTCGGCGATCGTCGTCCTCTCGAACGCGATGTACGTTGCGACGACCGAGTATCCGGTGGCAACCTACGCGTTCTTCTTCGGGCTGATCGCGGCGAGTGCGATCGTCCTCTACCGGGACGTCGACGTCCGAACACCCCGGCGGATCGCCGTCGCGGTCTGCGGTATCGCGCTCGCGGCGCTCGTGACCGGCGTCACCGCCAGCGGCGCGAGCCACGGGCCGCTGATCGTCTTCGCCGCCGGGGCGGTCGCCATCTGTGCGATGGTGCTTCCCGGCGTGTCCGGGGCGTTTCTCCTGCTCGTGCTCGGGCAGTACGAGTACATGACGGGCGTGCTCAGCGAGTTTACCGGGGCGATCGTCGCACTGCTCAACGGCGACTCTATCCAGAGCGTCGTCGAGCCGGGAACCGTCGTCCTGGTGTTCGGGGCCGGCGCGGCAGTCGGCCTCTTCTCGATGGCCCACGCCGTCCGCTACGCACTCGATCGCTACCGGGCGGCGACGATGACGTTTCTGGTGAGCCTGATGGTCGGGGCGCTTCGTCTCCCGGTAGAGCGGGTCGCGGAGAACCTCGGGGAGACTGGCGCGGCCTCGATCGAGGTGGCGTTCGTCGCCGGCGTGGCCGGCGCGGCGGTCGTACTAGCGTTGGACCTCTCCACTGAGGATTTGCTCGACGCGGGGGAATCGCCCTGACTCGTCACCGTCGTCTCGAGGGACGGAGGCGCTGCCGGCCCGTCAGACGGCGGTTACGGCCGTCCGAGCCGCCAATTGGCGCGTACAGAATTTTACACATCTATACCACATAGGATTAATTTTTGATATATCTAACCTTATAAGATAGAACTATTACCAATGGTTACCATTTTCAGACTGTGATGTCCACGAAAGAGACGCTGAAGGACACCGTCGCAGAGCACCCACGAATGATCGGCTTCCTCTTCGCCGTGATGATGCTACTGAGTCAAGCCGGTTCGGTCGCCGCTTCCTCGGCCGATGTCGGCTACGGTCCGTGAGCAGGCGTCCAGTTATCACGCGGAGCTTCCCAGTAACGTGGCGAGACGTGGCGCCGACTCCGGTCTTCCATCGGTTCCCACGGTCGGTCAATCCCGCCTCGTCGCGGTCAAAGAGATCGACGCTCATAGGTGACCGAGGAACTGCGGCGGACCGACCTCCGAGTTCCCGTACAACTTCCCATCCAGGAGAACGGGTGTCTTCGTCCACGTGAAGTAGTCCCGGAGGTCGTCGTCGGAGACCGTCATCCGGACGTCGTGCATCGGGAGCAAGTACATCCCCTCGAACGCCGGGAGGTTCGGCGACGTCACCGATCCGGTCTGGAACCCTTTGGCCGGATAGACCCGGAAGCTGACGTCGTGAGTCGCGTCGCCGCCGGAGTCGACCGAAACGATCGCGGGCGCGCCGCCGTTCGTCTGCGCGATGTCGGTCGATCCGTCGCCGACGATGAGATACTGCTCGCCCAGGTCCGTCCACTCGCTGACCACCTCGAGGGCGCCCCGGAGCGGGAAGCCGAGGTTGAGCAATCGGGCGAGCGCACCGCCGGACTCGACCGCCCCCTCGTTGACGATGTCGCCGAGCGTCGCGACGCCGCCGAACGCGCCCCGGCGGGCCAGGGCGAGTCCCTGCTCGTACGAGTGACAGGCGTTCAGGAAGAACACGCCGAGGTCGACCGACTTGAGCGTGCGAACGTCCAGGCGACCGTCGGTACAGCGGAGTCCGTCGCTCGTCGCGTGGCCGATGTAGTGAAGGAAGTCGTAACCGCCCTCGGTCAACAGCCGCGCGAGTTCGTCCGTGGAGACGCCGAATCCGGAGGTGACGTCGAACGGGAGCACTTCCCGCGAGCCGTAGGTCTCGTCAAGGACGTCGTGTTCGTCGAGCATTCGAGCGTCGTTACAGACGACGAGGATCTCGATCGACTCGTTGCGCGACTCCCGTTCGAGCTGATTCTGGTAGCCTTCGACGGTCGCCTTCGACGCTCCCAGCGGCACGCGGTCGCCGAACCATGCGTGTTCGATCGATTCGTCGGTCACAGCCGGCTCGACGACCGTGGCGCCGTCGGTCGGCGGCGCCCGCCGGCCTCGAACCGGACCTGCCGAGCGCGTAAACGCCCCCAATCCGGCGGCGTCGACGGTCGCTGGCTGCTCCGTGCCGCCGAACTCCGAGAGCGAGCCGACCGTCGTCCCGCGCGGTTCACGAACGATGCCAAGCTCGTTCACGACGAACGGGAGCAGTTCGACGCCGTTGGGCGTCGACGGCACGTGGGCCGTCAGCGGCCACCGCGGTAGGTGGGGCTCTAGCGTCTCGAACGGCACCTCGAAGTAGCGGTCAAGCTGGTGGGCCAGCGGCGCGTCGTACAGCTCCGCGAGCGACCACGGGAGCGCCGGCTCCAGTTCGTCGCGTTCGTGGAGGTCGTACTGGTAGACGCCCTCGGTCCTGACGACGCAATCGAGCAGGAAGACGCGTTTGAGAGCGCGAGCGACGTCGTCTTCGAGGCGGCGATCCTCGCCGAGGGGATACCGGGCGTCCGCGGTGCAGATGGCCACCTCCTCGGCCGGCCTGAGCTCGGCGCCGAGATAGTA
>SKPV01000217.1 GCA_007119345.1 Halovivax sp.
TCACCGTGACGATCGGCCCTGAAGAGTGCGAACAGACGATCCGGCAGGCGCTCGCGAAGGGTGCCGACCGCGCGATCCGCGTCTGGGACGACGCCCTCGCGGGCGTCGACCTGCTCGACGTCGGCGCGAAGACCGAGATCCTGCGCGCCGTCGTCGCGGACGAAGAGCCCGATCTCGTGCTGACGGGCGTCCAGTCCGGCGACGACAGCTGGATGTCGACCGGCGTCTCGCTGGCCGAGGAGATCGGCTTCCAGTGGGCGGCCGTGGTCAACGACCTCGACCACGACATCGAGGACGGCGTCGCCTCGGTTCGCCGCGAGCTCGAAGGCGGCGTCGAGGAGCTGACCGACGTGGATCTGCCGGCCGTGCTCACGATCCAGACCGGGATCAACGAGCCCCGCTACGCCAGCCTGCGCGGGATCCGTCAGGCCCAGCGCAAGGAGCTCGACGTCGTGAGCCTCGGGGACGTCGGCGTCGATCCGTCGGCCGTCGAGGGCGACCTCGAGCTGACCGACATGTACGAACCCGAAGCCGAGAGCGAGGCCACCGTCTGGGAGGGAAGCGCCGAGGAGACCGCCGGCGAGCTGGCCGAACTGCTCCGCGACAGGGGGGTGGTCGCATGAGCGAACGGAGTGAGCTCCTGCGAGTACGCCAGCGCTTCGCTCTGGAGGTGGTCGCATGAGCGACATTCTCGCGATCGCCGACCACCGCCGCGGCGAGCTGCGCGACGTCAGCTACGAGCTCGCGACCGCCGGCCGGCAGCTCGCCGACGCAACGGGCGGCGAGCTCCACCTCGCGGTTATCAGCGGACGCGTCGACGAGTTCGCCGACAAGCTGAACCGGGAGGGCGTCGACGCCGTCCACACCGTCGACCACGGCGAGGAGTTCAACCACGACGTCTACACCCAAGCGATCGGTCAGCTCTACGAGGCGCTGAATCCGCGGTACGTACTGGCGCCGAACAGCGTCAACGGGCTCGACTACGCGCCCGCGGTCGCGGCCCGGCTCGACCTGCCGATCGTCACCGACACCGTCGACCTCGAACTCGACGGCGAGCGGCTGATCGCCACCCGCGAGATGTACGGCGGGAAGGTCGAGACGACGAACGAGCTCGACGCCGGCGCCGCCCTGGCGACGATCCGCGAGGGCGAGTGGCCCGCCGCCGAGGGGTCCGGCGACGCGACGATCGAGGCCGCCGACGTCGAGATCGACGAGGGCGCGGTCGGTTCGACGGTCACCGGCTTCGAGGAGGTCGCCGGCGGCGACGTCGACATCACCGAGGCCGACCTGCTCGTCTCGATCGGCCGCGGGATCGAAGAGGAGGAGAACCTCGACCTCGTCCGCGAGCTCGCCGACGCGCTCGGCGCGACGCTCTCGTCGTCGCGACCGATCGTCGACGCCGGCTGGCTCCCGGCGAACCGACAGGTCGGCCAGTCGGGGAAGGTCGTCACGCCCGACGTCTACGTCGCGATCGGCATCTCCGGCGCCGTTCAGCACGTCGCCGGCATGAAGGGCGCCGACACGATCGTCGCGATCAACACCGACCCGAACGCGCCGATCATGGACATCGCCGACTACGCGATCGTCGACGACCTGTTCGACGTCGTGCCGGCGCTGATCGAGGAGTTCGCCTGAGGCGAGATTCCTCGCTCCGCTCGGAATCTCGGAACGGCGAAGCCGTGAGCGCAGCGACCCGCGAGCTACGAGGGGGCTCCCCGGGGTCGCCGCTCGGGAACCCGAGACGCCTCACTTCGTTCGGCGTCTCGCTTCCGACACCTACTTTTCGACCCCCTCCTAACGGCCGTCAATGGAGCTTCTCGACCGTCGGCAGGCGCTGATCGAGGACCGCCTCGAGGCGGTGGTCGCGGACCTCGAGCCGCCCGAGCTTCGGGAGGCGGTCGCGCACGCGACACTCTCCGGCGGCAAGCGGGTGCGGCCGACGGTGACGCTGCTCGCCTGCGAGACGGTCGGCGGCGAACCGGTCGACGCGGTCGATTTCGGGGTCGGCGTCGAACTCGTCCACGCAGCGTCGCTGGTCGTCGACGACATCATCGACCGGTCGGCGGTCAGGCGGGGCGTCGACAGCGCCTGGCTCGAGTACGGTCACGGGCCGGCGATCGTGACGAGCGACGGGCTGCTCGGGGAGGCGTTCGCGCTGTTCTCGGCGGATCCGGAGGCGATGCGGACCGTTTCGGAAGCGATGGTCGAGCTCGGAATCGGCGAAGCGACGGAGCTCGCCGACACGCCGACGACGGAGGCGGAGTACGCGACCCTCGCTCGCCGGAAGACGGGCGCGCTCTTTCGGGCCGCCGCGGAGCTGGGTGCGATCGCGGCCGACTCCGACGGCGTCACCGTCGAGGCCCTGGGGGAGTACGCCGAGCGGGTGGGCGTCGCGTTCCAGATCCGCGACGACGTCCTCGACGCGGTGGCCGATCCCGACACGCTCGGGAAGCCGACCGGCCACGACGCGGCGCTCGAGCGGCCGTCGCTCCTGCAGGTGACCGACCTGACGCCCGCGGAGGCGAACCAGCGCGCTCACGATCAGGCCGACCGGGCCGTCGACGCCCTCGAACGGGTCGAAACCGTCGACGCCGACGCTCGATCGTACCTGCTCGAGCTGGCCGAGTTCGTCGTCGAGCGCGAGCGGTAGGCCGGCCCCCTGGCGGCCGGTCTCGTCTCTCGGGGGATACTCGTCGTCGCCGGTATCCGCTCCTGCGGGCTTATCGTCGTCGCCGGTGTGGTTCACCTATGCCCGCACGAGACGAAGCGGTGCGCGTCTGGCTCGTCGAACGGACGTACTCGGACGACGAGCAGAACCTGATCATCCTCACCTACGCGACGAGGGACGGGGAGCGGTACTATCGCAAGGAGCGGGCGCTGACCTCGTTCACCGACGCCCGGGAGACGACGGCGGCGGTCGACGTCGAACCGGGGAACCTGGGCGACGTTGCGGACGCGGACGAGCGGGAGGCCTACGCGTTCGAGGCCGAACGGATGGCGTCGGTTCACGGTCCGGACGACGTGATCTGACCCGGTCGGCACCGCTCCGGAGGGGTCCCCATTCGGGGCGCCGGTTCGGGCGATTGTCGTCGCGGCGGCTAATCGCCGACTTCGGCCCGGCCGACGTCCTCCTCGCCGCCCGCCAGTCGCGACTCCGCGACGGCGAAGGTGAGCGTGCTCACGATCCCCAGCAGCGTCCCGGCGGTCAGCGCGGACGCGAGGTAGGCGATCGAGACCTCGACCACGAAGAAGGCGCTCACGGCGTGCAGGACGATCGCCATCGCGACCACGTAGAACGGTGCGTTGAGGTAGCGCCATTCGAGCGTCCCGGCGATGTACTCGTCGGTGATCTGGCCGAGGCTGGTGGTGATCCCGGCGGCGGCGAACCACTGCACCGACCCGTAGACGAATGCGGCGCCGGCCAGCAGCGGGCCCACGGCCTCCTCGCCGCCGGGCTCGAGGCCCTCGACGGCGTTCAGGCCGCTGACGGCGCCGAGGATCAGGAGGGCGATGGCGACGACGTAGGCGAGCAGCGTCATTCGACCGGCGTACAGCGAGCGCTGGAGGCGACCGGCCGCCGCGTCGAGGTGCGCCCCGAGGCCGAGTCCGCGCGAGATGAGGTAGAGCCCGAGTAGCGCCGAGGTCGCGCCGAGGACGATCCCCGGATAGTCGAGCAGCGTTCCCACGAGCGCGAGGGGATAGATCAACAGCAAGATCCCGAGCGGGATGAGGATGGTGCCGCGGGTCTCGGGGTCGGCCAGCACCTGCTTGATCGTGTAGTACATCGACTCGAGGTTCTGGGCTTGGCGGACGACGACGCGCCTGACGCCGTCGACCGGCACCCGGGTCCGGATCACCGGGAGGACGGATTCGTCCTGGGCGCCGTCGGTCACCACGAGCGCCGTGACGTCCTCGCTCGTCGAGATGCTCGCGAGCACCTCGTCGACCTCGTCGCCGACCTCGCGGTTGGCGCTCACCTCGCCCTCCTCGTTGCCGGTGACGACCGCGACCTCGACGCTCTCGCCCCGGCCGGCCAGCTCGTCGTAGACGTGCAGACCCTTGAAGATCACGTTGAGGTCGGAGTCCTCCGGGTCGGCCGTCGCCAGCGCGACGGCGGCCTCCTCGACCGGCTCCCGGCCGATGACCGGCGTCGAAAAGCCGGTCTTGCGGCCGAGGTCGTCGTCGAGGTCGACGCAGAGGACCAGCAACATCTGCCGGAGCTAAGTCGGCCGGGTATTTCCGTCTTCTGGGGGAGAACGAATCGGTCGACGGAACGCCGTCCCCGTCCGTCGATCGCGACTCGAGGTCCACGGCGCGGGCCCGGGAGATTCTCGACGGCAGGCCCGATCGGATTCGGTCGGTTTTTCCCCGTCCGTGCCCAACCACGGCCACCGAATGATCTCGAAGGGCTGTGAGCAGTGCGCCAAGGGCGGCAAGATGGTGCTGTTCGTCTACGGCTACTGCGACCAGCGCGACTGCTTTTACTGCCCGCTCGGCGAGACTCGCAAGAACGTCACCGACGTCTACGCCAACGAGCGGCTGGTCGAGGACGACGAAGACGTCCTCGCCGAAGCCCGCCGGATGGACGCCCTCGGCACCTCGATCACCGGCGGCGAGCCCCAGGAAGCCCTCGAGCGAACCTGTCGCTACCTCTCGCTGTTGAAAGACGAGTTCGGCGAGGACCACCACACCCACCTCTACACCGGCATCACCGGCGGTCGCGAGAACATGCGACGGCTCGCCGAGGCCGGCCTCGACGAGATCCGCTTTCACCCGCCGCTCGAACTGTGGGGCGACCTCCACGGCACCGAGTGGGAGGAGATCCTCCACGTCGCCCGCGAGGAGGGGCTGACCCCCGCCTTCGAGATCCCCGGCATCCGCCCGGAGCCGGAGTTCCTCGAGTTCCTCGACGAGGGCGCCGCCGACTTCTGCAACGTCAACGAGTTCGAGATGAGCCACGGCAACTTCCGGCGAATGCAGGAGAAGGGCTACGAACTCAAGGAGGGCCACATGAGCGCCGTCGAGAACGATCGCGACGAACTGCTCGACGTGATGGGCGACCACCCGAAGGTCTACTTTTGCACCTCGGTGTTCAAGGACGCCGCCCAGCACCGCCGCCGGCTCAAACGGATGGCCCGCCAGATCCGCCGCGAGTTCGACGACGTCACCGACGACGGCACCCTCGTCTACGGCAAGACCCGCGCCGATCCCGATCGATTCGCCGAGCTCGGCGTCCCCGAGGAGTTCTACACCGTCAAGTCGGACCACGTCGAGGTCGCCTGGTGGCTGCTCGAGGAGATGATCGAGGAGGGTGATCTCGCGGACGGCGAGATCGTCGAGCAGTACCCGACCTACGACGGGCAGGTCGTCGAGCGGACGCCGCTAGCCTAGCCCCGCGAGCGAACGTGGTGAGCGAGCGGCTTTTTGGTGGAGATTTTTGCGCGAGCGGTGAGGGAGCGAAGCGACCGAACCGGAGCGGAAAAAGGTCCGCGCAGATCGTCGAGCAGTACCCGACCTACGACGGGCAGGTCGTCGAGCGGACGCCGCTGGCTTGATCAGGGCGCAACCGCTTCCGGACGGCGCCGAGCGGCCTCACTTCTCGACGATCCACACCAGCTCCTGACCGGCGTTCGCCAGCGGCTCCCGGTCGAAGCCGCCGTACACCTCCCAGTCCGACCAGCCGGTCGTCACCAGGAGCAACTCGAACTCGCGTTTGGTGACCAACTTCATCCGGTACGCGGCCTCCCGGAGCACCTCGCCGTCGCGCTCGACCGTCCGGCGCTCCCGGACGATCCACTCGACCTCGTCTTCGAGTTCGGAGAGCGAGGTCACCAGGTACTCTCGCCCGTCGTGCTCGACGGTTTCCGACCGGGGCTCGCCGTAGCGCTCGGCGATCACCTCGGGGTTTGGCGCGAAGAAGTTCAGCGCGAGCCGACCGCCGGGCGCGAGCGCCTCGCGGAGGGTCCGGAGGGCCGCCCGCTGGTCGTCGAGCGAGATCACGTGGAGGAACGTGCGGAACGGGACGATCGCGAGCTCGTATTCGCGTTCCGGCTCGAAGTCGGTCACGTCGGCCTGCCGAACTTGGGGTGTCAGGCACTCCTCCTCGGCGCGCCGTTCCAGCACGTCCAACATCTCGCCCGACGCGTCGATTCCGTGCGCGTCGACGCCGGCTCGAAGCAAATCGCGGTACACGCGACCCGTCCCGCAGCCGACCTCGAGCACCGGACCGTCGACCTCGCTCGCGAGGGTCACGTAGAACTCGCGATCGCCGATCTCCCGGGTTCCGTAGTAGGCGTCGTAGATCGGCGCCCACTCGTCGAAGAAGTCCTTCGCCGGGTGCATACTGTGGAGTCCGCAGTACCACCTGGTAATACTTTGCCAGGTGTGCAAGCGCGTCTCATCCCGGTTCCCGTGGCCTCCGGTGCGCCCCGACGGCGATTGCGGACGGATCCGCTCTCACTCGATCTGCGTCGGGTCCACGTCGGGCAGCGTGATCAGGTTCTCCCGGCCGATCCGGAGCTTCTCGATCTCGTCGTCCTCGTCCATCTTCGAGAGCAGCTGGGAGACCTTCGCGTTCGACCAGCCGGTCTCTTTGACGATCGCCGCCTGCTTCATCCGCCCGCCGTTCGCCTTGAGCATTCGCGTCACGCGCTCCTCGTCGCTGAGCAGTTCGGGATCGATCTCGTCGTCCGCGTCGTCGTCGGCCAGCGTGCCGGCGTCGCTGTCGGGGTTCTCGACCACGGACGCGCTCGCAACGTTCGAACCCGTCTCATCGCCCGAGGTCGTTCCGCCGTCACCGGCGGTCGCGTCGTTCGATTCGGTCCCATACGCCGGCGGCGAGGGTAATTCGATGCCGTAGTCTTGCTGCGTCATAGCATACCACGCAGAGCCGACGACGACGAGAAGAGCGAGCCCGCCGACGAGGACCATCCACGACCCGACGAGTGTATCGAGGGGACTGGATCGGTGCTCGAGCACGATGTCGAAGTCGCCGTCCTCGAACTCGTGGGGGCCGACCCACGCGAGCTGACCGCCGTCGATTCCGTGGGGTGCGGTAACGAAGTCGTACTCTTCGGGTGCTTCGATGATCAATCGTTCGTTGCTCCGGAGCGACCCGTACCACGGGTGGCCGGCTTCGGTCAAGAAGGTATCCTGGAGGTCGACCCGATCGTCGTCGGTCTCGGCGAATTCGGTCCAGGTGAACGAGAACGTCAGGGTGCCGACCGTCGCGTTGTCCGGGAACTCGTCGTCTTCGAATTCTTCGAAGGCGTCGACCTCCTCGACGGGTCGTACCGTCGGTTCTTCCCACCCGGCAGCCTCGATTGACATCTCGTTGTTGGTCCGTTCTTCCGCCAACGGCACGAAATTCTCGAAGCTCTCGGAATAGGTGGCACCGCCTCGCTGATCGGTGCGCACCTCCTCCGCGTACGATTCGAATTGCTCGATATCCTCCTCGCCGTCGAGAAGGAAGTGGTGCTCGACCGACCAAACCGCGTCGCCGTCCGCGGTCAACTCGATCCGAATGTCCTGGAGAGCGCCCTCTTCGGGCGTATCGTCCTCTGCGGCGATGGTGCCAAGTCCCACCGAGAGCAGGAGGGCTACGGCGAGGACGAGCAGGAGGGCCGATGGGACCCGCATTGGTGTGTTCCGGTGTGTGCCGGGGGGAAAAAACCCTTTCCATACGAACAGGTCTGGGACCGCGGTTGCCCGCATCGACGACCCGACCGGCAGTTCGTTCCGTCGACGTCGGGGAGGCCATTTCGTCGATCGCTACCGGGATCGGCGGCCGGTGTAGGGCGTACCGTTCGGTGGACGACGGCCCGTTTCGTCGATGGCGACCAGTTTTTGTACCTGGACTCGAAACGGGTCGTCGAGATGAAGTCCGCGCTCTCGATCGCCATCGCCGCCCTCCTCGTCACCTCCCTCCTGGCGATGACTATCGTCGCAGCCAGCCCAGTCTCTCAAGCGCCCGACGCCGATCACGGAGCGTCCATCGACGAGTCGGCGTTCCAGCAAGAACGCGACGACGGGACGACCACGAGGCTCGGACTCGACGGACCGACCGAGTACGCGTACGCCGAATCGTCGCCCGACCTTGGGGCGACGCTCGCGATCGAGGAGGACGAACTTCGGAACGAATGGGCCCTGTACGAAGCGGAACACCGCTGGGAGACGCTCTCCGACTCGGAACGCGCAGAAATCCTCGAACGCCTCGAGGACCGTCTCCAAGAGCGGATAACGCAGCTCGAAACGCGCGAGAGCGAGGTTACAGCCGCAGTCAGGCATGGGGACGCCCGGGCGACGGTTCTCCTCCGGACGCAAGTTCGGAACGACCGCGAAGCGAAGGTGATCGGTGAGCACTACCAGCAACTCTCCGACCTGGCCGATCAGGTACCCGATTATTCGATCACCGTTCGACCGACGCTCAGCGAACTCGAAGCGCACGAAGGACCGATCCGGGATCGCGTGTTCGAAACGATCATCGCGAGCGGTCAGAACGACGGGTCGGACGTGTTCCTGGTGGAGGCGAGCGAATCGGGGTCGGTCGTCTCGGCCGTCGACGAACGGATGTACCTCCGCGAAGCGACGCGGCTCGATCACCGGGACACCTCCCTCCCGAACCAGCTGGGAGACCGCGACGCGTTGCTCGAACGGATGGACGAGATATACCCCTGGGCCCACGGGGATGGATTCACCGGCGAGAGAAGCGTAAACGAGCACTACTCGACCCAGCTATTCAGGGCCGAAACCGTCCACAATCACGGAACACTTCGGTTCTACCTCGACGGCGGTACGGCCGAGGTGTTCCGGGAAATTCAGGCGCTCCGGATCGACGAGTTGCCGACGGAGCCGGCCGGAACCTGGGCGAACGACTCCATCGAACTGTCGATCAACGAGACGCCGCGAAACGGCCCCATCGAAGTTACCGCGACCGACGTGGAGACCGGTGAACCGATCGACGGGGAGGTGACGATCGGCGACACCAGCGTGGCTCGCACCGGTCAGGACGGTTCCGTTTGGGTCGCTCCCCCGTCGACCGGGTACGACCTGACGGTTCACATCGACGATCGGTCGGTAACGGCGGACGGGCTGGGGTGACCTCCACGACCAAACGTTCTAATAAGAGACCGAAGCCAGGGGGTTCGTGCAGCCGCGCTCCCATCGATCGATCGCGCCCGTCGTCGGGGCGCTCTTGTTGCTCGCGGTCGTCGTCGCGATGGGCGTCGCCGTCGCCGCCGGCGTGGGGTCGCTCGAGCCGGTCGACCCCGCTCCGGCGGCGACGCTCGAACTCGCCGCGACGGCCGACGACGACCGGCTGGTGATCGAGCACGTCGCCGGCGAGTCCCTGGACGTCCGCGAGCTCTCCGTTCGCGTGACCGTCGAGGGGGAGCCGCTCGACGAGCAACCGCCGGTTCCCTTCTTTCAGGACGACGGCTTCCGGGGCGGGCCCACGGGCCCGTTCAACGCGGAGTCCGACCCGACCTGGGCGGCGGGCGAGCGGGCGGGCGTTCGAGTCGCGGAGACGAACGATCCGTCGATCGAGGCCGGCGATCGGGTCGCGGTGACGATCTCGCGAGACGGCGACCGCGTCGCCACCCTCGAGACGACGGCCGAGTAACCCGTCTCCGCCGTCCCCTTCACGCCGGTGTGCGCCCGTCGAACCGGTGTGCGGTCGGACCCCGGTGCGCGGCCGTCACGTCGAGGAGCGGTCGTCACTCCGGTGCCGAGGAGCGGTCGTCACTCCGGTGCCGAGGAGGGGCCATCACTCCGGGGCGCGGCCGACCGTCGTGATCGCGACTTCGGGTTCGTAGGACGGCCCCATCAGCACGTGTTCGAGGTCCTCGAAGCCCGCTTCGGTAAACATCCGATCGGCCTCGTCCTCGTCGTAGAAGAGCATGATGGCGTCGGCGAGCTTCTGCGTGATCGTGCGATCGGGGTAGTTCGGTCCGACGACGAGCACCTGCCCGCCCGGGACGAGCACGCGACGGAACTCCCGCAGCGTCCGAACGGGCTGTGGCCAGTACTCGATCGAGCCGGACGACCAGACGACGTCGAACGTGTTCGTCGCGAACGGGAGGCGCTCGGCGTCGCCGAGGTGGAAGTGCACCGGCCCCCGCTTGCCGAACTTCCGGTAGGCGCGTTCGAGCTGGTGAGGGCTCTGGTCGAGCGCGTACACCTCGTCGACGTGTTCGAGGAGTCCGGCCGTGGCGAAGCCGGTGCCGCAGCCGACGTCGAGCACCGTCGCGTCGTCGGGGAATTCGAGCAGCGAGAGCGCCTCGGCTCGCATCTCTTCGGTCCAGATGAAGGGGTTCACCCGGTCGTACACCTTCGAGAGGTACTTGTAGAAGAGCCGGGCGCGAGCCTTGTTCTCCAGGATTCCCATCGTCCGGATCGTTCGTCGGAACCGCAATATGTCTGGTGATCCGGCGTCGGGCCACGCGGGGACTTCGGACCGATCGCCGGGCGACGTCGGAGTGGCGGCGGGCGATGGCGGAGTGGCGGCGGGCGATGGCGGAGTGGCGGCGGGCGATGGCGGAGTGGCGGCGGGCGATGGCGGAGTGGCGGCGGGCGACGGAGAGCGAACTGGTTCGCCGCCGGCACCTTTGGCTATCGTCGCGGTTTCGCAACTACCTTATACGGACCCTCGCGAAATCTCGGACGATTCGAGTATGCCGAGGCCAGAGGTTTTAGACCGGATACAGTCGGCGGAGGAGGAGGCCGACGAGATCGTCGCGCTGGCGGAGACCGATCGCGACGACCGCATCGCCGAGGCCCGGGAGGAGGCCGAGGAGATCCGCTCCGAGGCCAAAGAGGAGGCCCGCGAGCGCAAGGAGCGCCGCCTCGAGGAGGCCCGGGAGGAGATCGACGCCGAATGCGAGCGCATCCTGCGGGAGGGAGAGTCCGAACGGGAGGCCCTCGCCGACCGCGCCCGGGGCCGGGTCGAGGAGGTGACCGACCACGTGGTCTCGCTGTTCCAGGAGGAGGTCAATGCTCAGACCTGAGCAGATGGCGAAGGTCTCGGTGACCGGGGCCCGCACGGTCATGCCCCGGGTCATCGAGACGGTACACGAACTCTCTCTCGTCCACCTCTCGGACTACGACGGTTCGTGGGCGGGGTTCGACAACGGAGATCCGATGGCGGGGGCGGACGAGACATCCGAGAAGCTGGTCACCGTCCGGGCGCTCGAGAGCACGCTCGACCTCTCGGCGGAGGACGTCGACCCGCAGCGCGAACTCCCGGAAGGCTGGGAGGACCGCCTCGAAGAGGTCCGCGTGCGGGTCAACGAGCTCGACGACCGGCGGAGCGAGCTGCGCGACGAACGCCGGCAGGTCGACGACCGGATCGACCGGCTCGAGCCGTTCGCCGACCTCGGGATCGACCTCGACTTGCTGTCCGGGTACGATGCCGTCGACGTCGTCGTGGGCGAGGGCGACGTCGCGGAGATCGAACGCGAGCTCGACGCGGCCGCGGAGATCCGTGCCTTCGAGACGTTCACCGGCGGCGAGACCGTCGCCGTCGTCGCCGCCCCGACCGGCGAGGAGACCGAGGGCCTGATCGCCGACGCGCTCGTGAGCGTCGAGTTCAACCGCCACGAGGTGCCCGACGTCGACCAGACGCCGGAGGCGTACCTGCGCGACCTCGAACAGCGCCGCGTGGAGCTGGCGAGCGACCTCGAGGAGCTCGATCAGGAACTCGAGCGGATCAAGCGCGAGGACGGCCCGTTCCTCCGGCGGATCGAAGAGGAGCTCACGATCGACGTCGAGCGCGCGGAGGCGCCGCTGCGCTTCGCGACGACCGAGCGCGCGTTCGTCGCCGAAGGGTGGATCCCGGCCGACACCTACGACGAGTTCGAGGCCGCGCTGCGCGACGCGGTGGGCGATCGCGTCGAGATCGAACTCATCGAGGTCGCCGACTACGAGGATCACGAGCACGGCGCCGAGGCCCACACGGGCTCGGGCGACGACGGTGATCGCCCTGAAGACGGCGAGACAGTCGAGGACCGCGAGTCCGAGGAACCCGAACCGCAACCCGCGACGGCGACCGACGGCGGGAAGCGGGCGGCGACCGACGGCGGCGCGAAGGGCGCGGCCGGAGCGGGCGCCGGTTCCGGCGGCGCGGTGACGATGGACGAGGAGCCGCCGGTGGTGCTGGACAACCTCACGCCGGCGAAACCCTTCGAGGTGATGGTGAAGATGGTGAACCAGCCCAAGTACAGCGAGCTGGATCCCACGCTGCTCATCTTCCTCACCTACCCGTTCGCCTTCGGGTTCATGATCGGCGACATCGGCTACGGGATCCTCTACATGCTGATGGGCTACGGCTGCTGGAAGCTCTTCGACTCCGAGGCCGGCAAGGCGATCGGGACGATCGGCATCTGGGCCGGGGTCTTCACGATCATCTTCGGCTACCTCTACGACGACTTCTTCGGCATACACATGGCCGACGTCGGGCTCGGGTTCCTCCCGGGTGCCGGGGTCCTCTCGAAGGGCCTGCAACTGGGTGAGTGGGCGCTGCTGTGGATCATCCTGAGCATCGCGTTCGGGATCGTCCACCTCAACATCGGCCTGATCATGGGCTTCGTCAACGAGCTCAACCACGGACTCAAGGCGGCCGTCTACGAGCGACTGTCCTGGATCCTCGCGATGAACGGCCTGTTCATCTGGATCTTCAGTACCCACGCGATCGCGAACAAGCCCGAGTTCCTCGTGGGGACCGAGAGCATCCTGTACGAGACCGAGCACTTCGCGCTCGGATTCGGGGGCTTCCCCGAGATCGTCGGCCTCGTGGGGCTCGCGATGGTGCTCGTCGGCGCGGTACTGGTCGGCGTCGGCGAGGGAATCGCCGGGATCTTCGAGATTCCGGCGTGGGCGTTCGGGCACGTCCTCTCGTACCTGCGGATGGTCGCGGTGCTGCTCGCGAAGGGTGGGATGGCGTTCGCCGTCAACCTGCTCGTCTTCGGCGCCTACGACACGCCCGACGGCTACACGTACTTCAACTATCCCGGCCTCGGCATCGAGGAGATCTCGGGCTACGAGTACGAGGCGCTCGATTCGGGCTTCGTCGGCCTGATCCACGCGGGCGACGGGATCGTCGCCGTGATCGCGATCCTCGGCGCGGTCGCCGTGTTCGTCCTCGGGCACGTCCTCGTGTTGCTGCTCGGCATCACCGCGGCGGGCATCCAGATGCTCCGCCTCGAGTACGTCGAGTTCTTCCAGAAGTTCTACGAGGGCGGCGGCGAGGAGTACGAGCCGTTCGGCGGCGACCGGTCGACGGTCGCGGACTGAGCCGGATCGCTCCGCCGGGTCGAGCGGTTTCGCCCGGCGTGCCGCCAGTTTCTTCCCGAACGGTCACGCCCCGACGGAGCCAAATAACGCGCGAAATCGACTGATACAGCTTAGCTATGTCGAATTCTTTCGAGGGTTTTATGGGGGGCGCAGAGCCAGGTACCAACTGTTCACAGCCAGTTGAACCCACGGAGATACACCTAATCATGATCGAAAACGCACTTGCGCTGGGGGAAGTCGCACTGGAGAGCCACGAACACAACACGTTCACCGCCGAGGCGGCCGCCGCGATCGCCGTCGGTCTGGCGGCGCTCGGTGCCGGCTACGCGGAGCGCGGCATCGGCGCGGCGTCCGTCGGCGCCATCGCCGAGGACCGGGACATGTTCGTGCCGGGTATCGTCATGACGGTGCTGCCGGAGACGCTCGTGATCTTCGCCATCGTCGTCATCTTCCTGGTCGGATAACCGCCCCGTTCTCACAATGAGTTTGGATACTGTCGTAGAGGACATTCGAGAGGAAGCCCACGCGCGTGCGGAGGAGATCCGCGAGGAGGGCGAGTCCCGCGCCAAGGAGATCGTCTCGGCGGCGGAAGACGACGCCGAGGAGATCCGCGCCGAGGCCGAGCGGGAGGCCGAGCGCGAGATCGAGCAGCTGCGCGAGCAGCGCCTCTCCAGCGCGAAGCTCGAGGCCAAACAGGAGCGCCTGGAGGCGCGCCGCGACGTGCTGGGCGACGTTCGCGAGCAAGTCGAGACCGAGCTCGCCGACCTCGGGGGCGACACCCGCGAGGAGCTGACGCGGACGCTGCTCGACGCCGCCGGCGAGGAGTTCGCCGGCGCCGACGCGGTCAGCGTCTACGGGCGCGCGGACGACCAGGAGCTGCTCGAGTCGATCCTCGACGACTACGACGGCTACGAGTACGCCGGCGACTACGACTGCCTCGGCGGCGTCGTCGTCGAGAGCGAGGGTACCCGGGTTCGGGTCAACAACACGTTCGACTCGATCCTCGAGGACGTCTGGGAGGACAACCTCCGCGAGATCAGCGAGCGACTCTTCGAGCAATGAGCGCGGACGCCTCCAATCCGGAGTTCGTCAACGCCCGCGTCCGGTCGCGACGAGCCTCGCTGTTCGCCGACGAGGACTACCGGAAGCTGATCCGGATGGGACCGAGCGGGATCGCGCGGTTCATGGAGGAGACGGAGTACGAGACCGAGATCAACGAGCTCGGGACGCGGTTTTCGGGCGTCGACCTCATCGAGTACGCGCTGAACCGCAACCTCGCCAAACACTTCGACGACCTGCTGGACTGGTCGGAGGGACGGCTCTACGACCTGATCGCCCGCTACCTGCGGAAGTTCGACGTCTGGAACGTCAAGACGATCATCCGCGGGATCTACACCGAGACGCCCCCGGAGGAGATCCGGACGGACCTCATCCGCGCGGGCGAACTGGACGACGCGCTGCTCGATCGACTGGTCGAGGCCGACGAGATCGAGGACGTCGTCGAACTGCTCTCCCGGACGATCTTCTACGAGCCGCTGTCGGCGGCCTACGAGGAGTACGAGGAGAGCGGGGCGCTGGTGCCCCTGGAGAACGCCCTCGACCGAGCGTTCTACGAGCGCCTGCTCGAGGGGGTCGAGGCGACCCGCGAGGGGCCGGAAGCGATGTACGTCGAGTTTCTGGAGGCAGAGATCGACTTCCGGAACGCCCGGAACGCGCTCCGCCTCGCCCGAACCGGCGCCGACATCGGCCCGGCGGAGTTCTACATCGAGGGCGGCGTCCTCTTCACCGAGGGCGACCTCCGACGGCTGGTCGGCGACCGGGAGGCGCTCGTCGCCCACATCGCCGACGACCCCCGCTACGGGGACCGCCTCTCGGCCGCGCTCGATCGACTGCGCGAAGCTGACAGCCTTATCCAGTTCGAGCACGCAATTGATGCTGCGCTGCTCGAGTACTCGGACCGACTCTCGAGCGTCTACCCGGTGTCGGTGTCGGCCGTGCTGTCGTACATCCTCGCGAAAGAGCGCGAGGTCGAGAACATCCGGGCCATCGCGCGCGGCCGCGAGGTCGGCCTCGACGAGACCGAGATCGAGGAAGAACTGGTGATCCTATGAGCCAGGAGATCGCGGTCGTCGGCAGTCCGGAGTTCACCACGGGCTTCCGGCTGGCCGGCGTCAGGCGGTTCGAGAACGTACCGGACGACGAGAAGCCCGCGGAACTGGACGACGCGGTGGAGACGGTCCTGGACGACGAGGGCGTCGGCATCGTCGTGATGCACGACGAAGACCTCGAGCACCTCTCGCGGAGCGTCCGCGGGACCGTCGAAACGAGCGTCGAGCCGGTCGTCGTCACCATCGGGGGCGGCGGAGGCGGCGGACTGCGCGAGCAGATCAAGCGCGCGATCGGGATCGACCTGATGGAGGAAGACTAGTATGAGTCAGGCACAAGAGACGGAGACCGTCCGCGAGGACGGACGTATCAATAGCGTGAGCGGTCCGGTCGTGACCGCCACGGACCTCGACGCCCGGATGAACGACGTCGTCTACGTCGGCGACGAAGGGCTGATGGGCGAGGTCATCGAGATCGAAGGAAACGAGACGACGATCCAGGTCTACGAGGAGACCTCCGGGGTCGGCCCCGGCGAGCCCGTCGAGAACACGGGCGAACCGCTGTCCGTCGACCTCGGACCGGGCCTGCTGGACACCATCTACGACGGCGTCCAGCGACCCCTCGACGAGCTCGAGGAGAAGATGGGTTCGGCGTTCCTCGACCGCGGGGTCGACGCTCCCGGCATCGACCTGGAGCGGACCTGGGAGTTCACGCCCACGGTCTCGGAGGGAGACGCTGTCGAGCCCGGCGACGTGCTCGGCGAAGTCCCCGAGACGGAGTCCATTACCCACAAGGTGATGGTGCCGCCCGATTACGAGGGTGGCGAGGTCACCGCGATCGAATCGGGCGAGTTCACCGTCGACGAAGTCGTCGCCGAGCTCGACTCCGGCGAGGCGATCACGATGCACCAGGAGTGGCCGGTGCGCGAGGCGCGCCCGGCCAGGGAGAAGGAGACGCCGACGATCCCGCTGGTCTCGGGTCAGCGGATTCTCGACGGTCTCTTCCCCATCGCGAAAGGCGGGACCGCGGCCATCCCGGGGCCGTTCGGCTCCGGGAAGACCGTCACCCAGCACCAGCTCGCCAAGTGGGCCGACGCCGACATCGTCGTCTACGTCGGCTGCGGCGAGCGGGGCAACGAGATGACCGAAGTCATCGAGGACTTCCCCGAGCTCGAGGACCCGAAGACGGGCAAGCCGCTGATGAGTCGCACGTGTCTCATCGCGAATACCTCGAACATGCCCGTCGCGGCCCGCGAATCCTGCATCTACACCGGGATCACCATCGCCGAGTACTTCCGCGACATGGGCTACGACGTGGCGCTGATGGCCGACTCCACCTCGCGGTGGGCGGAAGCCATGCGCGAGATCTCCTCCCGACTCGAGGAGATGCCCGGCGAGGAGGGCTACCCGGCCTACCTCGCCGCGTCGCTTTCGGAGTTCTACGAGCGGGCCGGTCTGTTCCAGAACATCAACGGGACCCAGGGGTCGGTGTCGGTTATCGGCGCCGTCTCGCCGCCCGGTGGCGACTTCTCCGAGCCGGTGACCCAGAACACGCTCCGTATCGTCAAGACGTTCTGGGCGCTCGACGCCGACCTCGCGGAACGTCGGCACTTCCCGTCGATCAACTGGAACGAGTCCTACTCGCTGTACCGCCAGCAGCTCGATCCTTGGTTCGTCGACAACGTCGCCGAGGACTGGCCGGAGGTGCGCCAGTGGGCGGTCGACACGCTCGACGAGGAGGACGAGCTCCAGGAGATCGTCCAGCTCGTCGGCAAGGACGCCCTGCCGGAGGACCAGCAGCTCACCCTCGAGGTGGCCCGCTACCTCCGGGAGGCCTGGCTCCAGCAGAACGCGTTCCACGACGTCGACACCTTCTGCGAGCCCGAGAAGACCTACCGGATGCTCGGGGCGATCAAGACGTTCAACGACGAAGCGTTCGATGCGCTGGAGGCCGGCGTCCCGGTCGAGGAGATCCAGGACGTCGACGCCGCCCCGCGGCTCAACCGGATGGGCACCGCCGAGGAGTGGGACGAGTTCATCGACGAGCTCGAGAGCGACCTCGCCGACCAGATCAGGGGGCTGTACTAACCATGAAAGAGTATCAAACCATCACGGAGATCAGCGGACCGCTGGTGTTCGCCGAGGTCGACGAGCCCGTCGGCTACGACGAGATCGTCGAGATCGAGACGCCCCAGGGCGAGACCCTGCGCGGGCAGGTCCTCGAGTCCAGCGAGGGGCTCGTCTCGATCCAGGTGTTCGAGGGGACCGGCGGCATCGACCGCAACGCGTCGGTCCGGTTCCTCGGCGAGACCATGAAGATGCCCGTCACCGAGGACCTCCTCGGGCGGGTGCTCGACGGCTCCGGCAACCCGATCGACGGGGGCCCGGAGATCGTCCCCGAGGAGCGCCAGGACATCGTCGGCGAGGCGATCAACCCCTACTCCCGGGAGTACCCCGAGGAGTTCA
>SKPV01000075.1 GCA_007119345.1 Halovivax sp.
GACCGTCGAGGGCGCCCTCGGCGACCAGACGCTCACCCTGCTGCCGACGGATCCCGAGGATCCCGGCTACGAGTTCGAGGTCCCCACGATGATGGGCGCCCGCCGGAGCGCCGAGTTCGAGGTCCACGACGACCACGTCGACCTCTTCTACGAGCGCAACCGGCTGCACAAGCGAGACTGAGACGCCGACGCCGGAATCGGGTACTTGCGATACGCCTCGCCAGGCGACGAGAACACCCCGATCAGATTCGACCCGGAACCCTCCTCCCATCGCGTCCTGGAACCCATTCAATGGACGAACCCCTCCTCCCCCCGCGTCAAATGACCCGGTCGGTGGACGAACCCCTCCCCCCGCGTCTAATGACTCGGTCGGTGGACGAAACCCTCCCGACTCACCGGGACGAGCTGATCCCGGACGCGATCGTCGATCGGCCGGATCGCTTCGTGCTTCGGGTGCGGTTCGACGAGGGTGTGGAACCCGTCCACGTCGGCGACCCCGGCGCTTCCGGTCGAGCTCGCGCCGGGCACCGAGATACGGATATACCCGAGGAACTGACGGCCTGAGATCGAACCGATCGGCGACGGCACCGGCCGCGTCGACGAGGTCCACCGACGGCGACGGCACCTCGCGATCGACGCGGTCCACCGACGGCGACGGCACCTCGTGATCGACGAAACTTCTACGGTTCCCGCCGTCGACGCCACGGGCATGGTCAACGCCGCGTTCGCCGTCGAAGACGGGGTCGGGACGATCGAACTGCGCCGCCCCGAGGCGTTGAACGCTGTCGACCTCGAGACGAAGGCGGCGATCGTCGAGCGCCTCCGCGAATGGGGAGACGACGATCGGGTTCGCGTCGTCGTCTTCGAGAGCGAAGGGGACGTCTTCTGTGCCGGCGGTGACGTCGGGGAGGTTCGCGAGCGCGACTACGCGCTGGAGCCGTTCACCGACAGCTGGGAGGTACTGTTCGAGGCGATGATGGGGCTCGGCAAGCCGACGGTCGCGCGGGTCGACGGCTACGCCCTCGGCGGCGGCTTCGATCTCCTCTTGCACGCCGACATCCCGATCGCGGCCGACGACGCCCGCCTCGGCCAGCCCGAGGTCGGCCTCGGCATCGTGAACCACTTCTCGCCGCCGATCCTGCAGGAGACGGTCGGTCTCACGAAGACCCTGGATATGCTGCTCACCGGCGAACCCGTTTCCGGTCGGGAGGCCGCCGACCTCGGACTCGTCGCCCGGAGCGTCCCGACCGAGGAGCTCGACGACGAGGTCGAGGCCGTCGTCGACGCCCTGCGGGAGAAGCCGCCGGAGATCCTCCGGAAGCTGAAGGACGGCATCTACGCGACGGCGGAGATGTCCCCGCGGGCGAGTCGGTCGTACCTGGAAGCGGTCGCCCTCGAGAGCGCCCGCGAGGAGCCCTACTACGAGGAGGGCGTGCGAGCCCACCTCGAAGATCGAGACCCGGAGTGGGATCGAGACCCGGAGTGAGAGCGGGAGTGAGGACGCCGTCTCCGGGCGCCGAGCCGTCCCCGAATTCGTCCCCGTATTCGCGACTTACTCGGCGACCGAGCCCGTCGTCGTCGCGTCGGTCGCCTGCCGTTTCTCCACCGACGCGAGGCGGCTCAACCGGTGATCGACGTCCGACCTCCCGTCGACGACGATGCGGACCTCGTCGCCGTCGATCGTGTGGATCGTGAGCTCCTTCTCGTGCACCCGATCGAACTCCAGCCCGTCGTGAGCGTTCTCGTTCCGGGCGGCGCGGTCCGAGAGGGCCGCCGTGGCGAGCGTCGCGACGAGCAGGGCGGGCACGACGACGCGCGAGACGTACGCGATCGTCGCGACGAACGCCAGGAGCGCGATCGCGCCCGCGAGGACGCCGCCCGCCACCAGCTCGCGGTCGACCGGGCCCCGGTGGCGCCGTCGGCGGACGTACTCGAACCCCGCCGCCCCCATCACGGCCGCGAGCGCGAGGGAGATCCCGATCAACCCGCCGTTCGGTCGCGCTTGCGCGGCGTAGAGCAGCCCCAGCGTGAAGGCGAGCACGGCGAGCACGGCGCCGCCGAGGGACACTAGGCGCGAGTCGATCCCCTCGAACGTGAGTCGCGAGCGGGACCAGCTCCGGATCGAGCAGATCGACCCGTAATCGACGTCGACGAGCTCCCCGTCGTCGGAGAGACAGAGGACGCGACGATCCGTGAGCGCGATCGCGACCCGGCCGCCGGCCGAGTCGTCGACGACCCGACCCGAAGCGACGTCGTGCAGCGGTTCGTCGGGAACGAGGTGGGTCCGAAGTTGCCGTTCGTCGGGGACCATCGCGTGGCAGGTCCATTTAGAACGGGAAAGTAAGCCGCTCCATTACCGTTGGATCCGTGCGGACCCGATCCCGGCCCTCCGGCGGCGGCGACCGCCGTCCGCGATCGGCGTCCTCACGCGATCGGGCGCCTGCTCGACCGTCGTTCCCCGCACGCATGCCCGACCGACGTTCCCCGCACGTCTGCCCGACCGACGTTCCCCGCACGCCTGCCCGACCGTCGTTCTCCGGGCACTCGACTGACGGCCGATCCCTGGACGACGATTCGAACGAGGGGATTCAGGCCGAGGCCGCGTCCCCACCCTCTCGCTCTCGTTCGCGGAGCGTCGCGCGCTGGATCTTACCGGTTTCCGTCGTCGGGAGGTCGTCGACGTACTCGATCTCGCGAGGATACTTGAACGGGGCGATGCGGTCTTTCACGTGCGCCTGCAGCCGCTCGGTCAGGTCAGCGGTCCCGTCGTGACCCTCCTCCAGGACGACGAACGCCTTGACGAGCTGGCCGCGCTGCTCGTCCGGACTGCCGACGACGGCGGCCTGGTAGACCTCCTCGCGCTCGAGCAGGACGTCTTCTACCTCGGGGCCGGCGACGTTGTGCCCGCCCGTGACGATGAGATCGTCCCACCGGGAGACGTACTCGAAGCGACCGTCCTCGCGGTGGACGTACACGTCTCCCGGCGCGCTCCAGCCGTCGAAGATCGCCTCCCGCTGTTTCTCGGGACGGTTCCAGTAGGTGACGCCGGTGGGCCCGCGGACGAGCAGGAGGCCGGGCTCGCCCCGCGGGAGCTCCTCGCCCGTGTCCGGGTCGATCACCTTCGCCTCGTACCCGGGCACCGGAACGCCCGTCGCGGTCGGGTCCATCTCGTCGTGGTAGCGGTGGCTGATGAAGATGTGCAGCATCTCCGTCGAGCCGATCCCGTCCGAGGCGTCGACGCCGAGGTACTCCCGGATCTGCTCGAAGGTCTTCGGCGGGAGGGGTTCGCCGGCGCTGACCGCCCGCCGGAGCGACGAGACGTCGGCGTCGGCGAGCAGGTCCTCGTGCTCGGCGAACAGCTGGTTGTACGCGGTCGGCACGGACGCCAGGATCGAGACGTCGTGGGTCTCGACGGCCTCGAGGAGCTTCTTGGGCGTCGGATCCTCCATCAGCACCGTGGTCGCGCCGAACCGGAGCGGGAACGCCACCTCGAACCCGTAGCCGAACGTGAACGCGATCGGCGCGTTGCTCGCGAAGACGTCGGCGGGGCCCGGGTCGAGACAGTACCGGGCGTAGCCGTCGCAGATGGCGAGCAGCTGTCGGTGGGTGTGAACGGTCCCCTTCGGCTCCCCGGTCGTCCCGCTCGTGTAGGCGATCATCGCGAGATCGTCCCGGCACGTTTCCGGCGCGATGGCATCCGGGCTCGCGGCCTCGACCAGGTCGTCGTACGAGCGGTGCTCGACGGCCGCGTCGCCGGAGCGGTCGTCGCGGTCGACCACGACCACCTCCTCGAGCGTCTCCAGCCCGTGCTCGTCGCGGGCGATCTCGAACTCCTCGAGCAGGTCGTCGTAGACGATCGCGACCGAGGCCGCCGCGTCGTCGACGACGTAGGCGATCTCGTCCGCGCGCAGCAGCTTCATCGACGGGACGGTGATCGCGCCGATCTTCTGGGTCGCGAGACAGCAGACGACGTACTCCGGACGGTTGGGAAATCGCACGAAGACCCGATCGCCGGGCTCGACGCCGAGCGCCAGCAGGGCGTTGGCCGCCCGATCGACCCGGCGGCGGAGTTGCTCGTACGTGATCGTGCGGGGCCCTCGCGGGTCGCTTCGCTCGCGGTTCGCTTCGCTCTCCGTTCGCGTTTCCGAGGTCATCGCCTCGCCCGGACCTCGCTCTCGCCCCCCGCTCGGATCGTCCGAATCACGGCGCGCTTCGCTGTCCCCGAACACGATGGCGGGTTCGTCGCCGCGTCCCGCCTCGACGTGCCGGTCCACCATCTCGCAGGCCGCGTTGAGGTCCTCGGGGTAGTGCAGCTCCGGCAGGGCGTGGAACAGGTCTGGCTCGTGCTCGTCCGGGAGGTACCCGTCGGGGATGGCGTCCTGCATATGGCGGGGTGTTATCACACCCCTCGCAATAATTGTACCGCGAAGTTTTTGATGATCGACCACCGATCGGCCAAATACGGGGGCGGAAATCAGGGGATTGCTGGGAACGGTGCACGATCGCAACATTCTGATGCCCGCTGCACGGCGCCGCCCCTCCTTTGCCACTAGTTGGCATCGTCGGCCGAACCCGTTCGCCGACGCACGGATCGGACCGCGAACGGACGACGAACGGCCTCGTCGCGCCGATCCCGACGGCGTCGCGTGCCACGAGATAACGTATATTTATACCACGAGCTATGGTTACCCCGTTCGTATGTCGAGCGGCGAATTCGGCGAGTACGGCGGTCGGCACGTCCCGGAACCCCTCGAGGAGCCACTGGAGCGGCTCGCGAACGCCTACGACGAGATCGGGCGCGGCGAGGCGTTCCAGGCGGAGTTTCGCGACCACCTCGAGGCCTACGCGGGTCGACCCACCCCGCTGTACTACGCGGGGAACCTGAGCGACCGGTACGGCGCCGACATCTTCCTCAAGCGCGAGGACCTGCTCCACGGCGGCGCCCACAAGATCAACAACTGCCTCGGCCAGGCCCTGCTGGCGAAAAAGGCCGGCCGCGAGCGCCTGATCGCCGAGACCGGCGCCGGTCAGCACGGGACGGCGACCGCGATGGTCGGGGCGCTGTTCGGCCTCGACACGGAGATCTACATGGGCAAGAAGGACGTCGAGCGCCAGCGGATGAACGTTTTCAGGATGCGCCTGATGGGCGCGGACGTCACCGAGGTCACCCGCGGGGGCCAGGGGCTGGCCGACGCCGTCGACGCCGCCCTCGAGGACCTCGTCGAGAACGTCGATCACACCCACTACCTCGTCGGGAGCGTCGTCGGCCCCGACCCCTTCCCCCGGATGGTCCGGGACTTCCAGAGCGTCATCGGCGAGGAGGCCCGCGAGCAGTTCATCGAGCGGACGGGCGAGCTGCCGGACGCCGCGGTGGCCTGCGTCGGCGGCGGCTCGAACGCGATGGGGCTGTTCCACGCGTTCAGGGACGACGACGTCGCGTTCTACGGTGCGGAGGGCGGCGGCGAGGGCGCCGACTCGACGAGGCACGCCGCCCCGCTCGCGACGGGCACGGACGAGGTCATCCACGGGATGAAAACGCGCGTCATCGACGAGGACGTCGAGGTTCACTCCGTCTCCGCGGGCCTCGACTACCCCGGCGTCGGCCCCGAACACGCCATGTTCCGCGAGGTCGGCCGCTGTGAGTACACCGGCGTCACCGACGAGGAGGCGCTCGCGGCGTTCCGCGAGCTCAGCGAGACCGAGGGCATCATCCCGGCGCTCGAGACCAGCCACGCCGTGGCGCGGGCGATCCAGCTGGCGGAGGAGGGCGCCCACGAGACGATCCTCGTGAACCTCTCCGGGCGCGGGGACAAGGACATGGAGACCGCGGCGGAGAAGTTCGAGTTCGCGTGAGCGCCGACCCGGCCGAGCGCGCGACGACGACGGCCGTTGAGAGAGACGGCGGCGGGGCCGACGGGACCGTCCACGAGGCGTCGGTCGCGCCCCTGTCTGCAGAGACGGCGGCGTCGCCGGCGGCATTCGGTCCGGCGCCGGACGCGGAGGTCACCCCAGCCGAGCCCGAATCCGCTCCGCCAGCCCGTCCATTGCCGCGTCCGCGCGCTCGACGTCGTCGGTGAGACTGAGGAAGCCGTGGGACAGCGTCGGATAATGGTCGTGATCGACGGGCACCCCGCGATCGGCCAGCTTCGCCGCGTACGCCGCCCCTTCGTCCCGCAGGACGTCGAAGCCGGCGGTCAGCACCGTCGCCGGCGCGACGCCCGAGAGGTCGGGCGCGCGAAGGACGGTGGCGTACGGGTTGTGCTCGTCGACCGGACTCCGGAGGTACTGGTCCCAGAACCAACGCACGTCCGCCTCGGTAAGCAGCGGGCCGCCGCCGTGCTCGCGATAGGCGTCGCGGTCGAATCGGCGGTCGGTCATGGGGTAGAGGAGGAATTGACCGGCGAGGGCGGGAGCGTCGCCCCCGAGGTCGTCAGTTGCCCCGTCGCGCACGCGGAGGGCCGTCGCTGCGGCGAGGTTCCCGCCCGCGCTCGTCCCGGCCACACCCAAGCGGTCGGGATCGCCCCCGAGGTCGCCAGCGTACCCGCTCGCCCACTCGAGGGCGGCGTACGCGTCGTCGACGGCGGCGGGGAACGGGTGCTCGGGCGCCAGTCGGTAGTCCACTGAGAGCACCAGGCACTCCCCGCGGGCGGCGAGCTCCCGGCAGATGTCGTCGGCCGAGTCGAGCGTGCCGAGCGTCCAGCCGCCGCCGTGACAGAAGACGAGCGTCGGCGGGTTCTCGGCGTCCGGGCGGTAGACCCGGATCGGCAGCTCGCCGCCGGGTCCGTCGATCCGCAGGTCCCGGACGGTCCGCAGTTCCGGCCCCTCGCCCGCGGAGAACACCTCGTCCTCGATCCGCCTGGCGCTCTCGACCGACATCGCGTGCCAGGGCGGGACGCCGGCCGCCTCGATCTCCTCGACGACGGCCGCGAGCTCGGGATCCAGTTCGTCCGCGGTGGCCGCGCCGTCGGGCGCCTCGTCCGCGGGCGGGGCGTCGCGACCCGTCCCGTCGACGCCGACGCCCGCCTCGCTCCGATCGTCCATACCCGCACATCGTCGAACTGGTAGTTGAGTCCACCGCCGTCGGACGGGCGGACCACCGTCCACCGTCGCTGGTCCGGCGCCCGTCGGCGGTGATCGAGATTCGCCGTCGCAGGTCCGGCCTCCGTCGGCGGCGATCGAGGTTCGCCGTCGCAGGATCGCCGTCCGTCGTCGCTGGAACACCGTCCCTCACCGGTGGACCGCCGGCCCCGGCGCCGCGAGCCGTCGAAACGTTCCTGTGGGTCGCCGTCGAGGGTCGATCCATGGACGAGGACGGCGACGCCGGCCGCGAGCACCGAACCGGGGCGGAGTACGCCCGCGAGCGAGACCGCGAGGATCCGCTGGCGCCCTTCCGCGAGCGCTTCGACGTCTCCGACGAGCGCTACATGGACGGCAACTCGCTGGGGCCCATCTCCGACGCCGCGGAGGACGCCCTGGAGCGGGCGGTCGAGGGGTGGCGGGAGCTGGGGATCAGGGGCTGGACGGAGGGCGAAGAGCCCTGGTTCTGGTACGGCGAGCGGCTGGGCGACGAACTCGCGCCGCTCGTCGGCGCGGACGGATCGGAGGTCGTGGTCGGGAACTCGACGACGGTGAACATCCACACGCTGATCGGCACCTTCCTGGACCGCGCGGAGCGAAGCTCCGCGGAAGAATCGAGCGGGGCCAACCCGCGAGATCGACGGGGATCCGACGAGCCGCGGGGCGTCCTCGTCAACGAGCTCGACTTCCCCACCGACCACTACGCCATCCGATCCCAGCTTGGCCAGCGCAGGCTCGACCCCGACGAGCACCTCCACGTCGTCGAGAGCCGCGACGGGCGCACGATCGACACCGAGGACGTCGTCGCCGCGATGGACGAGCGGGAGGTCGGCATCGTCTTCATGCCGTCGGTGCTCTACCGCAGCGGCCAGCTGTTCGACCTGGCGCGCATCACCGAGGAAGCCCACGAACGGGGGATCCTCGCCGGCTTCGACCTCGCACACTCGATCGGCGTCGTCCCCCACGAGCTCTCGGAGATCGGCGTCGACTTCGCCGTCTGGTGCGGCTACAAGTACCTCAACGCCGGCCCGGGCGCCGTCGCGGGACTGTACGTCAACGAGCGCCACTTCGGCGAGACGCCCGCCCTCGCGGGCTGGTGGGGCCACGACAAGGAGACGCAGTTCGAGCTGAACCTCGAGTTCACCCCCGCCGACGACGCCGGCGCCTGGCAGATCGGCACCGTCCCCGTCTTCAGCGCCGCGCCGCTGTTCGGCTCGGTCGAGATCGTTCGCGAGGCCGGCATCGACGCCGTCCGCGAGAAGTCCCTCGACCTCACCGCCTACCTGATCCGCCTGACCGACGAGGTCCTCGCCGACCGCGGCGTCTCGGTCGGCTCACCCCGCGAGCCCGACCGGCGCGGCGGCCACGTCGCCCTCGAGCACCCCGAGGCCCGGCGGATCAGCGAGGCCCTCCGGGACCGCGGGGTCGTCGTCGACTTCCGGCCCCCGAACGTGATCCGGGTCGCCCCGTCGCCGCTGTACGTCGGCTACGAGGACGTCTACCGGGTCGTCGCCGCGATCCGAGAGATCATCGACGAGGGCGTCTACGAGCGCTACGAGACGGCGGGGGACGTTACTTGACGACGAGACGCCGGACGAGGGCACCTGACGACGAGACGCCGGACGAGACGCCGGACGAGGGCGCCTGACGACGAGACGCCGGACGAGGGCGCCTGACGACGAGACGGCGGGCGAAGATACGTGGCGACGCCTCTTGCCGGCGCGGCCGCGGCCAGCGCTCGCCAACGGCCGGCCTACGGTCCGATGTTCTCTTCGGGAACCTCCTCGCCGCAGTTCGGGCAGGTGCCGTGGGGCTCGGAGCCGGTGTGCGTCCAGGTCTTCCCGCACTCGTGACAGGTGAGTTCGCGCTGTTCGGTCATCGGGTGACGCCACCACGTCGAGGCGTATTCCGCTTGGGCCGTCGCTTGCCGAGATCCGACGGGTGGTGGAAAACGGTGCCGCCCGCGCCTCAGAGCATCTGGGCCTCCGTCTCCGCGGTCATCTCGCGCAGGAACCGCACGTAATCGGTGCCGCCGGTCCCGGTCGTGTCGCCGGTGACCTCCCGGATGTACTGGATCACCTGACCGAAGTGGACCTCGCGGAAGGCGGCGAGTTCCTCGACGCAGCGGTTGTACGCCTCGCGCAGGTCGCGGCGGTCGGACGCGGCGACGTACGGCTCGACGTCCGGGCCCGCGTCGAAGGCGTCGATCACCGTCCGGTGGGTCGCGGGCATGTAGCTGCGCATGTCGAACAGCTTCTCGATCAGGGCCGTCGAGGCGTGGTCGATCCCGAGCGCGGCGTCGATCGACGGGAGCGCGGAGCTCTGGGCGCCCGAGCCGCCGCGGTAGGTCCGGGGGGTGCCCTCGAACGCCTCGACGCCCTCGTAGACGAGCTCGTCGAAGCCTTCGTAGTAGGGACGATACCGGTTGGCGAACGCCTCCGGATCGTTCCCCTCGGTCATCCGGCGCATGATCGCCGTCTGGGCCTCGAGGGAGTCCGCGACCGTTCCGAGGGACCCCACGAGAGCGTCCGGTTCGTCCTCGCGAACGGCGCGCTGGGCTCGCGCACACGCCCGAAGGGCGGCGCCGGCCCGCGCTTCGATCGCGACGTGGATCACGACGAACCACCGCTCGTCGTCGAGCGCGGTGAACCGCTGGACGGCCTCCAGGTTCTCGGGGTCGAAGCCGGCCGCCGGATCCCGTCGCTTCCAGTTGTGCAGGCAGAGGACGTCGTAGGAGAGGATCGGCTCGCGTTCGAACCGCCGGGAGGTGCGGTAGAGCGGAACGGCGGCCCCCGCCGGCAGCCGGTCGACCGGGTCGGCGCCCAGTTCGTGGACGTACGCGCTCGCGAAGAAGCCGCAGAGCATGCAGAGGCGGGTCGCTTCGCGATCCGTCAGCACACCGAACGTCCCGTCGGGCGGCGTTTCCAGGCCCTCGACGGCCGGTCTGAAGGTGCCCTCGTCGATGCGCTCGGGGAGTTCGGCCCCCAGTCGGTCGACGGCCCGGAGGTACTCGGCGACCGACGGTTCGTGCCCATCGACGTCGAACCTGGCCGGCGGGTCCGCCTCCGGCAGGAAGCCCCGTTCGGCCGAGATAGCGTGGTGATCGAGGACGTCCGCCGTCGATCGCGACATCGGAGACGGCTATCACGCGGAACCAGAAGAGTATTTGTCCGCTTTCGAACACATCAGCGGACGGATCCGGGGAGCGATCCGGGTCGCCGTCGTCCGACCCCGATGTTCGGCGATCGGATGCCACACGTTGGCATGGTCGTCGAGTTTCGTCGGTTGTCGTCCGAATATCGGCCCCAGAACGCGCGATGTTGCCACACGCTCACCATCAGGTATACGTGAACGCGTGTGGAGCGTGGCCGCATGAACGTCGGAATCGGGCTCCCGAACACCGTCGGGGGCACCGACCAGGACGCACTCCGGGACAACGGCGGGGACGCGCTCGTGGGCACCGACGAGGACGCGCTGCTCCGATGGGCGAGACGGGCCGAGGACGGTCCGTTCGCGAGCCTGGGAGTCTTCGACCGCCTCGCCTACCGGAGCACGGAGCCGCTGACGACGCTCGCCGCGTGCGCCGGCGCCACCGACGAGATCGGGCTGGCGACGTCGATCGTCGCCGGACCCATTCGCCGGACGGCGGTTCTGGCGAAGGAGGCGGCGACGATCGATCGGCTCAGCGGCGGCCGACTCGTCCTCGGGCTGGCTCTGGGCGCGCGCCGGGACGACTACGAGGTCGCCGGCGTCGACTACGACGGGCGCGGTCGGCGGTTCTCCCGACAACTGCACGAACTCCGGGAGCACTGGCACGACGACGAGTTCGGACCCCGACCCGCTCGCGAGGGCGGGCCGCAGCTGCTCGTCGGCGGCGACAGCGACCCCGCCTTCCAGCGGGTGGCCCGCTACGCCGACGGGTACGTCCACGGCGGCGGCCCGCCCAGGGCGTTCGAAAAGCGGGCGGATAGCGCGCGGGCGGCCTGGGCCGAGTGCGGTCGACCCGGCGAGCCCGACCTCTGGGGGCACGGCTACTACGCGCTGGGCGAGGCGGCCGCCGAGCGGGGCCGCGAGTACCTGCTCGACTACTACGCGTTCACCGGCCCCTTCGCCGAGCGGATCGCCGACAGCCTGCTGACGACGCCCCAGGAGGTCGTCCAGTTCGTCCGCGGCTACGCCGACGCCGGTTGCGACGAGCTCCTGTTGTTCCCGACCGTCGCCGAGGAAAACCAGTACGACCGCCTCGAGAACGTCCTCGAGACGGAGCGGTGGTGAGATCCGTGCGGGTGAACGTCGTCGGAGGCGGCCCCGCCGGCCTGTACGCGAGCCTCCTGCTGCAAACGGAGTTTCCGGACTGGGAGCTGTCGGTCTACGAGCGCGACCCCGCCGACAACACCTACGGCTGGGGCGTCGTCTTCTCCGACGCGACGCTGTCGAACCTCAAGGAGGCCGACGTCGGGTCACACGAACGGATCACGAACGCGTTCGTCCGCTGGGATCCGATCGATATCCACGCGGGGGACGAGTCCCTCCGGTGTGGCGGCCACACCTTCGCCGGGATCATGCGGGGAGACCTCCTCGGCATCCTCCAGGAGCGGTGTCGGGACGTCGGCGTCGACCTGCACCACGAGGTCGCCGTCGACGATCCCGCCGAGTTCGCGGCGGACGCCGACCTCCTGATCGGCGCCGACGGGCTCAACAGCACCGTCCGGGAAACCTACGCGGACGCGTTCCGGCCCGACGTCAGCCACGGAAACGCGAAGTTCGCCTGGTTCGGCACCGCGAAGCCGTTCGACGTCTTCACGTTCGTCTTCCGAGAGAACGAACACGGCCTCTGGCGGGTCCACGCCTACCCCGGACGGATGAGCACCTTCATCGTCGAGTGCACCGAGGAGACCTGGCGCGCCGCCGGCATGGACGAGAAGGGCGAGGACGAGGCGCTCGCGTACTTCGAGGACCTCTTCGCGGACGTCCTGGGCGAACACGACCTCCGCGCGAAGCTCTACGCCTGGCGCAACTTCCCGGTCGTCGAATGCGACTCCTGGACCCGCGGCGACGACGTCGTCCTGCTGGGCGACGCCGCCCACACCGCCCACTTCACCGTGGGTTCCGGAACCAAGCTCGCGATGGAGGACGCCATCGCCCTCCTGGAGGGGTTCCGCGAGCACGGCGCGGACGTCACCGCGGCGTGCAACCGGTACGAGAAGGAGCGCCGGCCCCGCGTCGAGGCGCTCCAGCGCGCCGCCGAGCGCAGCCGAACGTACTTCGAGAACGTCGAGCGCTACCGGCACCTCCCGCCGCGGCAGTTCGCGTACAACCTGCTGACCCGGAGCGGCCGGATCTCGCACGTGAGCCTGAAGCGCCGGGACGCCGAGTTCGCCGACCGCTACGAGCGGTGGTTCCAGCGGGTCGCCCCGACCGCGGACGGACCCGAACGCGGCGACCGCGCCGCGGCGGACGTCGAGGATCCGAGCGTGGTGCAGGGCGACGGCGGGCCGGCGGGCGGCGCCGGGTCGGGCGTCAACGGCGAGGCCGGCGTCGGCGGCGAGGACGGTGTCAGCGGCGAGTTCGATGTCGACGGCGGGTTCGACGTCGGCGGCGAGGACGGTGTCGGCGGAGAGGACAGCGTCGACGGCGAGTTCGACGTCGGCGACGGATTCGGCCTCGAACGGCTCGACCCCGTCGCCGCCCGCCCGCCGGCCCTTCAGCAGCTGGCGCTGCGCGGCGTCCGCGTCGACAACCGCCTGGCGGTCACCGGGCCGCCGAGTCACGAAGCCGTGGACGGCCTGCCCAACGACGCGTACCTGGCGGACCTGGCGGATCGCGCCGCCGGCGGCCCGGGCCTGCTCCTCACCGATCCCGTCGCCGTCTCCCCGGAGGGTCGGATCACGCCGGGGACGCCCGGACTGTACGACGACGACCAGGAGGCCGCGTGGGCCGCACTCGTCGACGAGGTTCGCGAGCGGTCCGACGCCGCGGTCGGGATCGAACTGGTCCACGCGGGGCGGCGGGGATCGACGCGTCCCCGCGACCGCGGGCTGGACCGTCCCCTCCCGCCGGACGAGCGCTGGGAGCTGTACGCACCTTCGGCGACGGCCTACGCTCCCGGCGGTCCGGAGCCGATCGCGATGGACGACGAGGACTGCGAGCGGATCCGCGAAGACTTTCGCCGCGCAGCCGAGCGGGCCGCGGCGGCCGGCTTCGACTACGTCCAGTTGCACGCGGGTCACGGCTACCTGCTCTCGTCGTTCCTCTCGCCGCTGACGAACGACCGCGAGGATCGGTACGGGGGCTCCCTCGAGGACCGGATGCGGTATCCGCTCGAGGTTTTCGAGGCCGTCAGGGAGACCTGGCCGGTCGAGAAGCCCCTCGGCGTCGCGCTCCAGGCGACCGACTGGAACCTGAACGGCCTGAAGACCCGGGAGTCCGTGGAGGTCGCCGCGGCCCTGCGCGAGCGGGAGTGCGACCTGCTGTCGATCGTCGCCGGGCAGGCGACGATCCGCGAGCGCCCGCGGTACGACCCAGCGGTGCTCGCGGATCTCACCGAGAAGTTCCGCAACGAGGTGCGGGTGCCGGCGCTCTCGACGCACTACGTGAGGAGCTACGACGAGGCGAACACGCTCGTCGCCGCCGGCCGGGCGGACCTGTGTACCTTCCGCGGGTGAGGACGATCCGACCGGCGGGAGTGCGCGCGACGAGCGCGGCGGCGCTTTCGGTGAAACGCGCGTTTCACCGTTCAGGAGGCTTATGCCAAGACGCCGATCAGTCCCGGCATGGACCGACGGAACTTCCTCGCCGGGACGACCGGCGCGGCCGCGCTGCTCGCCGGTTGTTCGACCGGATTCGCGACCGACGACGACGAGGACGGCGATGATGCGAACCCGAACGGATCGGCCGAGGAGTCGAACGACGGAGGGAATCCGACACTCCCCGACGGACCGGAGGCCTCGCCGACGGTCGTCGACTTCAAGACGGCGTCGCTGACGGCGACGGTCGCCGACGATCACGTCTCGACGGCCGACCGTTTGCGGGTGAGTCTCGACTTCGTCGAGCCGGCCACCCCGGACGGACCGGCTCGCCTCGCGGCGGCCGTCTACAACGGCAAGTCCTTCGAGCAGACGTTCCGGCTGCGACGGACGCTCGTCTTCGACGATCCCGCGCGGGCGAGAAACGACGACCGGGATTCGATCTACCTCGTTCCGACGGAGGCGACGCCGCCCGCGGAGACCGTCCCCGACCTGACCCGCGACGAGAAGGGGCGCTGGCGGGTCGCGAGTCTGCGAGACGAGTGGTACCCGAAGACGTGGACGCTCGGCCCCGACGAGGAGCTGACGGCCGAACTCGCCCTGGCGGCCCACCCCGACGAGGGGAATTCGCCGATCGTGCCCGGTCGATACGAGTTCGCGCGGCGAGGGAACGCGGTCGCGATCGCCGTCTGGCCGACCGACGAACCCGGCCCCGACGGCGACTCCGGGTTCGCGGACGCCGACCCGCCGACCCTCCCGAACGAGGACGGCGAGATGGCCTGGTACCACCAAGCCGGGCCCGGGACCGAGACGTACCTGGAGCCGAGCGCGGAGGCGATCGAGGCGCCGGGAACGATCGAGTTCGCGTTCGTCAACCGGTCGCGCGAGGCGGCCTCGGGGAATCCCGGCTACTGGCGGCTGTACAAGCTGGTCGACGACGAGTGGTACCCCGTGGCCCCGTGGGAGTGGGTCCAACCGCTCGAACACGTCGGTCCGGGGAGCGTCCGCGAGCGACGTCTGCACTGCTATCACGGCGATCCGATCGAAACCACCGAGGCCCGGACCGTCGGCCACCTCGGCGGCGGTCGGTACGCCTTCGCCGTCGGCTACGCCGTCGCGGACGAGACCCACGCCGCGATGTTCGACCTCGAGGCGCCCGAACTCTCGGTCGGGGCCGAAGAGGACGCGACGGTCGCGGACGAGGGCGACCGGATCGTCGTCGAACTCCCGAACTACGAGGGCGCGCGGCGACCGGCCACGTTCACCGCGACCCGGACGGACGAAGCCGGCGAGCGGCTGCTCCCGGAACAGCTCCCGCGGCGGCCCCAGCGCGCGTTCCGCAACTCGCTGGCGCTGTTCGAACCGGGCGTCGAGCGCGTCGAGGTGAAGACCGACCGCGGAACGGCGCTCCGTCCGTTCGGTTACGAGGAGAACGAGACGCGACCCGTCGAGTACCGCGGCGAGGCGTTCGAGGTAACCGGCGTCCTCGAACCGGACGACTAGCTCGATCGTGAGCGAACGCGCGACCCGCGACGGGGAAGCGAGTCCGTCCGGTCGCAACCGGTAACCGATCCGGACGGTAGCGATTCGTGTGAGTACATAGGAGGGCTTTTGACCACGCTCGCCGCATGCACGGGCATGCTCGATTACGTGAGCCTCGAGGACGACCTCGAGGGCGAGGAGCGGATGATCCGCGACACGGCGCGGAAGTTCGTCGACGACGAGGTGCGCCCGGTGATCGCCGAGCACTTCGAGAACGGCACCTTCCCCACCGAACTGATCCCCGAGATGGGCGAACTCGGCTTCTACGCGCCAAACCTCGACGGGTACGGCTCGCCGAACGTCTCCGAGACGGCCTACGGCCTCCTGATGCAGGAGCTCGAGGCCTGCGACTCCGGCCTGCGCTCGATGGCCTCCGTCCAGGGCGCGCTCGTGATGTACCCGATCCACGCCTACGGGAGCGAGGACCAGAAAGCGGAGTGGCTCCCCCGACTCGGCGAGGGGACGGCCGTCGGCTGCTTCGGTCTCACCGAGCCCGAGCACGGCTCGAACCCGTCGGGAATGGAGACGCGAGCGGAGCGGGACGCGGACGGCTTCGTGCTCAACGGCTCGAAGACCTGGATCACCAACTCCCCCATCGCCGACGTCGCCGTCGTCTGGGCCAAGGACCGCTCGAGCGAGGGCGATCCCGTCCGGGGCTTCCTCGTCGAGACCGACCGCGACGGCGTCGCGACGAACAAGATCGGCGAGAAGATCTCGCTTCGCGCGTCGATCACCGGCGAGATCGGCCTCACCGACGTCCGCGTCCCCGAGGAGAACGTCCTCCCCGGCGTCGAGGGGATGAAGGGGCCGCTCTCCTGTCTGACGCAAGCGCGGTACGGCATCGCCTGGGGCGCCGTCGGCGCCGCCCGCGACTGCTTCGAGACCGCCCGCGACTACGCCATGGACCGCGACCAGTTCGGCGGCCCGATCGCGCGCTTCCAGCTCCAGCAGGGGAAGCTCGCGGAGATGGCCACCCAGATCACGACGAGCCAGCTGCTGGCTTACCGCCTCGCGGAGCTCAAAGAGCGAGGCGACCTCCGCCCCCAGCACGTCTCGATGGCCAAGCGCAACAACGTCCGGATGGCCCGCGACCAGGCCCGGGTGGCCCGCGAGATGCTCGGCGGCAACGGCATCACCCTCGACTACTCGCCGATGCGCCACATGGCGAACATGGAGACGGTGTACACCTACGAGGGGACCCACGACATCCACACGCTGATCCTCGGGCAGGATCTCACCGGGATTCCGGCCTTCGAGTAACCCGGCAGGGTTGCGAGAAGCCCCGAAATCGCGGTGATTGACCGGCATTCCCGCCTTCGAGTGACACGACCCGGGGAGTGCGGTCACGGGAGCGCTGCGCATCGCCGGTCGCCCGGGAACGACGTGGGTGGCTTCAGTGCCGAGAGACCTCGCACGGTGACCGTTCGGTAGCTTCGCGAGCCTGCCCTCGCTTTGTGTCGGGGTCATCGATACGGAAGGCGTAGCGACGAGCGTCACTGCCGACGGATCCGACTGGCTCGCACGTCGATCGACCTCCCGAAGGACAGCAGCGGTTCTCCCTCCGGCTCGTCGAAATCGTTGGCTCGGAAGAGACCGTTGGCCTCGATCTCGGCCCACGCGGGGGCGAGGCGCCACGGCTCGTGATCGATATCTCCGTAGTAGAGTCGTTCTCGAGCGTCTGCCGTATAAAACCGGTATCGCTGGGTGAGAAACGCTTCGAGCGAGTCGGGGTCGGGCGTGCGGAAGGAACCGTCGGGACCGTACCGACCGTCGAATCTGGCTGCAGGCGCCCCGGAGGTCCGGCGGCGACTTCGAAACCAGACGGTTCGGTCCGTTCCACTGCCCCGCGTTTCGATCTCCATCGTCGCCCGATAGTACGGCAATCGAAACAGCGAGCGAGCGATGGCGACGCCGAGGAAGTCGTCGGCATCGAGATTGAAAAAGTAGACGCCCGGCCTCCCGTCGACCGTCACGTAGGTCCGCAGGTTGAGTTCTCCGAACGACAGTCCGATCGGTACGCCCGTCAGTCGGATGTCGTCCATGACGAACGGAACCACACCGAGGTACGCGTCGGTCTCGTACGTATCGACTGTCACCCCGTCGGGCAGCCGTCGGTCGACCGTTTCGGGCTCGACACGCCAGTGGGCAAAGAGCAGATCCAGCCACCGCATCGTCACGATCGCTCGCACGGTCGTCCGTTGGAGCCAGTCCCGTTTCGGCGTGTCGGTGCCGGCAGGCGGCGTGTTCGATAGGACTCCCGATACCACCGTCCGGTGTTCTGGTCGTCGGTCGAGCGGAGAGTACCGGACCGATTCCGCCGC
>SKPV01000244.1 GCA_007119345.1 Halovivax sp.
ACGAGCGAGACGGGACGAACGGCGGGCCCGACCGGAGGTGGCCGTCCCGATGAGCACCGACGATCGAGCGACGGCCGGACGGAGGTGGCCGTCCCGATGAGCACCGACGATCGAGCGACGGACCCGGCCGACGACCGATCGGGTCGCACCGACGACCGCGGAGCCGAGGTCGACCGAACGCCGTCCTCGCGCGAGGGCGAGGGGACGGACGACGAACCGGCGCTGCTCGAGATTCGGGACCTGAAGACGCACTTCCCCGTCAACACCGGGCTCTTCGACTCCCTCCGACTCGACCGCGACGGCGGCGGCTGGCCGTTCCGGCTGGACGACACGAGCGTGAGGGCCGTCGACGGCGTCGGCCTCGAACTGCGTCCGGGGGAGACCCTCGGGGTCGTCGGCGAGTCCGGCTGCGGGAAGTCGACGCTCGCGCGCACGGTCCTCGGCCTGGAGGAGCCGACCGACGGCGAGATCCGGTTCGACGGACGCGCGGTCGAGGAGATCCCCGAAGGCGAGTTTCGCGAGCGGACCCAGATGGTCTTCCAGGACCCCCAGTCGAGCCTCAACCCCCGCCGGAAGGTGGGCCACATCATCGAGGACCCGCTGCGGGGAACCGGCTGGCCCGCGTCGGACCCGTCGGTCGTCGCGACGGCCGACGTTCGAACGGAAGGGCTCGGCGACCTCGAGCTCGACGTGATCGTCGACGACGACGCCGACAAGCTGGTCGAGCCGGTCGACGGCGTCGCCGAAGTCCTCGCGACCGTTCGGCGAGAACGCGGCATCGAGACCGGCGAGAGCGGCGGGTTCGGAGCGAACGGCGCCGATCGGGACGTCGGATCCAACGCGGACGGCGCCGATCAGGGGGACGGGGCCGACGCGGACGGCGCCGACCGAAGCGCCGGGACCGCGCAAGCCGAAGCCGGCGGGGGAATCGAGGACGAACTCCGCGTCGACCTGCCGTGGGGCTTCGACGCCGACGTGCGCGTCGACGAGGACGCCCGGACGGTGGAGGTGGCCGTCTCGGTCGGCGTCTCCGACAGAGAGATCCGTCGCGAGCGGGCGCTCGAACTGCTCGAACAGGTCGGCCTGAAGCGAGAGTACTACAACCGCTACCCCCACGAGTTCTCCGGCGGCCAGCGCCAGCGCATCAACCTCGCGCGGGCGCTCTCGGTGAACCCCGACCTGGTCGTCGCCGACGAGCCCGTCAGCGGGCTCGACGTCAGCGTCCAGGCCCAGATCCTCAACCTGATGGACGAGCTCCAGGACGAGTACGGGCTCACCTACCTCTTCATCTCCCACGACCTGAGCGTCGTCCGGTACGTCGCCGACCGCGTGGCGGTGATGTACCTGGGGGAGTTCGTGGAGGTCGCCCGGACCGAGGAGCTGTTCGCCGACCAGCACCACCCCTACGCGCGGGCCCTGCTGAGCGCGATTCCGAACCCAGACCCCGACATGCCCGGCGTCCGCTCGGAGATCCGGGGCGCGGTGCCGAGCGCGTCCGATCCGCCGCGGGGCTGTCGGTTCCACACGCGGTGTCCCGACTTCATCCTCCCCGACGGATTCACGCGGGAGGGCTACGAGTCGTTCGACGCGCTACTGGGCGCGGTCCGGGACGGAGCGCTCGACGTCGAGGAGCCCGGCGACGTCGTCGAGACCCACCTCGACGGCGGCGACGGGATCCCGTCCGAGGCCGTGCGCGCCGCCGAGCGGGCCGCCGACGCCGCGCTGTCGGGCGACCGGAGCGAGGCGCTCGAGGTGCTCGCCCCCTTCGAGTCGGTCTGTCAGGCCGAACGGCCGCCGCTCGAGCCGTCCGGGGACGGCCGGCGGATCGCCGCGTGTCACCTCGCGGACGACGGGACGGTGAGTCACGATGGTCGGTGAGGAGGGCGCCGGGATGGTGAGCCTCCCCGAGGCGACGCTCCCCGGGCGGGAGTCGGTGAGCGCGAGCGTCCTCGCGCGGGATCTGCGGACTGGCGAGACGCTGCTGGCCGTCGATCCGAACGTCCCGTTGCTGCCGGCCTCGAACGCGAAGCTCGTGACCGCGGCGCGGGCGTTCAGCGAGCTCGGCCCCAACTACCGCTTCGAGACGCCCGCGTTCGCGGCCGGCGAGGTGCGCGACGGGGTCCTCCTCGGCGACCTCGTGCTGTGCGGCCGGGGCGCGCCCGAGCTCTCGCAGGCGGACCTGATGACGCTGGCCGACGGCGTCGCGGCCGCCGGCATCGAGCTGATCGCCGGAGAGCTCGTCGTCGACGCGTCGGCGTTCGACGAACAGGCCCTCGGGCCGGGCTGGACCTGGGACGACGGCCAGTTCGACTACGGGGCCAAGTCCACCTCGCTCGCCGTCGAGCGCAACACGGTCGACATCACGGTCGTCCACCGCGACGGCTGCGTCGAGGTCGACGCCTCGCCGACCTCCGAGATCGTCCGGTTCGACGTCGACGTCGAGACCGGGCCGGAGGCGTCCCTCGAGGTGTACAAGAAGCGCGCCTCGGAGGTGGTCCGGGTCGAGGGCGAGATCCCGCCGGGGGAGACCGCGAGGGCGGCGAGCCCGGTCGACGACCCGATGATGCACGCGGCGAGCCTCTTTCGGGACGCCCTGGAGGCGAAGGGGATCGAGGTCGACGGCTGGACGCGGATCGCCGACGGACCCGTCGAAACCGGCGGCGAGCCCTGCGCGACCGTCTCGTCCGCCCCGCTCGCGGACCTCGTCCGGGACATGCTCGTCCGGTCGGACAACTTCGTCGCCGAGCAGCTCGCCCGGACCATCGCCCGGGAACTCGCGGGCGTGGGCTCCTGGGACGCCTGGGAAGGCCACGCGTCGGCGTTTCTCACCGACCGCGGCGCGGACGCCGTGCGACTGCGCGACGGTTCCGGCCTCTCGCGGTACAACCTGCTGTCGGCGGCGAGCCTCGTCGCCGTCCTCGAGTGGTGCCTCGAGCGCCCATGGGGCGATCGCTACCGCCGTTCGCTGCCGCTCGCGGGCGAGGAGGGTACCGTCGCGAACCGCCTCGGGGACGTCTCCGTTCCGATCAGGGCCAAAACCGGCACCCTGACCGGCGCCCGGACCCTCTCGGGGTACGTCGGCGCGGACGACGGCGAGCCCGCCGTCGCCTTCTCCTGCCTGCTGTCGAACCTCACGGGCGAGTACGAGGCGACGGCGACCGACCGGATCGACGACGTCGTCCGGACGGTGGTCGCGGGCGCCGGACTCGAGTAGGCGGACCGGATCGGTTTTTCCACGCTCTCTGACGGCGCCGGACGCGGACGGCCGCGATCGTCAGAAGGCGTTCGTTCACCCGCGAACCTCACGGTCGTCGGAGGGAGTTCACCCGCCTGCGTGGCTCTCGATACTCAAAATGCGTCGACCGATCCGCGGCGCTCGCGCTCCTCGACGAGCGCGAGGATCTCCTGAAGGACGGTCGCCTCGCCCTTCCGGAGGTGCTCGAGGGCGGTCGGCCCGGAGACGTCGTGCTTTTCGGCCAGCTCCTTCGCGGACACCTCGCGGGGCCAGCCGTAGTAACCCTCCTCGAAGGCGGAGAGGAGGTACCGCGTCTGGCGCGGAGAGAGTTCCTCCCTGATCTCGTCGACGAGGTCCGCCGCGACGGGCGACTCGGGCTCGTAGTCGACGACCCGACGGACGTCGACGTCCGCCACCTCCTCGAGTTCCGCCATCGAGGCGCCGATCGACGCGCCGTCGGCGAGCAGCGTCCACCGCTCGCTGTCGTCGGCGATCCGGATCTCCCCGACCGGGGTCAGCGACGAGCGCACGATGGCCCCGTAGATCGACGCGCTCGCGTCGTAGCGGACGTGGATCCGCACGCGCTCGGCGCCCGCCTCCAGCACGTCGCACGAGCGGACGGCTCCGGACGCGGACGCGGCCGCCTCGACGGTCTCGAGGTCGACCTCGCCGTCCCCGAGGACGACGACCGTCGCCAGAATGTCGGTTCCGTCCGAACAGATGTCCGTAACGATCAGTTCAGCGCCGGGATGCTCGCGCGTGAGCGCGAGCATCCAGCAGCCCTCGTGCCACAGCCGGAGATCGACTCGCTTTTTCATGCGGACGGACGGTTTGGAATCGATACACATTCGACCGCTAAATATCTATGCGTGAGATTCTCACGATATCGTGGCGGAACGAACGGCGAGGGGCCCCGGCGACGCCGAGCGGGTAACCCCAGTGCGGGTTCGGCTCGGGGGTAGCCCTCGTGGACCGCTCGATCACCGTCCGGGCGTTCGATCACCGTCCGAGCGTCCGACTCCCGTACGGCCGCACCGACCACTCGGGCGTTCGCTCCCCGTTCAGTCGCGTCGACCGCCCGAGGGCGTCCGCCTCGTATGCTAGCCAGGGGGTTTTCCCTCCCGTCACGACTCTCCCCGGTATGGACATCGAGGCGCGGCGATCGCGGCTCCGCGAGCGGCGGGCGGGGCTGCTGGAGCCGTTCGAAACGCCGGTGTACGTCTTCTTCGAAGCCGACCTCCGATCGAACTATCGAACGCTGCGAGAAGCGCTCGACGAGCACTATCCCGACTCCGTGATCCACTTCGCGGTGAAGGCGAACTACGAGCCCGCCGTGCTCGCGGTGCTCCGGGAGGAAGGGTGTCGAGCGGAGGCGTACGCGAACGGCGAAGTGTCGGCCGCGCTCGAGGCGGGGTTCGAGCCGTCAGAGCTCCTGTTGACCGGGATGAATCGCCGGCCGACGGACGTCGAGCGGGCGCTGGCGAGCGGCGTCGAGCACCTGCTCGTCGACAACGCGACGGAACTGGAGCGCCTGATCGACGCGGCCGAGGCGACCGGGACGACGCCGAAGGTGCTCGTCCGGGGCAACCCCGCGATGGAAGTGCCGACCCACCCGGAGGTGGCGACGGCCACCCGCGAGACGAAGTTCGGCCTGGACGTCGAGTCGGGCCGAGCGATGGCGGTCGCCGACCGGGCCGTCGCCTCCTCGGCCGTGGAACTCGCGGGCGTCCAACTCCACATCGGCAGCCAGATCCGCAGCGTCGAGCCCTACGCCGTCGCCGCGCGCGAGATGCTCTCGTTCGCGGCGGCGATCCAGGACGAGCTCGGCGTCGAGATCGACGTCCTCGACCTCGGCGGCGGATTTCCCGTCCCCTACGACGAGCCGGTCCCGGAGACGACCGAGATCGTCGAGACGATCGCGACGACGGTTCGGGAGACGGCCGACGCGCTCGAGCTCTCGCACCCGACGCTCTTTCTCGAGCCCGGCCGCCGGCTCGTCGGCAACGCGGGGACGCTGCTCGGAACCGTCGGCGTCGTCAAGGAGACGCCCTACGCCACGTTCGCGGTCCTCGACGTCGGCACGAACGCCGTCTCCTCCTACTGGCCGTACCCGGTCTACGCGCTCGCGGACGGCGACCCCGATCGGACGTACGACGTCGCCGGTCCGCTCTGTTACACCGGGGACGTGCTCTCGGAGGACGTCGCCCTTCCGGAGCTCGCCGCGGGCGACGTGATCGCGATCGATCGCGT
>SKPV01000086.1 GCA_007119345.1 Halovivax sp.
CGAACACGGTGCACGCTCGACGCACCGCCGATCCGGTAGCGGGTGATCCCCCGTGAGACGCCGCCGTCCGCCGGACGTCCTGCTCCTCGCGGCGCTCGCCGAACGGGGACGAAACGTCGCGCCGAACCTGGCCCATCACACGGGAAAGAGCCGAAAGAACGTCAACGCCAGACTCCCCGTCCTCGCGGACGACGGCCTCGTCGACACGGTCGGCCCCGTCGAGCACTTCGACCGCTACGAACTCACCGACCTCGGCGAGACCGGACTCGTCCACCGCGACCGCTACGGCGAGGTCGACGACCGTCGATCGCGTGGCCGATCGCGGCTGACTCGTCGATCGGTAATCGCGTGTTCGTCGGTGAGCGGGACTCGACTCGAGTAGCGCGGTCGCCAGTCGCCGGGCTTCGGACGAGGCGCGTGCGTCGGCGGCGTTCGTCGCGCCGATATCGACCGGCTCGAAGCCGTCGAACGCGTCGAATCGCCGTTTCACGACCGCGGCGCTGATCGTCCGCTCGTCGTCGATCGCCCGTCGGATCGTCTCTGGGGGCGGATTTCGAGCGCCTCACGGCTCTCGGCCGGCGCGCTCACCGCTCCGCGCTCGGTGAACGCCGCCGTCTTCGATCGGCGAAACGCTTGTGTATTACGACGTGCTACGTCGTATACGATGCCGTCGATCAGCGCCCGGATCCCCGACGACGACGAGGAGGCCCTCGAGGAAGTCGCCGCGTTGCTGGACGAGGACAAGAGCTCGGTGATCCGGAAGGCGCTCCGCGAGGGGCTCTCGGATCTCCGGATCAGGGTCGCCGTCGAGCGGTACCAGACCGGAGAGATCTCGACGAACGAAGCGGCTCGCGTCGCCGGCGTGAGCGTCGCCGAGTGGCTGGAGATCGCTCGCGAGCGGAACCTCACGAGCCAACTGTCACCCGACGATCTCGCCGCCGACGCCGACCGTGCGCGCGAGCTATGACGTGGATCTACGTCGATGCGACGACGCTCATCGCGCTCGGGACCGTCGGCGAACTCGACCTCCTGTCGGCGTTTGCCGGAACGATCGTCGTCGTCTCCGCGGTTCGAGCGGAGGTGACGACCCAGCCGGCCGAAACGAATCTCGATCGATTCTGCGACCGGGACGACGTCGAGACGGCGATCGCGACGGACGAGGACTCGAGAGCGGAGCACGCCGAACGGGCGCGGTCGATTCTCGGCGCGTCCGATGTCGACGGTGACGTCGTGCTCGTCGCGGCCGTGCTCGCCCACACCGACGCTGACGAGCGAGTGGCCGTCGTGAGCGACGATCGACGGGTCCGGACCGTCGCGGGCGGGCTGGGAGCGACGGTGACCGGGACGATCGGCGCGATCGTCAGGGCGGTCGAGGCGGGGCTGCCCGAGGCCGAGGCGAAGACGATCCTCCGACGGGTCGACTCCCACGGCCTTCACCTGACCGCCGAGCTGCGCGAAACGGCGGACGAGCTCATCGAGGACGCTGGTGAGTGATCGACGACGGACACCGTGACGGTCCGGTCGGTCGGCACCGTCGGTCGGCGTCCGCGCCGTCCACGTAGTCGGGGACGCCGACGCCGCCCGCGTGGTCATCGACCGGGACGAGTTCGCCGCCCCCGACGAGGTCGGCCGCGCCGACGCCGCCCGCGTGGTCATCGACCGGGACGAGTTCGCCGCCCCCGACGAGGTCGGCCGCGCGGAGATCGACGCGTCGCTCGGGATCGCGTTCGCCGACGCCCGCGAGCGCTCGCCGAACGCTCGCCCGCCACCGTCCGGACGACCACGGATGACAGACCGATCCTGCGCAGCCGACCGCGACCTCGTTCGAGGGGCAGATTTCCGCGCCGTCCACGGCGTCCCGATCACTCCGTCCCGATCACTCCGTCCCGATCACTCCGTCCCGATCACTCCGTCCCGATCACTCCGTCTCGATCACTCCGTCCCGATCACTCCGTCTCGTCCCCCGCGTCGGTCGCGATGATCGTCTCCACCGCTTCCGGCCCGATCAGGATCGCGGTGAACGGCGCGAACGTGGTCAGCGGATCGCCGCCCTGGGAGACGACGGAGAACGCGAGCGCGGTCGCCGAGAGCTGGACCAGCGCCTTGGGCGTCTTGTACGTCTGCAGGGTCACGCCGAATCACCTCCGCAGGGCCACGTCGAGGGCGCGGTTGCGGTCGGCGATCGATTCCGCGAGCGTGGACGGAGCGATCCGGACGCCGTCGTCGAGTACGATGCGCCCGGCCGCCGCGTCTGCGGGTCGTACGGCGAGTGCAACGAACTGAACGGCCGACTGGTCGACTCCGACGCGAATCGGTTCCGTCGAGCGTCGTATTTGCTCGGAGTCCCGTACCGATCACGAACGCCCGTTCCTAGGCGTGTCGCGTGACGTCTTCGAGGTCGAACAGGCGCAGGTCGTCCCGCTCGGCGACGGCTTCCCGGACGGAACGTGTTGCACCGCTGCGCGTGAACAACGCGTATTCCGCGTCGGTGTCGCCGGTATCCGGCGTCCAGCGGATTTCCGACGCGTGGTCTTCGAGCGAGGAGAGCGCGCCGTAGTCGAGGGGCGCGCTGGTGAACTTGCATTCCCCGGCGATCATCGTCCCGTCGACGGTGAATCCGACGACGTCGACCTCGTGACCCTTGTACCACCAGCGGCCGACGTCCAGGAACGTTTCGTCCGGGTACAGGTTCGGGAGCGCATCCTGACAGAGCGCCTCGAATTCGTGACTCACGAAGTCCGGCAGCTCCGGTTCGATGATCGCCTCGTAGGCGTCCGCACCGAGGCGTTCGTATCGATCTTCCGCGCCGTAGACGAACCGGAACCAGAAGCGGAACAGGGGATCGAGGATTCGATAGCGGCCGCGCCGCGACGTCGCTTTGTCTTCGGTGATCGGAACGTCGCGCTCGACGAGCCGCAACCGTTCCAACTTCTTGGTGTACGAGGAAATCTGCTTGCCGTCGATTCCCACCGCCTGGGCGATCTCGTTCGACGTCGTCTTTCCCCCGGCTATCGCGGTGAGGATCGCGAAGTATCGATTCGGGTCCGTGAGCTCGGTCCGGAGTACGTACTCCGGTTCGTTGTGGAGGTACCCTTTTCGGGAGCACACCGCCTCTGTGAGGACGGTTCCGAGGTCGCGATCGAGATCGATCCCGTCGAGGTAGTACGGGACGCCCCCGAAGATGCCCCACGCGAAGAGACGGTCTTCGGGGGAGTAGTCGTCCGGAAGGAACGCCTGTGCGCCGGCAAACCCGAGCGGTCGGAGGTCGAGTTTGGCCGTAAACCGCCCGTACAGCGGACTGCTCCCCAGCAGCGTCGCTTCCTCCATCATGCTGATCGACGACCCCACCAGAACGAGCGTTCCCGCGGTCTGCTGGAGTCGCTGGTCCCACAGCCGCTGGATGACCGAGGGGAGACTCCGATCGGCGTCGATGAGGTACGGAAATTCGTCGAGGACGACGATCGCGTCGCGGTCGCCGAGATACCCCAGGAGCGCTTCCCAGTCCCGTTTGATCGTCTGTATCTCGGGGTACGTCTCGGCCGCGACGTCGACGAACTCGTCGAGTTGAACCTGCGACGTCGTTTCCGTCGCCTGGTAGACGACGGCGTCGTCACGGTCGGCGAGCGAGTGCTGGACGAGCTTTGTCTTCCCGAGGCGACGCCGGCCGAAGAGCACGACCAGCTCGGCATCGTCGGATTCGTAGCACCCTCGTAGCCGTGAGAGCTCGTCCTCCCTATTGACGAAGCGCTCCATATGCCCTCGTTCTCCTGTCAACCCATAAACCCTCCGAATAGCCAATTTCAAAATAGCCTAATTCAGAATAGGCTATTTGCGAGTTCCAATTGAGTTCGATGTGGGTCGAGGCCGTACCCTGAGGACTGGAAGGTGCAACCGGCTGCGAATCCGAGCGACTACGGGAACCGTTCTATACCCTCCTCCTTCGAGCTACGGGGTTCCGAAGCTCGTGTTTGCAGACGTTGGTCGTCGTACGGTGGATCGCGTCTTTCAGCAGTTCCCGTTCGCTGGTGTTCGCAACCGCGATCGAGGAACTCGTATCGGCCAGTATCGAGTGGCGAGTATCACTCGCCACTCACGAGAAGCGGAACGACGGTCGGAATCGCGTCGCCACGGTACGCCCGCCGCCGGCCGGACGACCACGGACGACCGCTCGATCCTTCGCAGCCGACCGCGACCCCGTTCGGAGGCGGGTTTCCGCGACGTCCACGGCGTCTCGTCACTCGTCGCGATCACTCCGTCTCGGCGCCCGCGTCGGCCGCGATGATCGTCTCCACCGCTTCCGGGCCGATCAGGATCGCGGTGAACAGCGCGAACGTGGTCAGCGGATCGCCGCCTTGCGAGACGACGTAGAACGCGAGCGCGGCCGCCGCGAGCTGGACCAGCGCCTTCAGCGTCTTGTACGTCTGGAGGGTCACGCCGAATCGCCTCCGTAGGGCCGCATCGAGCGACCGGTTGCAGTCGGTGATCGATTCCGCGAGCGTGGATGGTGAGTGCGTGATGGACATGGCATTCGTTCGGGCGGGAAGTGGTCGGTGAGCTTGGCTGCGAGTGCGGTCGTGGCCAACGGTTCGCTGCGCGTGCCGCGGCCGGTCGCTTCGCTGCGCGTGCCGCGGCCGGTCGCTTCGCAGAGAATGCCGCGGCTGGTCGGCGCCCCGTCCGTGCGGGGCCGTCGGCCGGGGGTCGCCGGGTTAGCCACCCGGATCATCCGGGGCGTCCCCCGGATCGGGCGGCTGGTCCCACGCCCACTCCCGCGTCCCGCCCGCGCCGGCGCCGTCGTCACCCCCGTCGGCGACCGCGGCGCTCGAAGAGGGCTCGCGAATCGCCAACGCCCACCTAGTAGGGCTAGAATAAGCGTCGGTTGGCGATTCCCGACTCGCACGGACGCCATCTCGCATCTCGCAGACGCCCGACTGCGCCACCCCGCGCTCGCCGTACAGCGTCGCGCCGTGGGCACCCGCCCCCTCGACCCGCTGGACCGGCCCCGGCTCGCCGTCTGCGCCCTCGGCGAGTCGCGCGAGCGTGGTGCGGACGTGCTCTTTCGAACATCCCGCGGAATCGGCGATCTCGCGCGCCGCGAGCGCCCCGGGCGCCGACCGGAGTTCCTCGACGATCGCCGCCTGGCGGTCGGTGAACACCCACTCGGCGCCCGGGACCCGGACGTCCGCGAAGCCGGCCGGCACGGCGTCCGTCCGGACGAACACCGTCGCCGCGTGCGCGGGATCGTCGGCGTTCCGGGCGTAGCGGCCGGCGGCCTGTGCGACGTGGTTCTCGCGAACGCTGGCGAGGATCTCGGCCGCCGTCTCGGCGTCCGGGCCGACGAAGCCGCGGCCGCGGGCGCGGTAGGCCGCGCCGTCCGCGTCGACGGCGGTCTCGACCGCCGCCTCCAGATCGAGCTCGGCCAGCGTGTCGAGGACGAAGTCGTCGCCGGGATCCATGCAGCCGTTGACGAGGCCGA
>SKPV01000208.1 GCA_007119345.1 Halovivax sp.
GCGGTCACCGCTCGCAATATCGAGATTCCTCGCTGGCGCTCGGAGTCTCGCGGCTCGCGGTTCCCTGCGGTCACCGCTCGCAATATCGAGATTCCTCGCTGGCGCTCGGAGTCTCGCAGCTCGCGGGTCGTCCCTCCCCGCTCGCATTTCCGAGGTGGCTCACTTCGTTCGCCACCTCGCACTCACTCCCCGCCCATAATCCGCTCGACGAGGCGCGAGCCGCCGCCCTCCAGCGCCGACCGGACGAGGAGGTGTCCCCCGAGCTGGGCGGGGCTGATCACCTCGTCCGCGCCGGCGCGCTCGAGCTTCTTCGTGTTCTCGCGGTCGGTCGCGGCCGCGACGATCCGCCCGTCCGGACGGAGCTGCCGGGCGGTGAGGATCGCCAGCGCGTCCTGTGCGTCGTCGTTCGTCGCGACGAGGATCGCGCGGGCGCGCTCGATGTGCGCCCGTTCGAGCGGCCCTTCGTCGCTCGGATCGGCGGAAACGACGGGGATGTCGCGGTCGGCCAGCGCCGTCGTCGCCTCCTGGTCGCGGGTGACGACGGCGAACGGCGTCCCGCCCGCCTCGAGTACGTCGACGATCGGTTCGGTCAGTTCCCCGTAGCCGAGCACGAGGACGTGGTTTTCGAGCGTCTGGAGCTGTGAGTCGGTCATCTTTCCGAGGGTTTTGGTGAGGCGGGCCTGGATGGCGGGGCCGACGAGCGCGCCGATGGCGATACCGAAGCTAGCCACCCCGAGGACGACCACCGACATCGTGAACAGCTGGGCCTCTTCGGAGCCGGGGTGGATGTCGCCGTAGCCGACGGTACTCGACGTGATCAGCGTGAAGTAGAAGGCGTCGATCAGCGTTTCGATGCCGTCGAAGTCCTCGCGGAGCGTGTACGCGCCGACGGTGCCGTACAGTTGGACGCCGACGAGCGCGCCGCCAGCGCCCAACTGCGTCGCGGTGAGCGAGACGGTACCAGTAAAGCTGTTTCGCGTGACGAGCAGCGTCGGAATCGCGACCAGCGAAAGGACGACGAGGGGCAAGGAGTACGGACTGCCCTGGAGCAGGCCCTGGCCGGCCGTGATGGGAAGCAAGAACAGCGTCGACCACCAGCCCACGCGCAGGCCGCGCCGGAGCGCGAACGCGCTCCCGACCATGAGAAAGCCGGTCAGGACGCCCGTAAAGCCCACCGCTCGCTGGACGGCGTTCGGAACGTGGGCCGCGACCGGCCCGAACTCGATGATCTCCTGGCTGATGTTGTATAGCCCCGTCGCTACCGACAGGAGCGCGACGAGTATCGTGAGGGTGATCGCCGCTCTCGTGCTGAGCATTCGCCGCCAGTTGTCCGGCAACCGGTCGGTCCAGGTCCCGGCGTCCATACGCTCCGGTGGGCATGGCGGGCAGTTAAACGATCCGCTGTCGAGAAGGCTCTCTCATCACTCGGCGACGCCATCGAACCGGAGTTTCCGGCGATCTCCCATCACTCGGCGGCGTCCACCGAGTCGAGTGCTCTCGCGACTTCCCCGTCGCCAACCGGCGGCTCGACTCGTCGCCCGTTCGCGGCGCGCTGGAGTCCGCGGAGTTCGGCCGGCCGTCCGAGCGCGATGACTGTGTCGCCGGCCGCCAGCTTGCGGTCGCGCTGTGGCAGGGTTTCGACCGCACCGTCGGCGTCGCGAACGGCGATCACCGTCGCGTCGACGTCGGACAGCGGGGCGCCGACGAGCGGACTCCCCTCGGAGACTTCGACCGCTTGCATGGTCTCGTCGGCCCGTCGAAGCATGCCGGCGAACTCGCGGTCGACCCGGACGTCGCTCGGCAGCGTCACCAATCGATAGGTGACGGTGGGATCGATCGACGCCGCAACGCTCTCGTCGACGATGATCGTGGCGACCGTCCCGACGACCGCCCTGAGTTCGCCGGTGCAGATCCGTTCGGGAGCGGCGGGGACCCGATCGCTCGACGGGGCCGGCTCGGCTGCGGTATCGTCGACGGCGGTATTCGGTCCCTCGCCCGGTTTGGTCGGTCGCCCCGTCTGGCCCGTTTCGCTCGGTCGCCCCGTCTGGCCCGTTTCGCTCGGTCGCCCCGTTTCGCTCGGTCCAATCGGTCGCCCCTCCTCGCCGGTGCCCGCCGGGGCCGGACTCCGCCAGAGCTGGATCGAATCGCCCGGGCTCGCGCTGAACGCGGGATCACAGCGGACCGCGACCGCCACCGAACCCGGCGGTAACGTCGATCCGATCCCCGCGGGTCGCCGGCCCAGTCCGAGGTGAGCGACCGTTCCGTCCGGCTCGAGCTCGAGGTCGACGTAGCCGACGTCGTGTTCTTCCTTGAGGCGACCGACGAGCTTCGTCCGCAGCGCCTCCACCGACAGCCGTGCGGGGAACTCGAACGACCGCCCCTCGAGATCGCGTTTCGTCTCTTCGGCGACGGGCTCGTAGCCGTCGATGTCGCCGATCTCCTCCGGTAGTTGCACGACCGTCCAGCGACCGGTCGCCCGCACCAGCGGGCCGTGGAGGCTGCTGCCGAGGGCGGCCGGTCTGAAGCGTTTCGACGTGGCGAATCGGTCGCCGAGGAGGCGACCCGCACTGGCCGAGACGGCGGCGAGGACGAAGATCGCGATGTCGATCGACGCGGCGGTGACCGTCAGTCCGCCCGAGCCCTCGCCGATGAACTGGATCAGCACGTTCCGCGTGTTGAGCGCCAGACCCACGGCGCCGAGCCCGAGGATCAGCGAGGCGCCCTCGGGGATGTCCGCCCCCGTGTACAGCCGGAAGACGAACGCGGCGCTCCCCGCCACCAGGGCCGCGAGCAGCGAGAGGCCGACCGCCTGGGCCAGAACCCACAGGATCGACTCGCCGCCGATCTCGAACATCAGGCGACCGCCTCCGCGAACGACCGCAGGTTCCCGCGCCGTCCGACGACGATCAGCTCGTCCCCGCCCTGCAGGACGACGTCCTCTCGCGGAACGGTGATGACCTCGGCGGCTCGTCGAACCGCCAGGACGGCCACGCCGTAACTGGTCCGAAACTTCGCCGTCCCGAGCGAGCTTCCGTCGAGAACGCTCCCCGGGCTGACGGCGAGTTTCTCGAAGCGGTTTTCGCCGCGGCGCAAGATCCCGATCGCCTCGTACTCGCGGCGTGACCCTCGCGACCGGACGACCGTCGGAGCCGACCCTTCGGCGAGGAGGCGCCTGCTCTCCTCGAGCGAGCAGGCGATCGTCACCTGTCCCTCCCCGCCGGTCGTCGTCGGCGCGCGCCGGAGGGTCCGTGGTTTCGATTCGCCGGTGGCCTCCTCGGCGTCCGGCTCGGGCTCGGGCTCGGGCTCCTCCGGCGCTGCGCCGTGCGTCCGGGCACTCACCACCGGCCCCGAGACGTCGCCGTCGGGCAGCCGGACCGTCACGAGGTCGCCGCGGGCGACACCCGTCGGCACCAGCGTCTCGATGGAGACGGCCCGCATCCCCTCCGGAACGCGGCGGGAGAGTCCCGCGATCGACGGCGCCGCGGCGATCCGCGCCTTGCCCTTCCGGTCGATCCGAACCGTCACCTCGGCGAGTTCGTGCTCGTCGAGCAGCTTCGTCGTGAGCTCGGCTTCGAGCTCCGCGAGCGACCGGTCTGCGGGCAGCTTCCAGTCGTCGGTTCGAATCTCCTCCCGGAGCGCTTCAGGCAGTGGCGGATAGCCCTCTATGTCGTCGACCTCGCCGGCCACCGTCACCCGGACCCGGCCGAGGTTGTCGACCCGGTCGAGCACGTCCGTCGATAGCTTGTGCGAGCGGATCGACTCCAGAGTCAGCTTCCGCGGCGTCGCTATCGCCAGCTTGTCGCCGACGCTGTGTGCCCAGAGACACGCCATCAGGATAACGGCGATCGCGGTCATCCCCGCCAGGTTGTCCGCGATCTCCGGGTCGATGAGGCCCATCAGTCCGCCGGAGATCCCCGCCAGCGCGCCCCCGAGCACGACGACACCGAATCCGGGAACGGTGACGTCCGTCACGTACTTGAACGTAAAGCCGATCGAGAACGCGATCAGCGCCGGAAAGAGGGCGGCGAGAAGGCCGAGATAGAGTCCCAGCAGAAGTTCCGACAGCAGCTGGTTCATGGGCCGCGTTCGGAGTGGACGGTCAAAGGCCTATCCCTCGCCGAACCCGGTGCCGGGTCGCCGGTCGTGATCGACCCGGGCGCCGTCGGCGGCGGCGTCCGACGATGGCGCCGTCGGTGACGCCCGCAGAATCGCCATCCTTTTCGACGTCGCGTCGGTGTCGCGGGTATGCACGGCGGCACTCGCGTCTCGGCGGAGTACGACTTCACCGAGGACGTCGACCCCGGAACCAAGCGACACGTCAGATACCCGGTCGGCGAAACCTACCTCGGGGACCCCGTCGAGATTCCGGTCACGATCGTCCGCGGCGAGCGCGACGGACCGACGATCTTCCTCTCGGCGGCCGTCCACGGCGACGAACTCAACGGCGTCAAAGTGGTTCAGGAGGTCGCGAGCCGCTACGACCCGGCCGACCTCCACGGAACCCTCGTCTGCCTCCACGTGGTGAACGTCCCCGCCTTCTACGCCCAGCAGCGCGACGTCCCGATCTACGATCAGGACCTGAACCGCACGTTCCCCGGGAAAAAGCGCGCCAACACCGCCCAGCGAATGGCCCACCGCATCTATCAGGGCTTCGTCAGCGAGTGCGACCTCGGGATCGACTTCCACACGTCGACGCGCAACCGAACCACGATATACCACGTCCGCGCCGACCTGGAGGATCCGAGCGTCGAGCGCCTCGCCCGGTCGTTCGGTCCGAACGTGGTGCTCTACGGCGACGGCGACGGCGGCTCGCTGCGCGCCGCCGCGACGAGCGACGGGATATCGACGATCACCGTCGAGATGGGACGGGCCCACCGGTTCCAGGCGGTGCTCATCGAGAAGGCCCTCGAGGGCGTCGAGAGCGTCCTCGCCGAGTACGAGCTGTTGCCCGGGCGGCCGGTCCACTGGCCGGGCTGGTACGTGACGACCGCGATCGACACCGAGAAGCGCTGGATCCGCGCGGACAGCGGCGGCCTGGTCGAGATGGAGTGGGGTCCGTATCCGCTCGTCTACGCCGACGAACCGATCTGCCGGATCACGAACCACTTCGCCAGTCGCGAGGACGTCGTCCGCGCCCCGTTCACCGGCCTCATCGTCGGCGTCCTCGAGAACCCGGTCGCGCTCCCCGGCCACCCGGTCTGTCACCTGCTCCGGCTCGACGCCGACACCCGCGACGAGATCGAACGCGAGATCGAGACCGGCGAGTTCGACGGCTACCGCATCCACGGTGACTGGATCGACGAGTGAGGACGCAGCCGAGATATGGCGATCTGATCCGGTGGGCAGCGAACGGGCGATCGTGTGGAGGGGTGTGTGAGGATGATCGCGCCGAGGACAGAGCGAGAGTCACCGCCGCCAGATCGGAGAACGGCCACTCGAATCGGGGACAGAGGCACCGTTGAGACCAC
>SKPV01000028.1 GCA_007119345.1 Halovivax sp.
GACCGCCCTCACCAGCTCGTCAGGTCGGTCTCGAGGACGAAGTCGGGCTCGTCCGAGACCGCGGCGCCCGCGTAGGAGGCGTCGCTCACGTACTGGACCGTCTCGGGGATCAGCATCCGGGTTCGGTCGGCCTCGAGGGCGGCTGCGTCCCGTGCCACCGCGGCGAGCAGGGACTTCGCGGCGGGGACGTCGACCCACGCGCCGACGCCGTACTCGGCCCAGGTCTCGGGCTCGCCGTCGTCGTTCTCGCGGTCGTAGGTTCGCGTGCGGTAGGCCATCCCCGAGACGCCGGTCTCGCCCTCGACGGCGAAGACGGCGGTCTCCTCGGCGAGTTCGTGGAGGTCGTTCCGCGTCAGTTCGCGGACGGCCCACGACTCCTCGGCGTCGAGCGCGAGTCCCCGGAGGTGCTCGCGGACGTCGCTCGCGGTCCAGTATCGCCAGGCCGCCGCCGGGTCGTCCGTGACGGCGTGCGGGCCGTCGGCGTCCGGATCCGGTTCCGGGTGGGCCCAGCGGAACTCGGTCGCGGGGTCGAATCCGCCGGCGCGGGCGGCGCCCAGCGCGGCGACGTTCCATGAGAACGTCATCAACCGTCCGACGGTGGCGCCCTTACCGCAGGTCCACTCGAAGCAGGCCTCGTTCAGCCGGCGGCTGATCCCCTGGCGCTGGTAGTCGGGGTTCACCCGCATCCCCTGGAACCAGGCCTCGTCGTCGGAGAGCATCACGGCCTGGACGATGCCGGCGACGTCGTCGCCGACGGACGCGAGGAACGTCCGCTTTCGCTCGTCGCCGTCGTCTTCGAGCCAGTCGTGGTAGACCCGCGGGAGGTAGTCCCCGCCGCGGTCCTGCCAGAGCTCGCTCGTGAAGGCGGCTACGCCCTCGTAGTCGTCGTGCGTCGCTCGTCGGATCTCGACCTCGGCTTGTCCTGTCATCTCGCTCACCTCAGGTCCACGGGACGGATCGTCGCTGCAGATCGCCCGCGATCGAGGTCTCCATCAGCTCGCGCACCGCCTCGTCGTCCGACGCATTCGCGAGCGTCCACATCAACTTGACTTTCGCCGTTCCGGGAAGGATGTCGCCCGCCTCGATCACCCCGGCATCGAGGAGGTCCCGGCCGGTATCGTAGACGCGGTCGCAGACTCGCCCTTCGACGCACTGGCTGGTCATCACGACGGTCGTCCCGCCGTCGATCAGCTCCGCGATCCGGGGGACGAGGTCGGTGTGGACGTGTCCGAGGCCGGTCCCCTCGAGCACGAGACCCGCCTTTCCGTCGGCGACGTCGAGGAACGCGGGGTCCATGCCCGGCGTGAACTTCACGAGTTCGACGTCGGTCTCGAGGTCGGGGTCGATGGCGAGTTCCGTTTCGTCCCGCTCGCGGTAGTCGTCCCGGCGCACGCGCACCTCCTCGGTCTCGTAGTCGACCTCGCCCAGCGGTTCCGCGCCGACGGTTTCGAAGGCGTCCCTGCGGGAGGTGTGGTTCTTTCGAACCCGGGTGCCGCGGTGGAGGGCGCAGACGTCGTCGGACTCGCTCGCGTGCATGCAGACGAGGACCTCCGCGCAGTCGGCCTTCGCGGCCTCGACGGCGCAGACCGCGTTCATCACGTTGTCCGAGGAGGGCCGGTCCGCCGAGCGCTGGCTGCCGGTGAAGACGATCGGGACCGGCGTCTCCAGCGCGAACGCGAGCGCGCTCGCGGTGAACTGCATGGTGTCGGTACCGTGCATCACGACGACGCCGTCGGCGCCGGCCTCGATCTCTTCGTACACGGCCGTCGCGAGGTCGCGCCAGACCGCCGGCGTCATGTTCTCCGAGAGGATGTTCGAGACGACCCGGCCGCGGTAGTTCGCCCGGCCGGCGAGGTCGGGAACCGCCCGCAGGACGTCCTCGGCGTCGAACTGAGCGGTCACCGCACCCGTCCGGTAGTCGACGGTCGAGGCGATCGTGCCGCCGGTCGACAGCAGCGAGATCGTCGGGAGGTCCTCGTCGAACGCGATCTCGGAGGCGACCCCCTCGTCGTCACCGTCGCCCTCGCCGACGTCGTGGACGTCCGCTTCGAGCACCTCGACCGCCGCGTCCTCGCGATCGACGCCGACGTTGTAGCCGCCGGCGAGCTTGACGACGAGGTGGTCGTCCGTACTGGAGGGGAGGAAGACGCCCTCGAACGTTCTGTCCCCGCGCTCGACGCGGACGCGGTCGCCTGGATTCATGGACGGCCATTGCCTCGCCGTCGACTTGAACCCACCTTTTCGGCGGTCGACGATCGCGGGGGTGCTCGTGTATCCGCTCACCCGAACATTCCCACCGCGGCCATCGCCAGCCCGAACGTTATCAGCATCCCCGCGAGGACGGCGATCCCCTTCCGTAACGCGTCCCGTTGCTGACGTTCGACGCCGAGTCGGTCGAGGTGGTGGCGAGCCGCGTACAGCGTCGCGCCGCCGACGGCGACGCCGAGCAGCCCCACGACGAGGAGCGTGGGTCGCATGTGAACTCGTACGAGCGTCGCGACCATAACGGTCGGGTGAGGGTGCCGGTCGGGTGACGACTCACCGGACCACGTCGACGACCGGGGGAATGCCGAAGCCGACGACCGCGTATCCCAGCAGCACGGTCCCGAGCACGATGCCCGCGAGCGCGACCGGCAGCCCGATCCCGCGCATGCCGTCCGCCAGCGACGACGGGTGCTCCGGCTGGTGCTCGACGTGTGCCGCGAGCCCGCCGGCGAGCGCCCCAGCGGCGGACGCGGCCGCGGCGAACGTCAGCGCGGCGATCCAGCTCACGGCGTCCGCCGGCGTCGACGCGTCCCGTAGCTTCCGGCCGCGCCGACCGGACGCCGGGGCGGTGGTCGGACGGGGAAACACCCATCTGCCACGGCGACGAAGCGCGACCATGGCCGACCGTTCGGACGAGACCGCCGTCGAGGAGCCCCGTTCCACGGAGGAGATCCTCGAGGAGACCGAGCGACTGCTCTCGGAGGCGGGCGAGGGCGGCGCTCGGCCGGACGACCCGCCGACGCGCGGAGCGGACGCGGCGGACGATCCGGGAGACGAGGACTCGTCGCGACGGGGGCGCGTCGAGCCCGACTCCGGGGGGACGGTCGACGGCGAGTCGACTGCCGAGTCCGGTTCGGGGCGCTCGCGCGTCCGTCGCTCTCTGGGGTGGTTGCGCCCCTCGATCCCCGGTGGCGGTCTCTCTTCGTACTTCTCCCTGCGCGAGTTCGTGGCGTTGATGGCGGTGTTCGGCGCGGGCTTCTTCGCGGGCGGGATGACGATTCCCGTCGCCGGCTCCCTGATCGGCCTGTTCGCCGTCGCTTTCCTCGTCGGCGCGGCGACCTCCAAGCGCCGGTACCTGGAGGTGTGCCTCGCCGGCTGTTCGGTGGGGGCGGTGACCGCGCTGTTCAACTACACGGTCCTCGTCGTCGCCGGGCTGGGGGGCCGCGTCCTGGTCGCCGGCATCACGGCCAGCGCGCTCGCGTGCATCCTCGGCTACTACTTCGGCCGCGACCTGCGAGGCGGGCTCGACGCGGACGTCTGAGCCCGGTTCCGGGAGCCGAGCCGACGCGAGCCGGTCGGCGAAAACTCGAGTCGGTTCGCGCTCGTCGGACCGGTTCCCGCTCACGTCGGTTCGCGCTCGCAGACCAGCTCCCAGCCGCGTTCGGTGCGCCTGACCAGTCCCTGATCGGCCATCGCCTCGAGCAACTCGGCGACGACCTCTCGCGGGGCCTCCAGCTCTCGGCTGATCGCGCCGACGCCCTTCGGCTCCGATCGGATGCTCGCGAGCAGATCGGCGTAGATGCGACTTTCGGGTCCGGAGCCGACCGACTCGGAGATCCGATCGAGCGTCTCACAGAGTCGTCCCTGGACCCACCGCTGGGCGAGCGAGAGCTCGTTTTCGAGCCGTTCGAGCCGCTCCAGGCTCGCCAGCAGCTCGCCGAGGTCGCCGTCGTCCTCGTAGGCGACGTCGAGCGAGAGGTGCCGACAGCTCGTGAGGTCCAGGCTGTTGCTGGCCGGGTACGCGCTCTTACTGGCAAAGCCGTACGGCGAGACGTTGACCTCCAGGCGGACGTTGCGCGCGATGTGGAAGTACTTCCGGCGCTGGTCGTCGGTCCGGCTCTCGACCAGCCCGGCCTCGTCGAGCTTTCGGAGGTGCTCGATGACCGCCTTCGGACTCACGCCCAGGTACTCGGAGATCTCGGTGACGTAACAGGGTTTCCTCGAGAGCAGCCGCAGGATCCGCCGGCGGTTTTCGTTACCGAGCAGATCGAGCAGGCCCGCGGAGTCCATCTGGGCGGGGGTAAGGTGTCGGTGCTGAAAAGCGTGTCTGCTCGACCGACGAATCGACCGGAGAGCGGGCGGCTCCGACGATCGCACGGCGTTCAACCGGCGACCGCGCGGAGCCCGGTCGGCGACCGCGCGGAGCCCGGTCGGCGACAGCGCGGGGTTCGACCGGCGACTGCACGGGGTTCGATCGGCGCGATTCTGGAACGTCGCTCCGTCGGTCGTCGCCGCGGCGGACCGGCGGTTCGAACGACCCGGTTCGAACGGTCCGCGCCCGGACCCGGTCCGCGGGACGTGGGAAGGAGGTAAACCTCGCGAACTCGACCTGCCGGTATGGACGACGCGATCGAGACGACGAGGCGACGGCTCGCCGATCACGTGCGCGCCTCTCCCGGGACGCCGTCCGAGCTCGCGGTCGAGTTCGACTTGCACCCGTCGACCGTCTGTACGCACCTGGAGCACGTCGCCCGCAGCCTCGACGGTACCGACGAGCAACTGCTGGTCGCACCCCCGACCTGTCGCGAGTGCGGCTTCGACGGATTCGACGACCTCCTCAACCGTCCGTCGCGGTGTCCGGAGTGCAAGCACGAGGGGGTCGAGGAACCGACCGTCACGATCGAGTGACTGCCGACTCGTTCCGATAGGTCTTTCAGGGACGTCGGCGTCAGGTCCGTATCGAACGGGCGGCAGGTGGCCCGGACCCCCGAGTAACCGTCCTGAGTGACCACTGCGACCATCCGGACCCCAGGATACGCACATGACAGCGACAAACCCTTCGGAGATCGACGCCGCCGAGCTGGCGTTGACGCTCCTCGATCGACTTCCCGAGGACGGAGCGCCCGAACGGATCGACCACGCGCTCGGCGTGCTGGCGGACCGGCGGCGCCGGTTGACCGTACAGGTGGTTCGCGACCACGACGAACCGCTCGCGCTACCGGACGTGGCCGACGAGGTGGCCGTTCGCGAACGCGACCGGCCGCTCCCCGAGATCAGCGCCGAGACCGTCACCGAGGTCTACGTCTCGATCTACCACGACCACCTTCCGCGACTGGTGGGGATCGGACTGCTCGCGTACGATCAGGAGCGGGACATGGTTCACCCGAACTATTAGTCCATCGTCGGCGCCGTCAGTCAGGGTCGCGATCGTCCGTCAGTAACACCGCTCGTCGACCCGCTCGTCGAACAGGCGCGTCAGGCGCTCGGCGACGGGTCCACCACCTACCCGCCGGCCGTCGACCGCGTCGACCGGGCGCAGCTCCCACGTCGTGTTCGTCAGGAACGCCTCGTCCGCGTTCCGCAGGTCCTCCGGGACGTACCGACCCTCGCGGACCGGCACGTCGGCCGCCTCCGCGAGCTCGAGGACGACCCGACGCGTGATTCCGGGGAGTACGGGTCCGTCGGTCGACGGCGTGTGCAGCGTCCCGTCGTCGACGAAGCAGACGTTGCTCGTCGCGCCCTCGGCGAGGTTCCCGTCGAGGTCGCACAGCAGGGCCTCGTCCGCGTCGCTTCCCCGGAGTTCGGTCCGAGCGAGGATCCCGTTGAGGTAGTTGTGGGTCTTCGCGCCCGCGGGGACCGCTTCGTCCGGGATTCGACGGGTTTCGACCGTCCGAACCGTCGCCGGCCCGTCCCAGACCGGCTCGCCGTCGAGACCGCCCCGCGGGAGCGGCTTCACGACGACGACGACCGTCGGGTCGACCTCGGAACGGGGGGTCAGTTTCCCCGGCTGAACGCCGCGAGTGATCGAGAGGCGGACGTAGGCGTCCGTCAGGTCGTTGGCGTCGAGCGTCTCGTCGATCCTGGCGCGGAGGTCCGCACGCGAGCGGCCGTGGTCCATGGCGAGGGTCTCGCAGGTGCGCTCGAGTCGATCGGCGTGTGCGTCCCACTCGAAGATCGCGCCGCCGTACGCGCGGAGCGTTTCGAACGCGGCGTCGCCGTAGCGGAACCCGCGGTCGTCGACCCGTACCGTCGCCTCGCCGGCGGGGATCAACTCACCGTCGACGTGGTACCGGCGTTCCCGGGCTCCGCCCGGTTCGTCGGAAGCGTTCGACCCGCCGAACTCGTCGCTCACGCGTGACTCCCCCCGCGACACTCGCCCGCCTCGCGAATCGCGGCCGCCTGCTCGCAAAAGTTCTCGACCAGTCGCTTGCCGACCGCGAGGCTGATCTCTCCGGTCGCGCCCGCGTCCGGCTCCCGCGTCAGGATGCTCTCGGGGTGAAACTGGACGCCGACGTGGGGCTTCTCCCGGTGGCGGACGGCCATCAGCACGTCGCGCTCGTCGGCCGTGCTGGCGGTCTCGATCAGCGACCCCGGGAGGTCCTCGCGCTCGACGGCCAGCGAGTGATAGCGCCCGACCTGGACGCGGTCCGGAAGGCCGGCGAAGATCCCCTCGCCGTCGTGGTCGATCACCGAGGGTTTGCCGTGGACCACGTCGGGTGCGTGCCCGACCTCGGCCCCGTTCGCCGCGCACAGCGCCTGGTGGCCCAGACAGACCCCGAGAATCGGGTAGTCGGTCTCGGCGAACAGCGGGATCGAGATCCCGGCCTCGGCGGGCGTTCCCGGCCCCGGCGAGACGACGATCCCGGCGGGATCGAGCGCGCGGACGTCCGCAAGGTCCACGGCGTCGTTGCGCCGGACGACGACCTCGTCGGCCACCTCGCCGACGTACTGGACGAGGTTGTAGACGAACGAGTCGTAGTTGTCGATCACGAGAACTCCGGTTTCGGCGTCGCTCACCGCCGCTCACCCCGATCGCTCACCGCCTCGTCGTCCGCGTCGACGGTCACCGCCGCTCACCCCCGTCGCTCACCGCCTCGTCGTCCGCGTCGACGGTCAGCGCCGCCCGCTCGCCGAGCGCTTCGTCGATGGCCGTGATCAGCGCCCGTGCCTTGTCGAGCGTCTCGTCGTACTCGCGGTAGGGTTCGGAGTCGTGGACGATGCCGGCGCCGACCCGGAGGTGGTACTCGTCGGCGTGGCGCACCAGCGTCCGGATCACGATGTTGAGCGTCGCCCGACCGTCGAAGCCGAAGATCCCGACGGAGCCGGTGTACGGACCGCGACGGACCTCCTCGAGCTCGTCGATGATCTCCATCGTCCGGGGCTTGGGGGCGCCGGTGATCGTCCCGCCGGGGAAGACCGCGGCGATCGCGTCCGACAGGGTGGCGCCCTCGCGGAGCCGGCCCGCGACGTCCGAGACGAGGTGCATCACCTCCGAGTAGCGGTCGACGCGCCGGTACTCCGACACCTCGACGGTGCCGTACGCACAGACCTTTCCGAGGTCGTTGCGCTCAAGGTCGACCAGCATGGCGTGTTCGGCCCGCTCCTTCTCGTCTGTGCGCAGTTCCTCGGCGAGGGCCTCGTCCGCCTCGGGCGTCCGGCCGCGGGGGCGCGTGCCGGCGATCGGTTCCGTGCGCACGAGATCGCCGTCCCGCTCCAGCAGGAGCTCGGGGCTCGCGCTCACCAGGTCGACCGACCGGAATTCGAGCAGCCCGGAATACGGGGCCGGATTCACCCGCCGCAGGGCGTCGTAGGCGTCCACGGGGTGGACCGCCGCCGGCGCGACCAGTCGCTGGGAGACGTTCGCCTGGAAGGTATCGCCGTCGCGGACGTACTCCTTCACCCGCCGAACCCGCTCGGCGAACGCCTCCCGGCCGCAGTCGCTCTCGAAGGTGGCGTCCGGCGCGTCGGCGGGGGGCGGTCCGACGGACGCCTCCCCCGCGAGGATCGCCTCGGCGAGTTCCAGCGCCCGCTCGCGACCGCGCTCGTAGACTGCATCGGGGTCGTCTTCGACCGCGTTCGCGCCGTCGTCGACCGCGTTCGCGTCGCCGCCGACCCCGTCTGGACCGTCGCCCGTCCCCCGTCCGTCCCCGAGGCGCGGACACGCGGTGATCCGCAGCGTCACCGGCCCTTCGGCGGGCGCCTCCCACGCGGCCAACCGATCGAAGACGGCGACGTCGAGCTGCGGAAGGTCCCGGTCGTCGGCGGTCGTCTCCGGCAGCGCTTCGAGCTCGCGGGCGACGTCGTAGGAGAGCCAGCCGATCGCCCCGCAGGGGAAGGGGACGTCGCAGTCGCCGCGGGCGATCGACTCGCCGTCGAGGAGGCCTCCGAGCGCAGCGAGCGTCGGCGCCTCCCCCGATGCCGTCGACGACCCGCCCGAGGGCGCCGTCGAGTCGGCGTCGAGGGCGACGGCGTCGGGTCCGACGGTCAGTCGCTCGATCGGATCGATCCCGAAGTAGCTCCAGCCGCGCTGGCCGCCGGTGGTTTCGAGGTAGACGCCGCCCGACCCGTCGCGCGCCCGGCGGTAGGCCTCGAACGGATCCTCGACCGGCAGGCGGACCTCGACCGGCAGACGGGTTCCCGGCTCGGCGTCGGCCGCCAGCGCGCGGACGTCCTCGACCGCGGTCGCGACGCGCGGCTTCGTCATGCGTAGCCATCCGGGCCCCCGGGCTAATCGTTTTGCGGTACCGGACGATCGGGGGAACGGCGAAAGTGCGTCGCCGACGTGAAGAACGGTGGGTCCGGTCGGCGACCGATCGGGCTTCCGACCGCCGTCAGCGCACGGCCGCGCGTTCGATCCACTCCTCGATTCGCGTGGCCGAGATGTCCGTCGCCTCGGCCAGCTCCTCGGCGTCCGCGGCGGCCAGTTCGTGGACGTGCTCGACGCCGGCGTCGGCCAGCCGATCCGCGTACGCGGGGCCGATTCCCTTGATTACGTCGACGGATTCGGTCTCGTCGGGTTCGTCCGCCCCCTCGTCGACGGATTCGGGTTCGTCGGGTTCGTCCGCCTCTTCGTCGACGGACTCGACCTCGTCGGGTTCGGACGTCTTCTCGGCCTCTGGCGCGGCGTCGCCGTCCGTGGGGCCGACGGCTTCGGCGGGTTCGGCCGCCTCCGCCGGGTCGTCCGGTACTTCGGAGATCGACTCGGAGGAACCGCTCGCGCTCGCTCCGGCGGCGGCCGCCTCGTCGTGGTCGCGCGTATCGTCGTCTTCGGCGGGCGCGTCCTCGTCTTCGGGGGGCGCCTCCGCGTCGCTCGCTGCCGGTTCGTCGGCGGGTTCGGCCGCCTCCTCGGCCGGTTCGTCGGCGGAGCTCTCCCGGTCGGGCTCGGCTTCCTCGATCGCCGCGTCCGGCTCGGTCGCGGATTCGCCGTCCGCGTCGGGCTCTTCGGCGCTGGCGGCGTTCGGTTCGTCGGCCTCGGCGCGGCCGGCGCTCATCGGCGGCGGCGCCTCGCGCCCCTCGCCGGCTCCGGCCTCGCGTTCGACGGTCACGCCCACGTCGCGCTCCCGCCGTTTCGACTCGCCATCCCCGAGGCCCAGGATGGACTTCAACTTCTGCAGGAGTGCCATGTCTCGACGATATACGTTTCTGGGGTTAAAGTCGTTCGATAACGGCAGCCAGAGCGCGCGACGTGCGCCGCGTGAATCCGCGATTACCGACGGGATTTCGATTTTCCTATCCTCGATCGCTCGCGAGCCGGATTTCCGCGATCCCGGCTCTTCGCAATTTCGGGAACGGCCGCGCCCGGGGCGCCGGGTATCACGGCCGCGCCCGGGGCCCGGGTATTACAGCCGCGCCCGGAGCGCCGCGTCCATCTCGTCGGCCGGCGCGGACGCGCCGGTCCAGCGTTCGAACGCCTCGACGCCCTGGTAGAGCAGCATTCGCGCGCCGTCGACGGTCGTCGCGCCCGCCGCCTCCGCGTCCCGGAGGAGCCGCGTCTCGAGCGGCCGGTAGACGGCGTCGAGAACCGTCAGTCCGCCGTGAAGCGCGTCGGCGGGCACCGGCGAAGCGTCCGTTTCCATCCCCACGCTCGTCGCGTTGACGAGGACGTCGGCGTCGGACAGCAAATCGGCGAGCGCGTCGAGTCCGTGGCCCGACGCGTGCGGAACCTCCTCGGCCAGATCGCGGGCTCGGTCGACGGTTCGATTGGCGATCCGCACCTCCGCGCCGGCGTCCGCCAGCCCGAACGCGGTCGCGCGTCCCGCCCCGCCCGCGCCCACCACCACGGCGTTCGCGTCCCGCGGCTCCACTCCGCCCTCGCGAAGCGCCCGGAGCGCGCCGCCGGCGTCGGTGTTGTGACCCGTGAGTTCGCCGGCGAAGTCGATCGTGTTCACCGCGCCGATCCGCGCGGCGAGGTCGTCCGGTTCCACGAGCTCGAGGACGTCCCGCTTGAACGGGATCGTCACGTTCAGCCCGCGGACGCCGAGCGCGGCCGCGCCGCGGATGGCGCTCTCGAGGTCCTCGGCATCGGGTTCGAAGGTCACGTAGCGCGCGTCGATGCCCAGTTCTTCGTAGGCCGCCTCGTGCATCGGCGGCGACAGCGAGTGGCCGACCGGGTTGCCGACCAGTCCGTAGACGTCCATGCGGGCTCTCGGAGCGGGCGGGACAAAATTGGTGTGATCCGCGCGGTCGAGCGTTCGGCCCGAGGCCGTTCGTATCAATTTCGGTCCGAAGCCGTTCGCATCAATACGCTGCCGTTCGCGTGGGACGGACCGCGGGGATCGTGGGGGACGGCCCCCGGCCGCCGCGGTCCGGACGGCTTATACGCCGCTCACGAATACCACCGGGCGATGAACGGGGAAACGGCGATCGCGCTGGTCACGCTGACCGCCGGTATCGTGGCCCTCTACGTCGGCGCTGAGCTCCTGGTGGCCGGCGCCGGCCGGATCGCCCACGGCGTCGGGCTCCGGGCCGCGACCGTCGGGGTGACGGTGATCGCGCTCGTCACGACCGCGCCCGAGCTGTTCGTCGCGATGATCGGCGCGCTGAACGTCGATCCGGACGTCGGTCTCGGCGCGGTGCTCGGTTCGAACATCGCGAACGTCGGACTGGTCCTCGGACTCGCGGCGCTGATCCGTCCGCTGCGGGTGACCGACACGGTCATGCGCCGGCACGTCCCGTTCATGATCCTCGCGGCGGTTCTCTGCTACGGCCTGGCCGCGTTCGACGGCCAATTGGGCCGGGTCGACGGCGTGATCATGCTCGCGGTACTGGGTACGTTCACCGCCTACCTCGTCTATTACGTGAACGCGGACCCGGCGCCCGTGGCCGACGAGTCGGTGGGGGCAGGTGATTCGACGGCTGGAGAGGCGCCGGTCGGGAGCGACGATGCGGTGGAGGGAGCCGATCCGAAGGGGAGACCCCATCCGACTGCGCGGTACGGCATCGGCGTCCGGGACGTCGCGCTCGTTGTCGCCGGCCTCGTCGCGCTCGTGGTGGGCTCGCGCTGGCTCGTCTCCGGGGGCACCACCTTGTTGTCCGAGATGGGCTTTTCCTCGCTGTTCATCGGGCTCACGGTGCTCGCACTCGGTACTTCGCTGCCCGAACTCGCGGCGTCGGTCGTCGGCGCGATCCGGGGCGAGACCGGCTTCGCGATCGGCAACGTCGTCGGCTCGAACATCTACAACGTCCTCGCCGTCCTCGGGATCGTCGCCGTGGTCGTCCCCATCCCGGTCTCGACCGGGACCCTGCGATTCGAACTCCCGGCGATGGTCGCGTTCACCCTCCTGGTGGTGGGACTGATGTGGCACGGCCGGCGACTCTCGCGGGTCGACGGGGCGATCCTGGTCGGAGCGTACGTGGTCTTCGTCTACCTGCTGTTTCCGTAGCGTCCGGCGCTTCACCCGCCGCACCTCCGGCGACTGGCGCCTCGCCGTTCGGCGACGTCGCGTCGAACTGTTCTCACACCCTACCGCTCGTCCCGTGCGTACATCGCCGCGCCGACAGCAGGAGGACGAACCCGACCCCCGCGAGGGCGCCGGATCCGGGGAGGAACGATTCGATCGCGTCGTGAAGTGCGCCGATCAGCGACGGTGCGAAGAACGCGTCGATCTCGCCCGCGGCGAAGCCGAACCCGACCGCGGTGCCCGTCATCCGTGACCCGATTCCGTCGAGGTCTGGCGGGGTCGCGGCGGACTCGGCGCCGGTCGCCGGCGAAAACCGGAGCCTATTCGTCCGGCCGCCGATCACCTCCGCCCGTGATCGCGATCGTCGAGAGCCGGGACGACTCCGCGTCGGTCCACGTCTGCGACCGGATCCGCGAGCTCGAAGACTGGGAGCGTCGCGAGGACGATTCGCGTCCGGACGCCGACGGTGGCGCCGCGTACCTCCGAACCGACGGCTTCGAGCTGCGCTCGTTCGACGACCTCCACCTCGAACTGGAGCGCCCGGCCGAGGCGTTCGACGTCGACCCCGAGCTGCTCGTGTTCGCCTCGCGGCACTCGGGAGAGACGGGGCCGCTGCTGACCGGTCACTTCACGGGCAACTTCGGCCCCGCGGAGTACGGCGGAGAGGACCGCGCGCTCTCGCAAGCGGCCCCGAACGCGCTCGTCCACCTCCACGAGGCCTTCCTCGAGCACGCGCCCGACGGCTACGCGGTCGGGCTGGAGTGTACCCACCACGGACCCACGGACGTCGGCTGCCCGTCGCTGTTCGCGGAACTCGGCAGCGGCGAGGACCAGTGGGCTGACCCCGCGGGCGCCGAGGCGGTGGCGCGCGCCATCCTCGACCTCCGGGGCGTCGACGCCGATCGTGATCGGCAGATCGTCGGCTTCGGCGGCGGCCACTACGTCCCGCGCTTCGAGCGGATCGTCCGGGAGACGCCGTGGGCCGTCGGTCACGTCGCGCCTGCGTGGGCGCTCGAGGAGCTGGGCGACCCGTCGACGGCGGGCGACCTCTTCCGCGAGGCGTTCGAGCGGAGCGGCGCGGAACTCGCCGTGATCGACGGGGACCGACCCGCCCTGGCGTCGACCGTCGCGTCGCTCGGCTACCGCGTCGTGAGCGAGGGGTGGCTGCGGGAGGTCGCGGACCGCCCGCGCTCGCTCGTCGACGCCGTCGAGGCGGAACTCGGGCCGATCGCCGACGGCGTTCGGTTCGGCGACCGGCGAGCGGACGCGTTCTCGGTCGCCTCCCTCCCGTCGTCGCTCGTCTCCGCGGCAGAGGGGATCGACCCCGATCGGGCGCGGGCGGTCGTGGCCGAGCGAGCGGTGGCGTTCGAGACGACCAACGGGGGCAGCCGCGTCGGCGACCGCGCGGCCCTGCCGGAGGGGGAATCCGTCGACGACGTCGTGGAAGCGCTCGCCGACCTGCTGCGGGACCGCTACGAGTCGGTTCGGGTGACCGACGACGCGGTCGTCGCCGAGGAGACCGCTTTCGATCCGGAGCGCGCCGCCGAACTGGGCGTGCCCGAGGGGCCCGAGTTCGGGCGGCTGTCGGCGGGCGAGCCGGTGACGGTCGACGGCGAGCGAATCGACCCGAGCGACGTCCACGTCGAGACGACGACCCGCTTTCCCCGGTAGTGGCGACCGATCGAGACGACGACCCGCTTTCCCCGGTAGTGGCGACCGATCGAGACGACGACCCGCTTTCCCCGGTAGCGGCGACCGGTCGAGACGACGGTGCGATTTCCCCCAGTGACGAACTCGGTCGAGGGCAGGCGTTCGCCGGCGAAGGAGGTCGCGGGAACCGCTCGCGTTCCAGTTCGATCCGTCGACACGTACGCCGCCGTTACTCGGGCGGTAATTTCCGGCTACGTTGTCTGACGCACGTCCGACGAACAGGGAGAAAGGTAATTACGCTGCGCTCGTTACACCGGTTCAAGAATGGACTCCATTGTCGAAGACGCCATCGACGAGGCGGAAGACGGGGACCCCGAACCCGTCGTCGACGAGCCAGAGCCGGCGGCGAACCCGTCGGGGACGATGACCGACGACGAGCTGGAAGACGTCCTGCAGGACCTCCAGACCGACATCACCGTCGTGGGATGCGGCGGCGCGGGTGGCAACACCATCCACCGCATGTTCGAGGAGGGCATCCACGGCGCGAAGCTCGTGGCGGCCAACACCGACGTCCAGCACCTCGTCGAGATCGAGGCGGACACGAAGATCCTGATGGGCGAGCAAAAGACCTCCGGGCGCGGTGCCGGCTCGCTCCCGCAGGTCGGCGAGGAGGCCGCCCTCGAGAGCCAGCAGGACATCTACGACGCCATCGAGGGCTCGGACATGGTGTTCGTCACCGCCGGCCTCGGCGGCGGCACCGGCACCGGCTCCGCGCCCGTCGTCGCGAAGGCGGCCCGCGAGTCGGGCGCGCTGACGATCTCGATCGTCACGACGCCGTTCACGGCCGAGGGCGAGGTCCGACGGACCAACGCCGAAGCCGGTCTCGAACGCCTCCGCGACGTCTCCGACACCGTCATCGTCGTCCCGAACGACCGCCTGCTCGACTCCGTGGGCAAGCTCCCCGTCCGCCAGGCGTTCAAGGTGAGCGACGAAGTTCTCATGCGCTCGGTGAAAGGTATCACCGAGCTGATCACCAAGCCCGGCCTCGTCAACCTGGACTTCGCCGACGTTCGCACCGTCATGGAACGCGGCGGCGTCGCGATGATCGGCCTCGGCGAGTCCGACTCCGAGGCGAAGGCCGAAGACTCCGTGAAGACCGCCCTCCGCTCCCCGCTGCTCGACGTCGACATCTCCGGGGCGAGCTCGGCGCTGGTGAACGTCACCGGCGGCAACGACATGTCGATCGAGGAGGCAGAGGGCGTCGTCGAGGAGATCTACGACCGCATCGACCCCGACGCCCGGATCATCTGGGGGACCTCCATCGACGAGACCCTCGAGGGAAGCATGCGCACTATGATCGTCGTCACGGGCGTCACGTCCCCCCAGATCTACGGGCGTCCCGACGGCGATGCCGTCCAGCCCCGGGGGGCGGGCGCGGAGGGCGTGCCGACCGGCAACCAGGCCCCCGGCGGCGCCCGCCCGCCGGCGGGAGAGGGTGAGGACGACATCGACTTCGTCGGCTGAGTTTTCGCGATCGAGACGAGGAGGTCGTCCGGTCGCCCCGCCCCGAGCCGGACCGCGGCGCCGGTGTCGGCCAGCCGCCCGCGAACGGCCGCGGCCGAGCGCGTTTCGGTCGGCGGTCGCCCGGCGAGAACGTCAGTCGTCCGCCGACGCCTCGTCCGCCGTCGCGCTCGCGTCCGCTTCGATGCTCGGCGGGTACTTTCCGCGATCGAGCTTGAGATCCGACTTCGGTCGCGCCATGCAGGTCAGCGCGTACCGCTCGGCTTCCTCCTCGGTCAATCCGCGGGCGGCCGGCTGCGTGACTTCGCCCTCGATTATCTCCGCCGAGCACGCGAGGCACATCCCGACGCGACAGGAGTACTCCTGGGCGATTCCCTCCTCGAGACACCGGTTGAGGATCGTCTCTTTGTCCGAACAGGTGATCGTCTCGCCCGTCCCCACGAACTCGACGGTGTACTCGGCCATACGGCCGGCTACGGACAAGCCCACCAAAACTCTTTACACGAATCCGCGCCGGGTTCCGACGGATCCGGAACGCCGGGGGCGACCCGCCTTCCAGCAATTCGGTGGTACCGCGCTCGACCGGGAAGCCGACCGGATCCGCCCAAATCGGGCCGACGGATCGCACATAAAACGTTTTCTTCCCGCGGTCGAGAACGTCGGGGTATGAGCACACAGGAGCACGCCGGGACCGCCGCGTCCGCGGACGTTCGCGACGGGGAGTGGGACGCGGTGGTCGTCGGCGCGGGGACGGCCGGCTGTTACGCGAGCGCGACGATCGCGAACGCCGGCTACGACGTCGTCGTCCTCGAGCGCAAGACCGAGGCCGAGGCGGGGCACATCGCCTGCGGCGACGCGCTCAAGGGCGCGAACGCGTTCCCCGACTCGATCCCCAAGTCCCAGATCGAGCCGGCGTTCACGAACACCGACGTCGACCACGGCCGCTTCGAGATCCCCCAGGAGGAGACGGTGCTGGAGATTCCGGTACCCGGAGAGCTCGCGGTCGTCGACCGCTGGGAGTACGGCCGTCGGATCATCGAGGGGGCCGCGACGGCCGGCGTCGAGTTCCGCTACGACACGGTCGTCACCGACGTCCGTCAGGCCGACGACGGGACGGTGACAGGCGTCGACGCGATCCGGAAGGGCGAGCCCCACACCTACGAGGCCGACGTGGTCGTCGACGGCGCGGGCTCGCTCTCGATCCTCCAGGACAAGGCGGATCTCTCGAACTCCACGTTCGACACCAACGTCAACTACTCGCAGTTCTGCTCGGCCTACCGCGAGATCGTCCACGTCGAGGACCCCGTCGAGTGGCACGACGCGCTCGTCTTCAAGCCCACCGCGCGGGCCGCGGGCTACCTCTGGTACTTCCCGCGGACGGAGACCGAGATCAACGCTGGCCTCGGGTTCCAGATGACCGAGGAGCCGATGAAACTGGTCGACGACCTCAAGCGGGACCTCCGGAACCGACCGGAGTTCGCGGGCGCCCGCGTCGAGGACAAGCTGGGGGCCGCCTTGCCCACGCGCCGACCGTACGACTCGGCGGTCCACCCCGGCTTCGTCGCCGTCGGCGACGCGGCCGGCCACGTCAACCCGACCACCGGCGGCGGCATCGCCGGGGCCGCCTACGCCGGGACCTACGCCGCCGAGGAGGCCATCGCCGCCATCGGGGATGGCACCGTCGACGAGGACGCCCTCTGGCGGTACAACGAGCGCGTCATGGAGCACTTCGGCGCCCGTTACGCAGCGTTGGACGTCTACAACATCCTCTCGACCGCCGTCGACACCGACGAGCTGATGGGCCTGCTCGCGGCCATGCCCGGCGAGCAGATCGCCGAGGCGCTGTACTCCGGCTCCACGAACATCGGCTGGGGGCTCAAGATCAAGTGCCTGCTGAAGGCTCGCGGCCACTACGGCACCGTCTGGAACCTCTACAAGACGAAACAGCGCGCCGACGAGCTACTGGCCCACTACGAGGAGTATCCCAGTTCACCCGACGACTTCCACGCCTGGCAGGCCGAACGCGACGAGTTGATGGAACGGGTGTACGAGACGACCGGCGCGGATCCGAAGTACTGAGGTCGAACGGCTACACTCCGGACGGTCGCGAGCGCCGACGGCGATTCCGTTTTCGAGGACACACTGTACTCTCGGTGGCGGAGACTTCCGACGGAAGACATCCCGGCGGCGCTAGAAAGCGACGCCAACTCCGAAACCAGCACGCGCCGTCCGCGTTGTTATCGGGCCGATTGTGTCGTAAATAAGACTCGCGAGCGGGCGAGTTACCGGATCGGGCCGACCGGTTCGGTCTCCTCGGTGCCGCAATCGGCGGGCTCGACCCACTCCGTCGCCGGCTCCCCGTCGGGGATGCCCAGGAAGGTGACGTGGGCGCGGGCCCCGTTCTCGCTGTCGGCCCTGTGGACGTGGCCGGGGTCGATCCAGGCGTCGCCCGCCGAGTAGGTCCGCGGGACGCAGTCGTCTTCCATCGTGTGCTCGATCTCGCCCTCGAGCATCCGGACGATGGACATCCCCGGGTGGCGGTGCCAGCCGGATC
>SKPV01000290.1 GCA_007119345.1 Halovivax sp.
GCGGATCGCGGCGGCCTACGACACCCTCGTCGCGGACCGGCTCGCGGCGATCGATCGCCGCGTCGAGACGGCGTTCCGTGAGCGCGAACACGCCGCCGAGACGGACGCCGTCACTGAGCGAGCGGCCCGGGCCCGCATCGGCGACCTGGAAGCCCGGATCGACCGGGCCTACGAGCGTCGCGTCGAGCGCGAGCTCGAGTCGCTCGAGGCGCGCATCGACGACGCCTACCGGGACGTCGAGGCCGAGGCGCGAATCGCGGCCGGGACGGCCGAGGCCAGGCGCCTGCGGATCGTCGTCGCCGCGCTGCTCGCGCTACTCCTGGTCGGCGCCGCGATCGTCGTCTTCCTGCTCCTGTAGCGCGACGCGATCCCGACTCGGTCCGCGCCGGCCCGGACCGGAGGGGAACCGCGCTCGCCCTGGCGTAGTTTCAAGACGATCGACCCGCATCCGAGTCGTATGACCGCGGACGCCGACGTCGACATCGGGAGCCGGATCGAGCGCCTCGAAGAGATCGCCGAGACGCTCGAGGACGGAGAGATCGGACTGGAAACCGCGAAGGAGCTCCGCGAGGAGGCCGACGAGCACCTCGAGGCACTGGGCGAGGCGTTGGACGCCGGCGAGGGCGACATCATCGAACTCGACGGCGAGGAGATCGACCCGGACGACACGGGATGAGCGGGACCGCGGTCCGGCCATCGGTCGTCCGTCCGCCGACGTTGCCGAACCCTCGATCCGGCCCGCCCGGTCGCGCCTCGACGAGCGAGCGGCCGGGATCGGCGCCCCGCCGTCCGGTCGCTACGTCCCGCGATACCGCGCCTGCATCGCGTCCAGTTCGCAGCGCACGCACGGGTCGTCGGCGAAACAGGCCCGATCGTCGTACGGACACTCGCGTTCGTCGACCGAGACCGAGAGGTGACGTTTCTGGCGCTCCCAGTCGCGTTCCCACGCGTCGACGTCCATCTCGGCGGACGTGAACACGACGTCGCCGTCCCGGTCGACGATCTTCGCGGCGGCGACGGCGTCCGCGCGCTCCCTGACGATCTCGATCGCGGCCTCGTAGGAACCGCACCGGATCACCCGGTTCTCGCCGGCGTCGCGCAGCAGTCGGACCGTGATCCGGCCGTCGGTCTCTTCCGTGGGCTCCAGGCCGCGGGTCACGCGTCGTCCATTCCGGCCCGCTCGAAAAATCCTTCCGGCTGATGACGAATTCGAAATCGTACTTGAGGGGTGCTATCGACGCCCTGTTCGAAGCGTACACAGGATACATCCATATATCACGTCTATCGGATGCACTCGAGTACACACCGACGAACTCGTCGCGTATGTCCATCGACATCGACCGGTTCGACGAGTCGTCGCCGGAAGAGCTCGGGGGGCTGAGCAACGCCGAGCTCGTTCTCCGGTTCCGCTACCACAACAGGGACCGGGCGTGGAAGGCCAGGGAGATCGCCCGACGGACCGAGGTGAACGAAAACTCGATCCACCCCGTCCTCTCGCGGCTCGAAGAGCGGGAACTCGTCCGCCACAAGGGACCGTACTGGGCCATCACGGACGATCTCGATCGGCTCCGCCGCGCATACGATACCCATGGGACGATGGAGCGCTTCGACGACCTGTACGGCGAGGAAGACCCGGACGAGTGGATCGAGGCGAGCGAACGGGACGAAGAGTGACGCTGGAGTGCGGAACGATCGTCTTCGCGGCCGATCAGTTCAAAGACGGAGAACCGGGGCGTCCGTGAGTGATCATCAGCACGGCCGATACGCCGTTTCACGGCGAGCAGTTCGTCGCGCTCACGCTGTCGACGAAAACGTGGTACGGCGAGCGGATCCCGATCGACGACGGGGACCTGATCGAGGGCGGCCTCCCGAAACCGAGTTCGATCCTCCCCTGGGCGGTCGCCTCCATCGCCGACGACGACGTCCGTCGCGAACTGAAACGACTGCGAGCGGACGTCGTCGACGCGACCGTGACACGGTTCGCGGCGTCCCTCGGAATCGATCCGGAACGGGCTCGGTGAGCGGGTGTGAACGTGCGCGGTAACTCGACCGTTCGACAGGAAGTAGCCTCGGTGTCTTCGGATCGTTCGTCGGCGGATGCGAGGCTATGTCCGACGACCCGATCAGTTCACCTGGACCCGCCATCTTGTTAGATCCACTCCAGAGAAACCGACCGAGACGCCCACTTCTGCGGTCGGAATTGTGGTCAACCCCGCAAAAGTAAACCCCGAGTGACGAGCACCGGCGGCGAATCGGCCGCGCTCGAGGCCGCCGACGGGCCGACGGTCGATCGGCGGGAGCGACCCGCAGGAGACGACGGGGGAAGGCCCCGCGTCAGTCGGGACGCAGCGACCGGTCGGTCGGGGCGCAGTGACCGGTCGGTCGGAGCGCAGCGACGGGTCAGTCGGGGCGCAGCGACGGGTCCGTCGTGTCGACGGTGGCCTTCAGTTTGAAGTAGTCCCAGGTGGCAGCGACGGGGAGCTCCATGAGTTCGCCGTCGTCGCGGTAGTCGTAGTACTCCTCGTCGGGGTCGAAACCGCCGAAGACGCGGAGATCGAGGTCATCGTCGCCGGCGACCAGCGGCTGGAGGTCGCTCGTCCGGAAGCCGATCCACAGGTCGTCGCCCTCGACCGAGACGCTCGCGGGCTCGAGACGTTCGTAGTCCTCCGCGAGCGCGTAGAACGTCTCGACGCCCTCGATCGCCTCGGCACCCTCGGGTACCGGGAACCGCAACAGCGTCTCGCCCCGCCGTCGGACGACCTCGCGGTGCTCCCCGACGTCCTCGTCCACGCGGAGGATGCGCCCCTCGATCTCGGGGTCGACGGTCCCGCGCTCTTCGAGACGGTCCAGGACGAACGGGCCGAGGTACTGCCCCGAGTGGACGACGATCTCGCCTTCCTCGCCGAGGATCGAGCGACCGATCTCGAAGTCGTTGCTCGCGACGAGGTACGTGTCGTCGGCCGCGAGCGGTTCACCGCCGACGAACGCGGAGAGGAGCTCGCTCTCGCCGTCGTGGCCGCGCCACTCGTACTGGAGACCGGACACCTGGATCGCCGGCTGCGCGCCGAAGGTGCTGCCGTCGGAGAGCGGCCGAGTGACGTCCTCGAGGTACCGAGACAGGACCTCGCCGGTCACCTCGACGACCTCGATCTCGTTGGGGAACGGCAGCACGTTCATCACGTCGAGCCCCGTGATCTCGCCGGGGCCGTACGTGGCGTTCGAGCGGATGCCGCCGGCGTTCTGGATCGCGACGTCGACGTCGAGCTCGTCGCCGCCGACCTCGCGCATGACGTCGGTCATGAGGTTGCCCCACCGGCTCTCGCGCGCGTAGTTCGTGTCGAACGTGGCGTCGAGCTCGACCGCGGACTCGAAGAAGGGGCGCCCCAGCCGCTCCTCGAGATCCGCGATCCACTCGTCCGCGTGCTCGCGGAGGAACTCGTCCTCCTCGACGTCGTGGACGTCGACCGGGCGGTGGTTCTCGTGATCGCTCGGCGGATCCTCGAACTCCCCGTTGTAGAAGTCGACGCGTTCCCAGTCGACCAGCTCGCCGGAGGCGACGTCGAACGTCAGCCGGCCGAGGTGGTCGAACTCGTCGTCGAACTCGCTGAGCACCGTTCCGTCCCCCCGCACCTCCGGTTCCTCGAACAGGGTCCCCGAGTGCGAGCCGACGATGGCGTCGAGGCCGTCGACCGCGTCCGCGACCTCGCGCTGTCTCCCCGTCGAGAGGTGGAGCGCGCCGACGACGAAGTCCGCGCCCTCGTCGTTTCTGAGGGCGTCGACGGCCGCTTCGGCGGCCTCGATCGTGTCGAGAACCTGCCAGTCGTCGGGGTAGTCCGTGATGGCGTGGAAGTTGTCGGTGCCGAGACCGAAGACGCCGACGGTGACGTCCCCGACCGCGATCGTCGTCCACCGTTCGGTGCCGGGGATCGGCTCCCCCTCGTCCGTGAGGAGGTTCGCGACGACCCACGGAAACGTGCTCTCCTCGAACCGTTCGATCGCGACGTCGGCGCCGAAGTCGAACTCGTGGTTGCCGACGCCGATCGCCGCCGGCTCCATGTAGTTGAGCGCCGGAATCACGTGCTCGCCCTGGAACTCGAGGCCGAGCAGCGAGGGCGCGAGGTCGTCGCCGATCCCGAGGAAGATCGCGTTCTCGTGTTCGTCGCGGAGCGCGTCGACCATCGTGTGGTAGCGAGCGACGTTCTTCTCGGGATCGGCCGCATCCTCGAAGCGGCCGTGGAAGTGGGTGTCGTGGACGATCGTCAACGTGTCCCCCGACGTCGCCCCCGCCGTACCGGCCGCCCCGATCGCGCCGGCCGCTCCCAGCGAGACGCCCGCCGTCGTGGCGACGAATTCGCGCCTGCTCTGCGCGAATCGTCCGTCCGGATCTCCGCGCGGTTCGTCCGAGTCGTCGCGCCGTTCCACCGAGTCGTTGGATCGTTTCACCGAGTCGTCCCGCCCGTTCGGATCGTGCCGAGACATACGATATCGTGACACACACTCGTACGTGACTTTTTCGATCGGTTCTCAGCTATCCGAATGAGTTTCGGTATTCCGGATGGTCGCCGACCGTGCGCTCGATGGAGGCGGTCGGATCGACGGGTCGGCGTCCGTGGTGATCGCGATCGATCGCCGCCGGAAGCGGACGGTGAAGGCTCGGTTCGGCGAGCGGATCGCGAGTGATCGCCGCCGGGAGCGATCGACGAGGCGTCGCCGGCGACGGAACGTATTCGACGCCGATCGGCGCGCGAACGGCCGACCACCGCCCCGAAGCCGACCGACACACCGACCGTCCGGCACGACCCCCACTTATTTGACAAGAGAACGCATCGCACACACCGATGGATCGGGTCTGGATCACCAACGGCTCCACGAGCGTCGGGCCGGTCGTCAACGCGCTCGCGGCGGCCTGCCACGAGGGGTACCGGCCGACGGACGTCTACGTCCTCGACAATCCGGGGATCACGGACGTCACGGACGCGGCGGCGTCGATGATCAAGACGGTCGTCACCGCCAACGGGGGCGCGGAACCGACCGTCTCCGTCGAGACGATCGCCGAGGAGCGCGACTTCGACGCGATCGTCGCCTACCTCAGCGGCGCGATCGAGGACGCCCGGGACGCGGACGCCGAGATCGCCGTCGACGTCACGCCCGGCCGGAAGTTCTGGTCGATCATCGGCTTCCGGGCGGGCCTGGAGTACGACGTCGACCACCTCTACTACGTCCACCTCGACGGCGACTACTTCGGCGAGAGCTACCCCACGATCCCGCGGACGGCGATCGACCTCGTCGACTTCACGGAGGTGCTCTGAGATGCGTCGATCGCGCGAGGCGGCGCCGATCGGCGACGCCACCCGAGATCGCATCGACCGCGTCAC
>SKPV01000237.1 GCA_007119345.1 Halovivax sp.
GAGGACCCGCCGTCGTCGTCCGAGCCGCGGCCATAGCAGCCGGCGACGAGCGAGCCGACGCCGGCGGCGGTCGCCCCCAGCAGCGTCCGGCGACCGACGCTCCGGCTCGCGGGCCGCGCCGTCTCGCGGTCGTTCATGGAGGAACGCTCCGCGCGCCGGCCCAAAAACTGTTCCCCCGCCGTCGCGCGGTCCCGGCGACGAACGGCGACGTTTGGGCCCCCGATTTCCGTCGACGGTCGTCGCTCGGACGAGGGCCGCGGCGATCATCGCGAGGCTCCGGGCGGTCACGACCGCGCCGACGAGGGTCGCGGCCAGCGGGACGGCGACCCGCGCCGGCCGACCGGCGGGCGCGACGGCACCAGATGGTGTCTGCGGAGACGCGACGTCGTCGGATCGTGTCTGCGGAGACGCGACGTCGTCGGATCGCGGCGGTTGGAAAACGGCGGCGTCGGACCGCGAGGGTGGCGGGAACGCGGCGGCATTGGGGAAATGGTGACGATGTCGGATCCGATCGCACCCACTACGTCGACAGCAGCGCGCCGGGGTTCATGATCCCGGCCGGATCGAGCGTCCGCTTCGTCGAGCGCAGGGCGTCGAGGTACGCGTCCGGGGCCTCCCGCTCGTAACCCTCCCGATGCACCCGTCCGACCGCGTGGTGGTGCGTGATCGTCGCGTCGTGGGCGGCGAGCACGTCCGAGGCGGTCCGCTTGATCGCCCGCCACTGTTCGAGTTCCCGGCCCGGTTCCGCGGGCGCGAGCAGCGTGTAGTACGGCGCCGGGCCGTCCGGGTAGACGTGCGTGAAGCGACACGAGAGGACGCCGGCGCCGCAGGCCTCGCGCACGGCCGCCGTCACCTCCTGCTGGAGCGCCGCGTGCAGGTCGGGGAACCGATCCCACGTGACCGCGGTCTCGAACGTGTCCACCAGCACGCCGACGCTGACGAGCGCGTTGAACAGGTACGGCGCCTCGAAGAACGACGAGCGCCACTCGCCCTCGGTGTCCTCGCGGTCGCGTTCGCCACCGGCCGCCCCGCCTCCGTCGCCGCCCGTTCGATCCTCGTGGGTCGGCCCCGCCGGAGAGCGGCCCCCGCGGTCCGCGCAGATGGCGAGCGCCCGCTCGAGGTCGTCCGCGACGGGCGCGTCGAGCCCCTCGAAGCCGAGCACGAGCAGGTGACTGCCGTCGGTCGCCAGCTCGTTGATCATCGCCTCCGTGGCGTCGAGCAGCCGGCAGTTCGCGGGGTAGAGGCGCGCCTGGGCGATCTCGCGGGTCGCCGCGACCGCCTCGTCGAAGTCCGCGAACCGCACCGTCGCCCGCGAGCGGTACGGCGGCCGGGGCTGGACGCGCATCCAGGCCTCCGTGATCACGCCGAAGGAACCTTCGGAACCGAGCAGGAAGCGGTTCGGGTCCGGCCCCGCCCCCGAGGCGGGCACGTCCAGCGTCTCCAGCGTGCCGGCGGGCGTCACGGCGCGCACGTTCTCGACGAAGTCGTCGATGTGGGTGTAGACGGTGGCGAAGTGGCCGCCCGCGCGGGTGGCGATCCAGCCGCCCAGCGTGGAGAACTCGTAGGATTGGGGGTAGTGGCGGAGCTGGAGGTCGTGGTCGGCCAGGGCGTCGTTGATCTCGGGACCCAGGGCGCCCGCCCCGATGCGAGCGCGCCGCGAGATCTCGTCGACGTCGCGGACGCCGTCCAGGTTCCGCAGGTCCAGCGAGACGACCCCGGCGAACTCGTCACCGTCGCCGAGGCGCCCGCCCCCGCCCACGGAGTCGGCCATCGATCCCTCGTCCCCCGTCGGTTCGACGCCGCCGACGACGCTCGTCCCGCCGCCGAACGGGACGACGGCCACGCGCTCGTCGGTCGCCCACGCGAGGAGGTCGGCGACGTCGCCCTCGCTCTCCGGAACCGCCACGAGGTCCGGCGCGGGGTCGAACGCGCCGCGAAACCCTCTGACGAGGTCGGGGTAGCCCTTCCCGTACGTGTGCCGGGCGCGCGCCTCTCGGTCGGCCGTACAGCCGTCGGCGAGCACCGCCGGCGGATCGATCCGCGACGCCGGAATCGTCGCCTCCGCGAGGGGCGTCGGCTCCAGGAGCGGCCGCTCGGGAAACCCCAGCTCGGTCTCCAGCCGCCGGGCCAGCGCCCGGCGCTCGTCCGCGTCCGGAAAGCGATCGGCGTCCCCCCAGCCCCAGACGCTGCGTTCGCGGTCGGCCATGGACGCCGGATTCGGCGGGCCGGGAGAAATAGCTTCGGCGGAGACGACGAGCGACCGGTCGCGAATCGTCCGGCGACCGCTCGCTCGCCGGTGACGAACATATATCACCTTTCCCGCGGACGTACGCCCCGATGGATCGATCCGCCGCGTCCGAATCCGAACGGCTCTCCCGGCGCGTCCGGGAGGTCGAGCCCCAGGGAATCCGCGTCATGTTCGAGCTCGCCGCCGAGCGCGGCGGCGACCTCGTTCACCTCGAGTTCGGCGAGCCGGACTTCGACACGCCGGACCACGTCGTCGCGGCCGCGACCGAGGCCGCCGCCGCCGGCGCGACGAAGTACACGTCGAACGCCGGCATCCCCGAACTCAGGGAGGCCCTCGGCGAGACGCTCTCTCCGGAATTCGGTCGAACGGTCGATCCCGCCTCGGAGGCCGTCGTCACCAACGGCGGCGTCGAGGCGCTCCACCTCGCGATCCACGCGGTGGCGAACCCGGGCGAGGAGGTCGTCGTCCCCACGCCCGCGTGGCCGAACCCGATCTCGCAGGCGAGACTGGCCGACGCCGTCCCCGTCGAGGTGCCGATGCCCGCCGAGGCGGGGTTCGCGCCCGATCCCGAGCGGATCGTCGACGCGATCGGTCCCGACACCGCCGCCGTCGTCCTGACGACTCCGTCCAACCCGACGGGACGGGTGGTCGAACCCGAGGCCGCCGAGCGGATCGTCGACGCCGCCGCCGCGAACGACGCCTACGTGCTCGCGGACGAGGTCTATCGGGCGCTGACCTACGGCGAGGCGCGGCCCCGGGTCGCGCGCGTCGCCGAGCACGAGGAGTGGGTGTTGACGATCGGCTCGTTCTCGAAGACCTACGCCATGACCGGCTGGCGCGTCGGCTGGCTGGCGGGCCCGCCCGACGTCCTCGAGGAGGTCGCGAAGATCCACGAGCACACCACGTCCTGCGTCAACGCGCCCGCCCAGCACGCGGCGGTCGCGGCCCTCACGGGGCCCCGGGAGCCGATCCGGGAGATGAAGGCGGCCTACCGATCGCGTCGCGACTACGTCCTCGATCGCCTCCGGGCGATTCCGGGACTCTCCGTCGCCGAACCCGAGGGCGGTTTCTACGCGTTCGTCGACGTCAGCGCGCTGGACGGCTCGAGCGCGGACGTCGCGAAGCGGCTCCTCGCCGACCACGGGGTCGTGACGGCGCCGGGAACGGCCTTCGGCGCCGGCGGGGAAGATCACCTCCGACTGAGCTTCGCGAACGGCCGCGACCGGCTCGCGGCGGGGCTCGACCGACTCGAGGCGATGGTTCGCGACGAGCTGAGGGACTGAATCGGCGGGCGGAGCCGAGCCCGCGAGCGATGGGCTTCGTCACGAAACGCCGATCGCGTACGTTCGGCGGTTCGAGTACGGAGCCGCGGAGGTGCTGGCGGACCCTCTCGACGGTCGACTCGACGCTCGGATCGGCGCACGCACGCCGAATCCGGCAGCGAGATCGTCGACGGCGTTCGGGCCGTCGCGGTCGGCGAGAAGCGCCCGACCGGAGCCTGCCGGGCGCATCGAATCTCCTCACGTTCGAGTTGCCGAGCGTTACTCGTAGCGCTCCCGAAGCCGCGTCGAGATCGAATCGAGGACGGCGAACAGCACGTCGAGGGGGTGCTCGTGATCGACGTCGAGCGACGACGGTTCGACCCGCGAGCTCGCCTCGGGCGGCGGGTGCTCGTGCGCTCGGGGCTCCTCCGGCTTCGGGTGGCGATCCCAGCGCCGCTGCCACGATCCGCGTTCGTGGGTCTCCACGTAGTGAAACGAGTAGTCGCCGCCCTCGAACCAGCGGACGTCGAGCCGAACGGTCGACACGTCCTCCGGATACTGCCCGTCGTCCAACCGCACCTCGAGCCGCCGGGGCGAGAGCGAATCCGGGTGGACGGTCCAGCCGGCGACGAGCGGATGCTCGGCCGCCCGTCGGGCGATCAGTTCGAGCGTCGGGACGTCGAGCGGGCCGCTCGATCGATCCGACGGACGCTCGCCGCCGTCCATCGTCGACTCAGACCTCCGCCAGGTCGTCACCGCGAGATTCTGCTCGCCGGAGCGCCCGCTGCAAGACCCCGATGTCCCGGCGGACGGTCCGCCACGTCGTGACGTCGTCCCACCGGTCCTGGACGGCGTCGTGTCCCGCGGTCGGGTCCGCGACGTCGACGACGTCCGGATCGGGAACGCCGAACTCGTCCTGATACGCGCGGTCCTCGGCCAGGAGGTCGTCCAGACGCTCCCGGATCTCCCCGGTGCGGTGCTCGCTCGCGATGGACTCGATCCGCTTCCACCGTAGGTAGGACTCGTTGCGGCGGTAGGTCGCCGGACGACCGGTCGATCGCCGGGCGATCCCCATCTCGACGAGTTGATCGAGCGCCTCCCTGGCGCCGTTCTCGGAGCACGCCGCGCGATCGGCGATCTCGCTCGCCGTCGCCGGGTCGGTGGCGCCGACGATCACGTCGTAGACGCGCTGGAACGTGGTCCGGTCGCGCTGCCAGCGATCGCGGGCGTCGTCGGCCAGCGGCGGGCCCCTGCCGCGATCGTCGGGTACATCGTCGCCGTCCATACCGGACCGTTCGCGCCTACGACTCATATACCTTCGGTCGAGAGCAGAAATATGCGCTATCGACCCTCGAACGCCGGCTCCCGCCCCTCGGTGAACGCTGTCACGCCCTCCATCACGTCGTTCGTGTGGTACATGCCGATCTGCTCGCGGGCCTCCCGCTCCAGGTGCTCCTCGAAGGTGTTCGAATTCGCCCGCAAGAGGAGCCGCCGGAGCGACGAGAGCGCCCGCGTGGGCCCGTTCGCCAGCTCCGTCGCGCGCTCGTCGACCAGCTCGTCCAGCTCGTCGGCGGGAGCGACCTCGGCGACGAGGCCCAGCTCGGCGGCCTCCGCGGCCCCCACCATCCGGCCCGTGGCGAGCAGCTCGAAGGCGGTCTGGACGCCGACGAGCCGGGGGAGATTCCACGTCGCCCCCGTATCGGCGGTGAGCCCGATCTTCGCGAACGAGAAGCCGAGCTTCGCGGACTCGGTGGCGTAGACCAGGTCGCAGGCGACCGCGAGCGCGGCGCCCGCGCCCACGGCGGGGCCGTCGACCCGCGCGATCACCGGCTTTCCGCAGGTCGCGATCTCGCGGACGGC
>SKPV01000159.1 GCA_007119345.1 Halovivax sp.
GCGTGCGTCCGGAACACGATCGTCGGGAACCGGGGTTCCACGGTGCTGGGCCGCCGACCGCTCCCGTCCGCGGGGAGCGCGACGCGTCTGAGGATGCCCGCGCCGGCGAGTTCGTAGAGAAACCGCGTCACCGTCCCCGAGGCGACGTCGGTCCGCGCGGCGATCTCCGTCGCGAGGTCACCGATCGACCGGGCCGGCGCGTCGAGTTCGACCAGCCCGGCCAGCACCCGCTGACGACTCTCCGAGACCGAGAGGGGACGAGCGACGTGGATTCCGTCGGCCGGGACGTCCGCCATCGCCCGGTCCAGGTGGTCGTCCGCGATCCGGTCGGCGTCGGCGCGGGCCGCCAGCGTGGCCGCCCCGAACAGCGCGGCCAGGGCGTCGTGGGCGTTGCCGTCCGCCCAGGCCGCCAACTCGCGGAGCGTCCCGTGGTCGACGGCGCCGGTCGCCAGCCCCGTCGTGGCCCGGTCGGTCACCACGTCCACGAGTTCGTGGCGGCGGTACGGCGAGACGCGCACGACCGGCCCCGACCAGTCTTCCGGAACCGTCCGCCCGACCGGAACCAGCGCGACCCGCTCCTCGAAGGGTGCAAGCAGGCCCCGCACGGTCTCGAGGTCCAGCCCGCCTGGTTCGTCGTGGTGGTCGATCGCCACCACCGCCCGCCGGTCCGGTCGGTCGAGTCGCCCCGCGAGTCGGTTTCGCAGCACGTCGGTCTCCACACCGCCGTCCGGAACGCCGCCGTCGACCAGCGCCGAGAGCACCGCGCGGTAGAACGCGAACGGGCTCGCGACGGTTCGCGCGTCGACGGTGAGGAACCACGTGACCGGATCGGGTGCGCCGCCCCTGGTGGTCGTGGCGATCGACCGATCGGGTGCGCCAAGCCGGTCGTTCAGCGACGCGAACAGCGCCGTCACCACCGCCGAGGTTCCCGACCCGTGCGGGCCGGCGACCGCGACGTCCGGCGGCAGGTCGCCGTCGAAGACCGGGTCGACGGCGTCGAGCAACTCCTCGAGGACCACGCCCCGACCGACGGGTTCCGGCCGGTGGGTCACCGGACTCAGCACGTCGCGCTCGACCATCACGCCGGCCGCCCTCCGAGCCGACCGCCGCCTGGCGACGCGTTCCGCCAGGTCCATCACTCCTCCGCCCCCGTCTCCGGGGACTCGCCCGTCCGTGTATCGTCGTCCGACGAGTCGACCAGTGCCGCGGCGAGCACCTCCAGCGTGTGTCGGATCTCGTAGCCCGTCCCGTGTTCCATCTGCATAGAGCAGGTCGGACACTCCGTGAGTCCGACGTCCGCGTCGGCCGCCGCCATGTGCTCGAACAGCTCCTCCCCGATCGCCATGGACGTTTCGTAATGCTCGGCCTTCCAGCCGTAGGTGCCGGAGATCCCGGAACAGGAGTCCCCGACGTCGTGGGCCTCGACGCCGTCGATGGCGTCGACCACCTCCGCGGTCTGGCCGTCTAACCCCTGGTTGCGCGCGTGACACGGGGCGTGGTAGGCCATGGCCGGCAGGTCCACCGCTGTTTCCTCGAGTGCGCCCTCGAGATCCTCGTTGACCCGGAGGTACTCGACGGCGTCCCACGTGTTCGCGGCGAGCTCCTCGACGCCGTCGTACGCGAACAGTTCGGGGTACTCCTGGCGGATCGCCATCGAGCAGGACGTACACGAGGTGATCACCGCCGCCCCGTCGGCGATCGCCGCCCCCAGTTCGCGGACGTTCGTCCCCGCGGCCCGGCGGGCGTCGTCGAGCATGCCGTTGGCGAACATCGGCGTCCCGGAACAGTCCTGCTCGGGGACCAGCACCTGGTACCCGAAGTGCTCGTAGACCCGAACGAGCGCCTTCGCGACCTCGGGCGTGTTGAAGTTGGCGTAACAGCCGTGGAAGTAGGCGATCCGCTTGTCCTCGCTCTCGACCGCCGAGGCGGCTCGCTCTGCTCGTGGCGTCTTCGCTCGCTCGTTCGAGGCGGCTGCGCCGCCTCGCTCTGCTCGCGCCGCCCGCGCCCGCTCGTTCGAGGCGGCCGCGCCGCCTCGCTTCGTCCACCACTCCCGGAAGGTCTCCGTGGCGTAGGCCGGGAACTCCCGCTCGCTCGTGATCCCCAGCAGCCTCTCGTTCAGGAGCCGGGTCACCCGGAGTCCCATCACGAAGTTCGTCAGTCGCGGGGCCGTGCTGGCGATCCGCGAGACCAGCCGATAGTTCGAGAGCAGTCGGTTTCGCAGGTACTCCCGGGACCACCTCGACTGGTGCTCGCGGACGTACTCCCCCCGCGCCGAGTTGTGCATCTGAGACAGGGGAACCTCGGACGGGCACGCCTGATCGCAGCGCATGCAGTTCGAGCACTTCATGATCGAGGGGTCGACGTCGTGGTCGTCCCCGCGCTTCAGGCGCCACTGCTCCGGCCCCTGGAACTTCGGGCCCGGGAACTCGTCGTCGACCTCGGCGACGGGGCAGTTGGTGTCGCAGGTCGAGCACTTGTAGCAGTTGTCCGCGCCCGGTCGGAGATCGACGTCCTCCGCCTGGGGGAAGACCTGGATCGGTTCGAAATCGTCGTCGACCGGTCGGTCGGTGTCACTCATCGTGATCCCTCGTCGCCGTCTGACCCCTCGCGCCTCGCCCGCGGTGCGGTTCGACGCCCTCGCTCGTCTGCTCGCCGCCGCTTCCGCACACTCCGTTCGCCCCCTTGCCGCCGCTTCCGCACACGACGCTCGTCTGCTCGCCACCGCTCCCGTACACGACGCTCATCCGCTCGCCACCGCTCCCGTACACGACGCTCATCCGCTCGCCACCTCCCCCGCCCGGCCGCCGGCGACGTAGCCGGTCGCCAGCGAGACGCCGGCGCCCGACTTCTCGGCGGCGTAGTCGTAGCCGCCACACACGGCGCCGGCCGCCCGGAGGTTGGCGAACTCGGGTTCGCCGTCGCCACCGAGCGGTCGGAGATCGCGGTCGACGGCCACGCCGAAGCGGGCGAACGCGTGATCGCCGAAGGCCGCCGGTTCCGACCAGTCGTAGCGGTCCGCGGGAGCGCGCACGTGGCAGTCGAAGATCGGCTCGAAGATCTCCTCGCGCGCCGACCGGACGCCCTTTCCGACGAGACCTCCCGTGGCGAGGACGTACTCGCTCGCGCGGTAGGGGACCGTCCGGTGGCCGCGGTCGACGAGCACGCGATCGATTCGGTCGACGCTCTCGCCGGCCTCCGCGGCGCCGCCGGTACGCGCGATCCCGCTCCCGTCCGCGACCTCGTGATCGACGACCGGGACGCCGGTCGTCACCCGGACCCCCGCGGACTCGAGCGCGTCGAACAGCAGGTCCTCGAGTCGGAGGCCGGGCAGGCTCGGCGGACCGGTCGGCACCTCGAAGACCGCGGCGCCCAGCCTGTCGGCGAGGTCGGTCCGGACCGCCTCGTGGAACTCGTCGCCGAGCACGGCGGGAACGCCGATCCTCGCCTCGCCGCGGTGGTGAGCCGAGACGGCGTCGGCCAGGGCCGCCCGCGCCGGTCGCCCGCCCGCGTTCGTCGAGATCGGCTCGTCGCGATCCAGCGCGTGAGCGTAGCGCGTGATTTTCGCGTCGTCGCGGAACTCGCCGGGAAACGAGAGGGTGACGCCGCGAACGTCGAACGGCACGCCGGCGGCGCGGAGGTGCTCGGCGGCCAGCGGCGCGTCGAACTCCGGGAGCGCGTCGAATCCGACGAGGAGCGCCGGCCGTTCGTCGGTCGCAACGCCCGCGGCCGCGCCGGCGGGATACCGCGCCGTGGGCTTGACCGTCCCGCCGCTCGTCGGGACGAGCGCGTTGGTCTCGGTGTGGTCGCCGCGGTAGGCGTCGCCCGCGAGGGCGTCGAAGAACGACAACGCCTCGCGGACGGCGTCCGCGCCGACGCGCTCGTACGGGTGACCCGTCGGCAGATCCGGGATCGCGTCGTACGGCTCCGCGAGCGGGCCGCCTCCGTCCGGCCCGTATCCGAGGACGTCGATCAGCCCCGAGGCGTGCCGGAGGGTGCTCTGCTTGAACGAGACGAGTCGCACGGCGACCCCGCGCTCGGCCGCGGCGAGCGCCGCCGTCGCGCCGGCCAATCCGCCGCCGATCACCAGAACGTCGTCTTCGATCGCCACGGTTACACGTCACCTCCGTCGGACGCGGAATTCGATTCGCTCGCCCCCTCGTCCCTTGCACCGTTCCCGGACGCGTCACCGCCGTCCTCGGACGCGTCACTGCCCTCGGAGGCGAGCGCGTCACCGCCGTCCTCGGACGCGTCACTTCCGTCGGCGGCGAACCCGTCACCGCCGTCGTCGTACGCGGCGTAGTCGACGGTGGCGCCGTCGGCTGGGTCGGCGTCCCGGTTGTACGTCGTGGCGTGCAGCGCGTAGTTGAGCATGGCCTGAGAGAGCTGTTCGCCCCAGAGGGCGTGGCGCTCTCCCTTCCAGCGCTCCTGGAAGAGTTCGTCAAGCGCCGCCCGGGCCGTCGGCTCGTCGTACTCGGGGTGGAGTTCGGCGGCCATCGCCGCACAGCAGAAGCCGCCCTGGCAGTTGCCCATCGAGGCGCGGGTCCGGATGCGCACGGCGTTCAGGTCCGATCCGGACTGGGCGATCGCGTCCCGAACCTCCGCGCGCGTGACGCCCTCGCACGCGCAGATCACGGGATTTGGCTCGTCGGTTCCCAGGACCGCGGCCGACCGGCTCCCGAGTCGCTGTTTGCTGCGACGGGCGATCGGCGACCGCAGGCCGAAGTCCTCCATCGCGGCCTCGAGCTCGTCGAGGTTCTCGCTGCCGGGTAGGGCCTCGTCCGCGGTCGCACACGACGCGCGCACGCCCAGCTCGTCGCAGACGTGGTCGGCGATCTCCTCGGCCATCGCGCGGTAGGTCGTGAACTTGCCGCCGACGATGCTCGCCATCCCCGAGACGCCGTCGCGCTCGGCGTGATCGAGCAGGAAGAAGTCCCGCGTGATGTCCGTCGGGTCCTCGGTGCCGGTGCCGGGCGGCTCGTACAGCGGTCGGACGCCCCAGAACGAGCGGATCGTCCGCGCCTCCCGCAGGATCGGCACCAGCACCGAGAGGGTGTCGATCACCTCGTCCACCTCCCACCCCTCCTCGGGGTAGTCGTCGGGGTCCGCGACCTCCTCGTCCGTCGTCCCGAGGATCGCCGTCGTCTCGTGGGGGACGACGATGTCGGCGTCGCCCTTGGGTCGACAGCGGTTGATCACCGTATCCACCTGGCGGACGTTCATGATCGTCATCACGCCCTTGGAGGGACGGACCTCGACGTCGATTCCCGCCATCGCGCCGATCTGGCCGGCCCACGCGCCCGTGGCGTTCACCACGTACTCGGCGGTGATCTCCTCCGTCGACCCCGAGGCCCGATGGACCCGCTTGCCTGGTCCCGACTCGTGGCGGACCTCGACGCCGTAGACGTCGTCGCCCTCGCGCAGCAGGTCGATCACCTCCGCGTGGGTCTCCACGCGCGCACCGTGACGTTCCGCGTCCAGCGCGTTCGCGACGCAGAGCCTGAACGGGTCGACCGCGCCGTCGGGCACCTCGATCGCGCGCTCGACGTCTCGCGCGAGGTAGGGCTCGATTTCGCGGGCCTCGCGTCCCGAGAGGGCGCGCGCCGGAATCCCACACTCCCGACAGCCCCGCAACTTCTCCTCGAAGTACTCCGCGGAGTCCTCCGGACGGGCCGCGAAGAGACCGCCGGTCAGCTCGACGCAGTGGCCGGCGATCTCCCTGAGCACCCGGTTCTCCTCGATGCACTCCGTGGCGCTCGCTCGATCCGAGACGGCGTACCGGCCGCCGCTGTGGAGCAGGCCGTGCATCCGGCCGGTCGTGCCGTCGGTGAGGTTCCCGCGCTCGAGGAGGGTGACGTCGACGCCGCGCATCGCCAGGTCGCGGGCGATACCGCAGCCGGTCGACCCGCCGCCGAGGACGAGTACCGTGGCGTCTCGTGGCATTCTCTCGTATCGACGGTCGCGGCCACCTTTATTTTATCGACGCACCGGCTTCGACAGTACTAATCATATTTCCTATGATTTTGGAGGGGGTTTCCCCACGACCCGTGTACTCGGGACGCGTAGGGACCCGTGCAAGCGAAATCGGCCCTACGTGGTCGGTTTACCGGTCGTCCGGCGGGTCCGTCGCTCGGTAGTTGTATGCTTTATCCCACAGCATCACGCACCTTTATGTGGGTCGTCGTAATTGTTTACCCGTAGATCATCACCGTCGGTAAAGATACGAGTCCGGTGCGGACACGAGTGATCAGGAGTGACAGAAGATACGTACGTCGGCGCGATCGACCAGGGGACGACGGGCACCCGCTTCATGGTCTTCGACCACGGCGGGCAGGTCGTCGCGAACGCCTACGAGAAACACGAACAGATCTATCCCGAGCCTGGCTGGGTCGAACACGACCCGCTCGAGATATGGGAGAACACCAAATCCGTCGTGACGCGAGCGCTCGGCCAGGCCGGGGTCGGTCCCGACCAGCTCGCGGCGATCGGCGTCACCAACCAGCGCGAGACGACCGTGCTCTGGGACGCCGACACCGGCAAGCCGGTCCACAACGCGATCGTCTGGCAGGACCGCCGGACGACCGATCGAATCGAACGGCTCCAGGCCGACGAGCTCGTCGGGACGATCCGGGAGAAAACCGGCCTCGAGGCCGACGCCTACTTTTCGGCGACGAAAGCCGAGTGGCTGCTCGACAACGCCGATCCGATCAAGCTCGAACGCACCCGCCCCGAGGACGTCCGCGACCGCGCCGAGAAGGGCGAGGTCCTGTTCGGGACGATCGACAGCTGGATCATTTTCAAGCTGACCGGCTCGCACGTCACCGACGTCTCGAACGCCTCGCGGACGATGCTGTTCGACATCCACGAGATGGCGTGGGACGACGAACTGCTCGCGGCGTTTTCCGTCCCCCGCGAGATGCTGCCCGAGGTTCGTCCGTCGAGCGACGAGGCGACCTACGGCTCGACCGATCCGGAGGGCTTTCTCGGCGCCGCGGTGCCGGTCGCGGGCGCGCTGGGCGACCAGCAGGCCGCGCTGTTCGGCCAGACCTGCTTCGATCCGGGCGACGCGAAGAACACCTACGGTACGGGCTCGTTCTTCCTGATGAACACCGGCGAGGAGGCCGTCGAGAGCGAACACGGACTGCTGACGACCGTCGGCTTCCAGCGCTCGGGCGAGCCCGTTCGGTACGCTCTGGAGGGGGCGATCTTCGTCACCGGCGCCGCCATCGAGTGGCTCGAAGACGTCTCGCTGATCGAGGACCCGGCCGAGACGGCCGAGCTCGCCCGCAGCGTCGACTCCACGGACGGCGTCTACGTCGTCCCGGCGTTCACGGGCCTCGGTGCTCCCCACTGGGACCAGCGCGCCCGCGGCACCATCCTCGGACTCACTCGGGGGAGCCGGCGGGAACACATCGTGCGAGCCACCCTCGAGTCGATCGCTTTCCAGACCCGCGACGTCGCGGAGGCGATGGAGGCCGACGCGGGGATCGAGATGACGAGCCTCAAAGTCGACGGCGGCGCCGTCAAGAACAACTTCCTCTGTCAGCTCCAGTCCGACATCATCGGCTCGAAGATCACCCGCCCGGTCGTCGACGAGACGACGGCGCTCGGCTCGGCGTACGCCGCCGGCCTCGCGGTCGGCTACTGGGAGGACGTCGAGGGCCTACGCGACAACTGGCGGGTCGACCGCGAGTTCGAGCCGCAGATGGACGCCGCGACGGCGGACGAAACGTACTCGCGGTGGAGCGACGCGGTCGAGCGCGCTCTCGGCTGGGCGACGTCGGGAGGCGCCGAGTGACAGTCGCCGATCGGTGCCGGATCGGCGTCAGATCGACGGCCCGTTACTGATTCGACCATCCCCGCACCGATCCTCGAGGATCCGGTTCGATAACCGGGCTGACGCGCCCGCCATATCAGAGGGTTACCGACGCCCCCGCCATATCACAGGGTTACCGACGTCACCCGGCCCATTACCGCATTACCGACACTATCCAGAATCTATCCCTATTCCGATAGTATACCAGTGTTGGACTCGAGCGGCCGTACGACGGATCCTCCGACGACCAGTCCCGCGCGGAGCGTACCGTGAACTGCCCGGTGACGACCGAAGCCCTCATATACGGACGCTTCGATTCGTGAAAGGCCCGAAACCGGATCCGCGCGTTATCACACAGAAGTATGGACTCGATTTCTGACCGTTTGCGAAGTCTTCATCCCTGAATAGCCAGTATCCATCACCTAAAGGGGCATAAAAGTGCAAAAATCCCCCTACCCCCGGTGATAAAAGTTAATCGCCATATTAGAGAGAAAGACCCGACGCCGTCCGGCTCCGCGAAACTGCTCCCCGAATTACCATTTTCATATTTATTATGTGATTGTGATATGACTCGGCAAAGACGGCGATTGGCCAGCAGTTCCATTCCCCGCCGTGAGGGCTGAACGAGTTCGCGTTCGATTTCGGTCGGGGCGGTTCCGCTCGGGCGGCTCGCTCGTCGCTCACCGACGTCGACGCGTCGTCCGATCAGACGCCGTGGGGGTGGATCGAGGCGCGGAGCGCGTTCCCCTCCGCCTGCGTCTCGTAGGCGTCTCCGACGTCCTCGAGGGGAACACCGTAGTTGAACAGTTCCTCGAGGGGCATCTCCGCGGCGAGTTCCGGCAGCAGTTCCACCGCCGTTCGGAACTGTCCCGAAGGCGCGGCCTTGCTCCCGAGGATGGTGAGTTCCTTCTGGACGATCCGGGTGGGGTTGATCTCGACCTCCCCGTTGTAGGCGTAGTGGCCCGCCTCGACGAAGATCCCGCCGTCGTGGGGGATCTCGATCGCCTGGGGGACCGACGCCGGAACGCCCGTGGCCTCGATGACCGCGGTCGGGCCGCGACCGTGGTCGGTCCGCTCCTTGACGGCGCGGACGATCTCCTCGTCGCCGTCGTACTCGGTGATGTCGACCGTGTCCGTCGCGCCGAACTCGCGGGCCAGCTCGAGGCGCTCCTCGATGGCGTCGATGGCGATGATCTGGCCGGAGCCCCCGGCGTGTGCGGCGGCGACGGTGAGCAGGCCGATCGTGCCCGCGCCCTGGACCGCGACGCTGCTGCCGAGGCCGACGCCCTCGTTCACGTCCGGCATCCCCGGCATCGCGGCGCGCTCGTACGCCCGCACGCCGATCGAGAGCGGTTCGGCGAGCGCGCCCAGGTCCGGGTCCATCCCCTCGGGAAGCTTGTACACGTCCGTCTCCTCCGGGAGGACGACGTACTCGCTCATGCCCCCCACGTCCCCCGACTCCGCGGGGGCGAGGCCGAGCCCCGTGATCCCCTCGAACAGCACCTCTCGCGTCGGAACGTGCTTCGAGTACCAGTCGTCCTCGACCTTCCAGAACGGGATGGCGGTGATCGGGTCACCCTCCGCCAAGGGTTCGTTGCGGGCGTCGGTCTCGACGTTCTCGCCGAGTTTCTCGACGCGGCCGGCGAACTCGTGGCCGGGCAGGATCGGAAAGTCGAGGTGGTTCATCCCCCCTTCGTTGATGTGGACGTCCGTCCCGCAGACGCCGTTCAGTTCGACGCGCATGAGCACGTCGTTCGGTCCGAGTTCCGGGAGTTCGAACTCGCGGACGTCGAACTCGCCGGGTTCCACCATCACGACAGCGTTTGTTTTCATCTGCTCGGTATGTATCACGCCGCTGCTCGTTGTAAAACTTTACCTCCCCCGAAGACCGTCGGTAGCGCGAGTCACGGCGCCGGATCCGCCGTCGGTTCGGTCGACCCCTCTCGTCGGCCGCCGCTCTCGGGGGCGGTCACCGGACGGTGTAGCCGCCGTCGATGACGATGGACTCGCCGGTGACGTACGACGAGGCGTCCGACGCGAGGTAGACCGCCAGCGGCGCGATGTCTTCGGGCCTCGCCAGTTCGTCCTGCAGCATCTCCGACTTCCAGGTGTTCAGCAGTTCCTCGTCGTCGACGAGGATCTCCGTCGCGACGTATCCCGGCGCGATGTTGTTCACGCGGACGCCGTGTTCGGCCCACTCGGAGGCCAGCTGGCGGGAGAAGGCCTCCATTCCACCCTTCGACGCCTGGTAGTCGACGTGTTTCTGGGGATAGTTCGCGATGTACGCCGACATCGACGTGACGTTGACGATCGATCCGCCGCCGCCCTCGATCATCTCGCGGCCGGCGTACTTCGAGCAGAGAAACGTCCCCGTGAGGTTGACGTCGATCGTCTCTTGCCACTCCTCGAGCGGCTTCTCTTCGGCGCCGCCGTGGATCGCGATCCCCGCGTTGTTGACGAGCACGTCGATTCCGCCGAACTCCTCGACGGTGGCGTCGACGAGCGCGCTGACGTCCGCCTCCTCGGAGACGTCGGTCCGGACGGCGATGGCCTCGGCGCCCGTCTCCTCGCTGATCTCGGCCGCCGCCTCCTCGCCGCTCTCGAGCGTCCGGTTCGCGATCACCACGTTCGCGCCGGCGTCGGCCAGCCCACGGGCGATAGCCTTCCCGATTCCCCGGTTGCCGCCCGTGACGATCGCGGTCTGTCCCTCGAGCGTAAATCTCTCTAACACCGACATCGCCCGAAAATGAGACCTCGAGTATCATAATAGTTTACCTCGAAAAAAGGACCGACCGACCGTCCGGGCGGGAGTCTGCGCTCCCTTCGCGGCGCGTCGACCGACGCCGATCAGAGGTCGCGCCAGGAGCGCTTCGGCTCCCAGCCCAGCAGCTCCCGGGCCTTGTCGATCGAGATCAGCGACTCGGTGCCGGGAATCTCCGCGCGGTGTTCGGCGTTCGGATAGTACTCCTCCACGAGGACCCCGCTCTCGACCTCGGCCGTCGTGTCGGCGGCGACCGTCCAGAAGCGCTCGTGTCCGTCGAGGTCGGCCTCCATCGCGAGGCGCGCGACCTCGGCGCCGTCGGCCATGTGGAGGTACGAGAACATCACGTCCCGCGTCGTGTGGTGCCAGGCGTCCCTGAGCCCCTCGAGCGAGCGGTCCGGTTCGACGAAGTTCTCGAGTATCTCCTCCGCCGTCGCGACCCAGGGGTAGCGAAGCGACGCGATCGAGGGCGCGTCCGCGAGGCGCCCGAACCCGTCGGCGGTGATCTCGATCGCGTGCTTGCCCAGCGCGTAGGGGTCCCGGGGCGTGACCGGGTGCTCCTCGTCCATCGGCAGGTAGAACACCTCGACGGGTTCGTCCTGGTAGGCACAGCCGAGGACGTTGATGCTCGAGGCGAGGACGACCGACTCGAGGCCGAGCTCGTGGGACGCCTCGAGCACGTTGTACGTGGACATGACGTTGCTCTCGTAGGTCCGAAAGCCCGGGTGCTCGGTCGGCCAGGGGATCGTTCCCATGTGGATGACGGCGTCGGCGTCGCTGCGCGCGAGCGAGCCGTAGACCTCGCCCGCGTCGAGGAGGTCGGTCGTCCGGTACTCGTCCGAGACCTCCTCGCGCCGTTTGCCCCGGGCCACGTTGATTGCGCGGTAGCCGTGGTCGGTCAGGTTCTCGAGGATCGCCCGTCCGATCTTGCCGTTGCCGCCGGTAACGGCCACGTTCTGAATGCCCATGGTGAGTGTTCTTCGCGTGAACGAATTATAAGTACCGATGGGGTCGGTTTCGGATCGAACGGGATACTCTCCCCCGACGGAAGCGTCGGCGCGAGGTGAACTGTTATGGTGACACCGTGAGTAGCTGTCGCACATGCCAGAGCTGTCCGTTACGGACGAGTACGCACGTCGCGGCATCGACACGGTGCACCTCGAGAACGACCGCCTGCGAGTGGAGGTGCTCGCGGGGAAGGGCGGCGACGTCACCGAGATCAGGGACAAGCGGACCGACGTGAACGTCCTCTTCGAGACCCCGCACGAGTGGTACGCGCCCGCGGCGGGCCAGATCGGGTCGCCGGACGACTGGTTCACCTTCCTCGATCACTTCCCGGGAGGGTGGAACAGCGTCCTCCCGACGGCCGGCGCCCCCGCCCAGGTCGAGGGCGCGCCCCTCGCCCACCACGGGGAGTCGACGCTGATTCCCTTCGACGCCAGGACGACGGCCGAGGACGACCGCGTCGTCGTCTCCCTCAGCGCCGAACTCTCGCGGTATCCGCTTCGCGTCGAGCGCGAACTGACCCTCGAGGAAGGCGCCTCCCGCCTCGAGTGGGAAGAGACCGTCGCGAACGTCGGCGAGGTCGACGTCGACTACTCGTGGGTCCAGCACGTCGCCCTCGGCGAGCCGCTGATAAGCCCCGACGCCAGGCTCGAGGCGCCCTGCGAGACGGTCCACGTCGATCCGCACCACGATCCGGACACCCGCCGACTCCCGGCGGGGGAGACGTTCGAGTACCCGGTGTACGAGGGCGACGACGGGGAGATCGACGTCAGTCGCTTCCCGCCGAAGGACGAGCGCGTCCACGACCTCGCCGCGCTGACCGGCTTCGAGGAGGGGCGATACACCGTCACCAACCCGGAACTCGACCTGGGGGTGACCGTCGAGTTCGACCGAGACCTCTACGAGTTCGTCTGGTACTGGGGCGCGTTCGGCGGCTTCGAGGACGCGCCCTTCTTCGGACGCAACTACAACCTCGGCCTCGAGCCGTGCACCTCCCGGCCGACCGGAGGCCTCGAAGAGCACGTCGAAAACGACACCGCAGAACACCTCCCGGCCGGCGAAACCGTCAGCACCGCGCTCTCGCTCGAGACCCACGCGGCCGGGTAGCGGCGCCGGAGGTCGATCTAGACCCGCGAGGCCGGGTAGCGGCGCCGGGGGTCGATCGAGACCCGCGCGACCGAGTAGCGGCGCCGGAGGTCGCTCGTGACGGCTTCGGCCGCCCGAGCGCCGGATTCAGGCGTCGATCGTCCAGATCGATCCGCCGTCGACCCGCCAGTTCGCGCCGTGGACGAACGCCGCCTTCTCCGAGGCCAGGAACGCGACGACGCTCCCGACGTCCTCCGGTTCGCCCAGCCGGTCGGTGACGATCCCCGGCTTCTCCTCGGCGATGAACTCCCGTTCGACCGCCTCGAGGCTCCGGCCGGTCTCCGCCGCGCGCTCCTCGAAAATCTCCTCGACCAGCGGTGTCTTCGTCGTCGCGGGCGAGACGGCGTTGACGCGGATGCCCTCGTCGCCGTAGGTCTTCGAGAGGTTCTTGGTCATGTTGATCATCGCCGCCTTCGTCGCGTCGTAGTGGGTCTTGAACGGGTCCGGCTGGGTGCCGGCCTCGGAGGCGACGTTGACGACGACGCCCGACCCCTGCTCCCGCATGTGGGGTAACACCTCGCGGGTCACCCGAACGGTGCCCATGATGTTGACGTCGATGACCTCCCGCCACTCCTCGTCGGGAATCTCGTGGAACGGCCTCTCGCTCCCGAGAATGCCGACGTTGTTCACCAGAATGTCGATCCCGCCGAACGCCTCGAGCGTCTCGTCGACGAGCGACGCCACGTCCGCCGGGACCGTCACGTCGCACGCGACGCCGATCACCTGCCCCGGGTCCGGCGCGATCTCCTCGGCGACCGACTCGGGGTCGCTCCTGGCGCAGATCGCCACGTAACAGCCCTCCTCGGCGAGCGTCTCGGCGATGGCGCGGCCGATGCCCTTCGTTCCGCCCGTTACGATCGCCACCTGTTCCTCGATGCCGAAGTTCATCCGTTCGTATGTGATCCGAACGATACTATAAATACCCGGGTTCGATCACCTCGACCACCCGGAACCCGGTTCGAAGGGGATCCGTCGCTCGAGGTATCACTTATGGGGATTCGGCGGCATCGAATCGACATGACGGTCCTCGAGCGATTCGAACTCGACGGTGACGTCGCGATCGTCACCGGCGGCAACCGCGCCATCGGACGGGGGATCGCCACCGCGCTCGCGGAGGCGGGCACCGACGTCGTGATCGCGAATCGGGACGCCGACGACGGCGAGCGGGCGGCCGCGGAAATCGCGGCGGCGACCGGCGCGGAGACGCGGTGTATTCCCACCGACGTCGCCGACGACGACTCGGTTCGCGCGCTCGTCGACGCCACCGTCGACGCGTTCGGCGAGATCGACGTCCTCGTCAACAACGCCGGGCTGACGATAAACGGCCCGGCCGAGGAGATGACCCTGGCGGAGTGGAACCGCGTCCTGAACGTCAACCTCACCGGCGTCTTCCGCTGCTCGCGTGTGGTCGGCCGCGAGATGATCGAGCGCGGCGGGGGCTCGATCGTCACCATCTCCTCGATCTCCGCGCTCGTCGCCAACCACCCCCAGCCGCAGGTGTCGTACCAGGCGTCGAAGGGCGGCGTCGACGCCTTCACCCGGCAGCTCGCCTCCGAGTGGGCCGAGCACGACGTCCGCGTGAACACGATCAACCCCGGCTACGTCCGGACCGACTTGATCGAGGGCGTCCTCGAGAACGACCCCGAGATGGCCGAGACCTGGTACGACGAGATGCTCCAGGGGGAGATGGCGACGCCCGAAGACGTCGGGCCGCTGGCGGTCTACCTGGCCGCCGACGCCTCGTCGTACGTCACCGGCGAGTCCATCGTCATCGACGGCGGCTACACCGTCCGGTGACGCGGGCGGCGGGCTCGATCGACCCGCGAGCGCTCGCGTCACACCCTGAAGAACGCGAGCAGGAACAACGATCCGACGAGGATCACGAGCAGAATCTTCGCGGCGAGGAACAGGCGGTGGTGACGGTCGCAGACGTACGCCCGCTGCAGCGAACCGTCCGGCGCCGTGCCGACGGCTCGCGGCACCGACCCAGGTCGGGGACAGCCGTCGACCTGGCAACCGGGCTCGGACTCCTCCTCGGCCACCTCGGCGTCCGCGGGGGCGAACGGATGGTCGGCGGTCATACGCGTGTACTGTCGGCCGAACGCCTATGGTCCTTTCGCCGGACTGTGTCTCGCGACGACACGGGCCTCGGACCGCGCGAGGTCCCCGTCGGGGGACGAGTCCACTCGTCGGAGAAATCGGCGGCCGACGCGGCGGGAGCGCCGGCAGCTACTGGAACTCGGGGTGGGTCGGCGCCTCCTCAAGTTCCTCGTCGTAGAGGATGCACCGAGCCGCCTGGCCGCCGCCGACGTCGTGGAGCGCCGGTTCGTCGGGCGCGCACGCCTCCCTGGCCTCGGGACATCGCGGGGCGAACCGGCAGCCGGGGTCGAGGTCGATCGGATCCGGTACCTCCCCCTCGATCTCGATCGGCTCCCGGGACTTGTCGGGGTCGACGATCGGCGTCGAGGAGACGAGCGCCCGCGTGTACGGGTGCTTGGGATCGTTGATGACCTCGGTGGCCGGCCCCAGTTCGACGATCTTCCCCAGGTACATGATGGCGATCCGGTCGCAGGTGTGCTTGAGCAGCGAGATGTCGTGGCTGATGTACATCACGGCGAGTCCCATCTCCTCCTGGAGCCGGTTGAGCAGGTCGAGGATGCTCGCCCGGACGCTGACGTCGAGCATGCTGGTCGGCTCGTCCGCGACGACGAACGACGGGTTCAACACGATGGCTCGCGCGATGCCGACGCGCTGGCGCTCGCCCCCGCTCAGTTCGGTGGGGTACTCGTTGGCGAACGCTTCGGCGGGCCTCAGTCCGGACATCTCGAGCGTCTCGAGGACGCGAGCCTCCCGCTCCTCCTCCGTCCCGATATCGTGGACGTCGAGGGGCTCTTTCACCCAGTTAAACACCGTGAACCGGGGATTGATCGACTTGTACGGGTCCTGCTGGATGATCTGCATCTCGGTGCGGAGGTTCGGGTCCTCCTGGAGGCGCTCGGTGACGTCCTCGCCCCGGTAGCGAACCCGGCCCGCCGTCGGCTCGTTCAGCCCGAGGAGGGTCTCCCCGAGGGTCGTCTTTCCGCAGCCGGACTCGCCCGCGATGCCGAGCGCTTCCCCCTCCCGAACGTCGAGTGAGACGCCGTCGACCGCCTTCACCGTCTTGGGTTCGCCCCAGCCGAACAGCCTGCTGAAGAGGTCGTCGTCCGCGCTGAACTGCTTCTTGAGCCCCTCGACCTCGAGGACGCGCTCAGTCATCGTTCACCTCCACTTCTTCGACGCGCTCGTCCGCCGGCTCCTCCCTGAGCGACAACCACGTCTCCTTATCGTTCGCCTCCTCGCGCATGTACGCCGCTTCGTCGGCGCGGTGGCACTCCACGATGTGACCGTCCTCGTACTCCTCAGCCTGGGGCGTCACCTCCCAGCACTCGTCCTCGGCGAACGGACACCGCGGGGCAAACCGACAGCCCTCGTCGGGGTCGACGACCTCGGGCGGACTGCCCGGGATGGAGACGAGGTCCTGGTCGTCCTCGGAGATGTCCGGGAAGGCGTTGCTCATGCCCAGCGTGTACGGGTGCCGGGGGTTCTTGATGATCGTCCTGGCGTCGCCGAACTCGACGACGCGGCCGCCGTACATCACGGCGATGTAGTCGCAGTTTTCCGAAACGACGGACATGTCGTGGGTGATCATGATCATCGCCGTCTCGAATTGCTCTTGCAGGTCGTCGATCTGGCGGAGGATCCGGTCCTGGATCATCACGTCCAGCGCCGTCGTCGGCTCGTCCGCGAGGATGATCGACGGGCTGAGCGCGAGCGCCATGGCGATCATCGCCCGCTGGGCCATCCCGCCGGAGAACTGGTGGGGGTAGTCGTCGACCCGGCTGCCGTCGAGGCCGAGGTTCTCGAACAGCTCCTCGGCGCGGGCCCACGCTTCCTGCTTCGAGGTGTCCTCCTCGTGGCGGCGGATCACGTCGACGATCTGACGGCCGACCGTCTTCACCGGATCGAACCCGTTCATCGCCGTCTGCGGGATCATCGAGATCTCGGTCCAGCGAACCTGCTCTCTGAGGTCTTTCTCCGACAGTTCGGTGACGTCGATGCCCTTCAGCCGGATCTCGCCGTCGACGACCTCGCCGTTTCGCGGCAGGAGCCGGATGATAGACTTCGCGAGGGTCGTCTTGCCGCAGCCGGACTCGCCGACGAGCCCGAGCGTCTCCTGGTGGCCGAGTTCGACGCTCACGCCGTCGACGGCGTGCAGGTCGCCGCGTTCGGTGTGGTAGTAGGTCCGCAGATCCTCGATCTCGAGCAGCGGCTCGCGGTCCTGAGCGTCTCGATCCGTCCGTCTCGCGTCGGAAGTGTCGTCGGTCGTCATTAGTGTCTCAGCTCCGGATTGGTGATCTCCTCGAGGCTACGGCCGATGAAGAAGACGGCCATCACCAGCAGCATCAGGCAGATCCCCGGCGGCAGCACCCACCACCAGGCGTGGCGAATCCCGCCCGAGTGGTACGCCTGGAACAGCATCTGGCCCCACGAGTAGAGTTCGGGGTCGCCGAAGCCGAGGAACGCCAGGCTCGCCTCGTAGATGATCGCGTACGCCACCGCGAACGCCATGTACAGGCCGACGAGCGGGAGCACGTTCGGGAAGA
>SKPV01000072.1 GCA_007119345.1 Halovivax sp.
GAATACAGTGACCGCCGACGCCCGGACCAGGTTCGTGGAGCTGACACATCGGCAGCTCGTTGGCGGTCTCGATCGCCTCCCGAACGGAGATCCCCAGCTCGCCGCTCGTCGTCGCGAGCTCGTTCGCCAGGGCGATGTTGACGTCCCGGTAGATCCCCTCGAACACCTTGACCGCCTCGGCGGTCGTCGCGTCCGAGACGACGTGGACCTCTCCGTCGGTCACCTCTCCGTACAACAGTGCCGCCGCCCGCGCGCTCTCGGCGTCGACGCCGCCGACGACCTTCGGGTACCGACCGCGAATATCCCGCAACGCGGTCCCCGACGACGTCCGCTCGGGACAGACGGCGACGCCGAACTCGCCTCGTTCGACGTCCGAGCGTTCCGCGAGCGTCGGGACGACCGCGTCGCGAGCGGTACCCGGCGGGACGGTCGATTCGAGCACCACGAGGTCGCCGGGCGACAGCCCCGCCGCGATGTCGTCCAGCACGGCCTCGACCGTCGAGAGGTCCGGCTCGTCCGCGTCGGTGAGCAGCGTCGGGACGATGATCGCGTGGACGCGGGCCGCCGCGGCGGCCGCGGGGCCGTCGGTCGTCGCGCGCAGGCGGCCGCGGTCGACCCGATCGGCGACGAGTTCGTCGAGGCCCGGTTCGCCGTCGACGTGGCTCGCTCCGGCGTTCACCGACGCCACGACCGCCGGATCGACGTCGACGCCGATGACGCTACCCGCGGTTTCGGCGTACACCGCCGCCAGCGGGAGCCCCATCTTGCCGAGTCCGTAGACGGCCACCGGCACGTCGCCGTCCGCGAGCGCCCGCCGCTGCCGGCCGACGGTCGCCGTCGATCCGTAGAGTCCGTCTCCGTCCCATCGGTTCATCGCGCGCGCACCTCGAGTCCGTCCTTCTCGGCGACCCGGCGGTCGATCTCGCGGACCGTCTCGAGCGCTCGCAGCCCGTCTTCGGCCGTCACCTCGGGGGCCGATCCCGCCGTCGCGGCGGAGACGAACGACTCGAGTTCCGCCCGCAACGGCTCTCGGTTTTGTACTTCCGGTCGCTCGATGACGCTCTCGTGGCGATACCGGTTGCCGCCGGCTTCGTCGCTGACGTACTCGGGGAACGAGTCGCGGTAGAGCAACACGGTCTGGTCGAGGTAGTCGATCTCGACGAGGCAGTCGCTCGCCGTCACGGTCAGCCGCCGAACCTTTCGCTGACTGACGCGGCTGGCGGTGACCGTGGCGACGACGTCGTCGAATTCGAGGGTCGCCGTGGCGTGCTGGCCGTCGGCCGTCCCCGTCGCGGCGATCGCGCTCGGCTCGTCGTCGAGCAGCGACTGGATGACGTCGACGTCGTGGATCATCAGGTCGAGCGTGACTCGATCCGAGATCGAGCGATCGACCGGCGGGCCGAGTCGCTTCGCGTCGACGGCGATCACGTCGAGATCGGCGATCAGGCTCGCGGCCGTTCGAACGGCCGGGTTGAAGCGCTCGACGTGGCCGACCTGGAGGAGCAGCCCCCTCTCGCGGGCGAGCGTCTCCAGCTCCCGGCCCTGCTCGGGGCCGGCCGTGATCGGTTTCTCGACGAGGACGTGGACGCCGGCGTCGAGACACCGCCGAACCGTCTCGTAGTGGGCCTCGGTGGGCACGGCGACGGAGACGAGGTCCGCGTCGTCGAGCAGCTCGTCCATCGGTCGGGACGTCGTCCCGTATTCGGTCGCGACGCAGCGCGCCAGGTCCTCGTCGAGATCCGAGACGCCGGCGAGTTCGACTCCTCGTAGCTCGCTGTAGACGCGCGCGTGGTTCTCTCCCATCGCCCCGACGCCGATGACGCCGGCTCGCGGGGGTGTCGGTGCGGTCACGGTGGAATCTGATACGGTCATGTGGTAGTGGGCGGCTGTGACTGGTCGGTCGTCCGCTCGATCTCGCGGTCGGAACGGCCCGGCTCCCGGAGCCGGGCGCGGTCGGAGGCGATCGCGGAGGGTCTCTCGTGTTCGATCACGCGTCTGATTCGGCCGATCGGGATGGGTTATTCGGCCTCCGAGCGGTCGACGCCGGCGGTCGAGGGACGCTCGAAGTGAGAGCGGACCGCGTCGACGACGGTCCGGCGATCCGCCGCGTCGAGACCGGGATGGACCGGTATCGACAGCACCTCATCGGCGGCCCGCTCGGCCTCGGGGAGGTCGGCGGCCGCGGTGTGGACCGACTCGTAGGCCGGCTGGTGGTGGATCGGCGTCGGGTAGTAGACGCCGGCGCCGACCCCGGACTCGCTCAGCGTTCGTTTCAATCCGTCGCGGTCGGTCGTCCGAATCGTATACTGGTGGTAGACGTGACGGTATCCGTCCGGTTCGAGGGGCGTCTCCATCGGCAGCTCCGACAGCGATTCGTCGTAGAACGCGGCGTTCTCGCGACGAGCCTCGGTCATCCCCGGAAGCCGATCGAGCTGTCGGCGCCCGATGGCGGCCGCGAGGGCCGTCATCCGGTGGTTGTGACCGAGCTCGACGTGTTCGTACCCGCCGTCGTCGTCGGCCCGGCGGCCGTGATTGACGTAGCTGGCGGCGCGTTCTGCCACCGCCTCCCGATCCGTCGTGATCATCCCGCCTTCGCCCGTGGTCATGTTCTTCGTCGGGTAGAACGAGAAGCAGGCGGCGTCGCCGATGGCGCCGACCCGGGTTCCGTCGATCGCGGCGCCGTGGGCCTGACACGCGTCCTCGAGGACGAAGAGGTCGTGGCGCTCGGCGATCTCGGCGATCGCGGGCATCGCCGCCGGAAGGCCGTAGAGGTGGACGGGGAGCACGCCGACCACGTCGTCGCGCCGGCGGCAGATCTCCGCGACGTGTTCCGGATCGAGCGCGTAGGTCTCGCGGTCGACGTCGGCGAACACGGGTCGGCCGCCGGCCAGCCTGATGGCGTTCGCGCTGGCGACGAACGAGAACGGCGAGGTGATCACCGCGTCGCCCGCCTCGACGCCGAGGGCTTCGAGGGCGGTGTGCAGCGCCGTCGTTCCGTTGGACGTCGCCACGCCGTGTTCGACGCCGCAGTAGTCGGCGAACTCGTCCTCGAACGACCTGACCTCGGGGCCGTCGGCCAGCCGTCCGCGTTCGAGGAGCGTCTCGACGCGTTCGTACGCGGCCCGGCCGACGTCCGGGTCGACGAGTGGGACGTCCGTCATGCGAGCTGATTCGGCCCTTCGAGGGTTTCCGGCAGCGTGCGCGTGCTGGCCGGGGCGCCGACGGCGAGCGTGTCCGGCGGGACGTCGTCCGTCACGACCGACCCGGCCGCGACGAACGCGTTCTCCCCGATGGTGACGCCGGGCAGTATCGTCGCGTTCGCCCCGATGGACGCGCCGTCCTCGATGGTCGGTCCCTCGAGGTCGACGTCCCGCCGGATCGGGTACTGGTCGTTGGTCAGGACGGCGCCCGGGCCGACGAAGACGTTCGAACCGATCCGACTGTCCGTCGGCACGTAGACCGCCGACTGGAGGCTCACGTGCGAACCGATCTCGGTCCGTCCGTCGACGACGGTCTTGGTTCCGACGAGGACGTCGTCGCCGACGGTGGTCTCTTCGCGGACGAGAACGTCGTGGCCGGTCGCGAACCCGTCGCCGATCGTCACGTTCCCGTAGACGATGCTCCCGGCCCGAATCGTCGCGTCGTCGCCGATCCGGGTCGGCTCCTCGAAGTCCCCGTACCCGACGGTGACGTCGTCGTCGATCTCACAGTCGTCGCCGCAGACGAACTGGCTCATGGCGCTACCCCTCGGATCGGACCGCGTGGTGTCGAATCGATCATGGTCAGTTCCGCAACTCGGGTGCAATCGTCAGGATACAACCGGTAGCGAGGCTTTGTTATCCCCGACCTGACCTGTCGGTAGTGCCGATCTACAGCACCCCCGGACCGATCCGTCGATCGGCCCGAACCGGTCGCGATCGACGCCCAGCGCCGCCGATGAGCCGCGCCGAACGGAAAATATCGGATTACCGGTCCGTCACGGCCTCCGACCGGTACAATCCGCTTTCGTCGGGGTAGACGGCCGATAGTAAAGCGGTTCTCCGTGTCACCACGGGACGTGAGGTACCCGATCACGACCGTCACTTCGGACCCGTTCGCGGGCGACGGAGGCAGACGATGAGCGAGGATGAGCTCTCCCAGGCGGAACTGTTCGACGTGTTCAGTAACGCGCGACGACGGATGGCGGTCCGGTTCCTCAAGGAGCGCAACGGCACGTGCGACCTGGCACCGCTCGTCGAGCAGGTCGCCGCCTGGGAGAACGACGTTCCGCCGGACGAGGTGACTCGCGCCCAGCGCCGACGGGTGTACATCTCGCTCTACCAGACGCACCTGCCGATGCTCGAGGAACACGGGATCGTCGACTGGGACCCGGAGGCTCACCTCATCGAACTCCTCCACGGACCGGCGACGTTCGAACCGTACCTGGACCGACACCCCGAAGACGGCCGCGAGTGGCACCGGACGTACGGAATGCTGTCGATCGTCGGCGCGATCGGACTCGTGCTCGCGTGGCTCTCGATCGGCCCGCTCTCGGCGGCCGCGACGCCGGTTCTCGCGGTCGCGCTCTCCGGGGCGTTCTTCATCGTCGCGACGGTTCAACGCGTCTCGCGGGCGGGCTACGGCCCCGTCTGGTCGACGCGATAGCACCGATCGACGGGGACTGATCGGGTCCTCGACTTCTCACGCGGGTTCGGACGACTGTCGATGGATCGTCCTCCCGAGCGGAACCGTCGCTCCGACGACGTCGCTCGCCGTTCATATCGGGCGCGAGGGTCGCAAAACGGTTTGCACTCGCCGTCGTTCCGACGGGCCCGGATCGAGCCGACGGCCTCGCAAGCGCTCGATCGGCAAGGATCGGCCGACCCCCGGTGGTGATCCCGCTACAAATCGTCGCCCGACGGTGACGTCGGCGTGAAGTCGCGGATCGGAACGCGGCCGGGAAAATTCACTCGCATTAGGGCGGTATTCACTGTCGCCGACTGGACGGTCCACGTTCGCTCGGTCTTTCGGAAGCGGGTAACGTCTCGATCGATCGCTCCGAGACGGCGAACGAGACTCGTCTCGAGGCGGGCGCCCGCACGGTCGGCATCGCGGAGCGAGCGAACGCTCGGAGGTGATTTCGGAACGAGCGAACGCTCGGAGGTCACTCCGGAGCGAGCGCCAGCTCAGTCGTCGTCGTCTCCGGTCAGGGCGTCGATGATGGCCCCGAGCACGTCGTCGTCGTCATCGTCCGCCTCCTCGACCTCGCCATCGTCCGCCGC
>SKPV01000148.1 GCA_007119345.1 Halovivax sp.
CCGCACTGGTGGAACGAGTCCGCACTGGTGGAACGAGTCCGCACTGGTGGAATGAACCCAGCACCGGTGGAACGTGCCCGGCACCGGTGAACAGTGTACGCGCTGGCCTGGGGACGCGAACGAACGGGGGACCGTTCGGACGGCTACCAGTCGAGTTCGCCCGGGATGTCCTCGACGAACGGTTGCTCCGCCCATCCCCGATCGAACGGCGTCGCATAGGTCGGTTCGAACGTGAATTTCGAGATCAGCCACTCACCGTCGGCCCGGCGGAACTCGTGCTCGTAGGTCCCCTGGAGCCAGATGGCTTCACCGTCGCCGGTGATCGTCGGGCAATCCAGGTACCACTTGCCCGTGGCCGTATCGCCGTCGACCTCGATGAGCGGATTGTGCACCGTGTGTCTGGTGAACGGTAGAATCTCTTCGAAGGCGAGTTCGGTAAACTCCAGCCAGGATTCCTGGTCTTCCGCCGCGCCCAGTTCTCCGGCGTCGAACGTCACGTCCTCGGTGGTAAACCGGTCTACGGCCTCGACTGGACGGCCGTCGTCGACGAGGTAGAACCAGCGGGACATCAGTTCCGTGATCGCTACTTTGTCCGAGAGTACTTGCGTCTCTGGTGGTGTTGCTGTTGCCATAGGGGGTTCGCCCCGATCTCTCCTATTCGAATCGCTCACATATCGTCATCCGCTGGAAAACCTGCACGGGTTGAACGAGGGCGCGCCGGTCCGGGTTGCGAACGATACGCGCCCCGTCTCTCGCACGCCCCGGATCGACTTCTCCGGAAGCTGGGAGAATCGTCGTGCGAGATCCGGCGGATCGCATTCGGATAGCTACAACTCCTTGCGAATTGCGCACCCCGAATCCGTCGGGCCGAGAGATGCGGAGGGATCGGACGGGTCACTCGGCCGTCGGCTCGACGGTCTGCGGCCGGCCGAAGAGGTTCGTCGGATCGTACTCGGCTTTCAGCGCGACCAGTCGGTCGTACGCGTCGCCGAACGTCGTTTCCAGCATCTCCTCGCCGCCCTCGTAGAATCCCGGGAAGTTGAGGTACACCGAGCCGTCGGAGAACTGCCGCATGTCGTCCAGACAGTCGCGCACCCACCCGATGTTCGCCTCGTCCTGCTCGGGGTCCTCCCAGTTCGCCTCCACGCCGAGGAGGTACGGGGCCTCCCGACCGGCAAAGGCGCTTTCGTCGAGACCGACGTCGGCTATCGCACCACCCATGGGCCAGACGTCGACCGTCGAGAGCGGCGACGGAGCCGCCTCCGCCCACTCGATCGCGCGGTCGAGGACGTCGTCGGAGAGCGATTCGAGGTACGACGATTTCCAGTAGTATCGCATGCCGTCGGGGTAATCCTCGTCGAACAGTCGCTGGAATTCCGCGTAGGGCATTCTGGAGCTGAAGTCCGCCAGCGGCTGGCCCAGCTCCCCCAGCGGTTCGATAGCCGCCTCGCCCGCTTCGGGTGCACCCGCGTACATCCCGAGGACGGCGACCTTGAACTCGTCGACCGCGTCCGCCGGGAAGAGCTCTTCCTCGGGGAACACGCCGGTGGAAACGAGCGTGGTGAGCTCGTCCGGTGCCGATTCCTGGTACTCTCGGAAGGCGCGCAGCACCTCCGCGGCGGAGCCTCCTGGATAGAACACCAACCCGGTCGCAACCTCGGGTCCGACGGGATGCAGGTCGAACTCGAATCCCGTCACGATTCCGACGGTGCCGCCGCCGCCGCGAATCCCCCAGAAGAGCTCCTCGTTCTCGTCCTCGCTGGCGGTGCGGTACTCGCCGTCCGCGGTGACGATATCGACGGACGCGAGGTTGTCACAGCTCAGTCCGTACTTATTCCGGAGGTGGCCGATCCCCCCGCCGAGGGTGAGTCCCGCGACCCCGGTGTCGGAGACGACGCCGAGGGGCGTTGCCAGTCCGAACGCCTGCGTCTCGTGGTCGACGTCGCCGAGCGTTGCGCCCGCCTGCACCCACGCCGTCCGTTCGTCGGGATCCACCCAGACGCCGTTCATCTCCGAGAGATCGACGACGATCCCGCCGTCACAGACCGCGCTTCCGGCCACGTTGTGACCGCCGCTCCGTACCGCCACGAGGAGGTCGTTCTCTCGGGCGAAATTCACCGCGGCGCGGACGTCCGCGGTTCCCGAGCAGTAGGCGATGATGGCGGGATACTTGTCGATCATCCCGTTCCAAACCGCTCTGGCATCGTCGTAACCTTCGTCCTCGGGGAGTACCAGCTCGCCGTGGAACCGCCCCGTCAGGTCTCGGATGGCATCCGCTGAAAGTGTCGATAGTGTTGGGTCGGCCATGGGACGTCCGTCACTGTGCGATGAGGTACCATAGAATCACTCCGTGACGACGCTGCAGGGACTGACGGAGACCCATCCGATGAACGAGACGCGTTTCGGCTTTCGACGTAGTCCGGCGACCTGCCGAAATCTCGACGGGCGAGTGCCGCGAGATGGAGAAGGCGAGTTCGGCACTACGGGTTACCTTGCATTATACGTCAAATGACCCATTCATAAGCGGACGTGCACGCTCCCCGCTGTCACCCAGTTAATCAAAAGAACAATTGGCGTGAAGATGTTGACATTTTAATATTTGTTGACTCGTAGCACGGGTATGATCCCGGCAGCTACCACAGACGAGGTGTTCGACGCCTTGGCCGATGAGCACCGACGGCAACTGCTGGTCGAATTATTGGAAGACGGAAGGTACTGCGCCCCGAAGTTGACCGGCGGTTCCGAGGAGATCGGCGAAGCGCACGATTCGCTGCTCCTCGACCACTTGCACAGCTCCCGAGAGATAGCCGGCGTCGACGAACGACGCCTCCGCATTCATTACATACACCTTCCCAAACTCGAGAAGTACGGCTTCATCGAGTGGCAGTGCGACACTCGGACTGTCACACCGGGACACCGGTTCGACCAGCTACGACCGTATCTCGAAGTGCTGGTCGACACTCGACGTGACCGCGGTCCACGGGTTGCTCCCGAGCTCTTGAGTCGGTGACTCCGTGCCTGTGCTGAAACATCACAGGATTTGTACGTCGAGCGAAATCTCGTGGGACATGCGCGCTGTGAGTTCAGCAGCGGTCGTCCGAACCACTCGCATTCTCACGAGAACAGCGTGATCGATTCAGCGAGTGTATTCAGTTACCGACTCCCGTTCGTCCGTAGGGGCCGGGGGCGGAACGGGAAAACTCATCGTCGACGCACCCCGAGCTGCGTTCCCTGGAACTGGTGCGGCGTAACTGTCCGCTCGACTGACCCTGCCTGTACTGCTACTGGTCTCGAGAGGCTTTATTCGGCCTCGTATCGTACCATCACATATGGTATCATTTGACGAAGGGCAGGCCGAAGCCGAGGCTCTCGACCGGCTACAAGATCTCGGGTTATCTCAGTACGAAGCCCAGACGCTGCTCAATCTCGTTCGGCTCGGGACGGGAACGACCCAGGACATCACCCGCGTCAACGGCGTGCCACGCACCCGCGTGTACGAGGCGACCGATCGGCTCCACGAACTGGGCTTCATCGACATCCAGTACACGACGCCGCGAAAATTCACGGTGATCTCCGAGGAGACGATCGTCCGCATGCTCAACATCCAACGTGAAAACACGATCACCGAGCTTGCGGAGTGTCTGGAAGAGATCGGACCGGCCCAACCACAACGCGAACAGTTCGGCGTCTGGACGGTGACCGGTCGGGACGCGGTCGCGTCTCGTATCGACGAGTTCATCGCCGATGCGGACGAGCAACTCGTCTTCATGACCGTCGATGAGTTGCTCACCGACGAGCACCTCGACCGGCTTCGGGCCGCCGAAGACCGCGGCGTCGACATCTATCTCGCGGGGATTTCGGACGATGTCCGAGACCAACTTCAGGTGTCGGTCCCGTCAGCCGAACTGTTCGAAACCCTGTGGGAGTGGCGAGAGACGCCCGCGGGAAGCCTGCTGATTTCTGACGAAGAGACGGCGCTCGTCAGCGCGCTCGTGAACGGTTCCGGCGACGCTGACGAGATCGAAGAAACGGCGATCTGGGGCGCAGGCGATCGAAACAGTCTCGTCATCGTCCTCCGAGCGATCTTTACGTGGCGACTCCACGGAGAGCGCGCGGCGTGACTATCCACGGACGTTCACTCGGAAAAACCACACCCCGTTCACGCTCCGTGGCAGCACAACCCGACTATGGACGGAGACATCCGAGCGGACGACGGGAACGGGTCTCGGTCAACCACTGTTCATTTCCAAATCTCGCACCCGCAAGCGCGGCACTCGCCGAACGCACGGCCGAAGCGAAGCGGGATACGTCCCCCGGCACGGTCACGCCCGGACGAATCGGCGATCGGACCGCCACCGACGGATGGTGGTGGCGTGGATCACCGGCTCCGAACTCCCCGCAGCGCTCGTGTCGGAACACTCGTCGTGGCCGCTATCGCCGGCGAGACGCCCGCTGGGGCGACATCCCCTCCCTCGAACGCCATCCGATAACCGATGCCGAGTTCGATCGAGGGTTGCCCAGCCGTACACCGACGAAAGGCGCTAATTCAGGCTACCGAGTCCGAAAACAGACTGTTCGCCAGCAGAAAAACGCCGATCGATAGGAGCACTCCTCCGGCAGCAGCCCAAACCAGCGTTTGGTACAACCTACTCGTTGCGATTCCCGTTGCGTAACTGTAGAAGTGGACGTACAGGTGAAGCCCGCGAGCGAGCGCTAGCGCTCCGAGACCGATGAGCGTCCCCGAGGCGGCCAGCAGACCGATATTTGGCATTCGTCGAACAAATTTGGATAACGGTCCCGCACGACCGGATCTCACCGCCTCATCCGATTTCATAGTCAAATATCGGTCAGCAATCGTGAAATAACCTCGTAAAGTCGAATCGCGACTTCAGCGACGGTAGCGGGCGGGTCGATCGCTGTATCATCTGTACCTTGCATCCCAGACCGTATCGATGCCGAATCTGGGACGATCTTCTAGCAAGATATTGCGGCTGGATGGGGCGACCCGACGCTGTCCGTTCCCGCCTATTCGTGCCGAGTCGACCGACCTGTGGCCCCGGGAACCGACCGACGTCTCCGATTCACGAGAGGCCGACCGAGATTACAATTCGACCGGTTGTTCGAGTTCCGGGTCGGCTTCGATGACGGCCGACAGGCGGGGCTGTAATTCGTCGAACCGCGCCGTCGGTTCCACCAGTGCCCGGTTCGAGTCGTAGTCGATAACCGACGCCGCTTCCAGCGCCGGAATGTGCACGTGAGTTAGCGAGACCCGCACCCGCGAGAATTCCGCTCCGGAAACCGCCGTAACTGGGAGGTGATGGTTGTGTTTGACGATCGTCTTCACGAGATCGTTCAGCGTCAACGACCGCTGCTGGTCGGCGAGGACCGCGAGGACGATGCGACGTCGCCGATCTCGACACAGGTCGAGAACCGCGTCGAACTCGAGGCGACGTTCGCTCGTGGTGCTGTTCATACCGAAACCCGTCCGGCGTTCATCTCGGGAAGGCTCTCCCGACCGGACTCGGCCCCGGCGGGGTAACTGCGGTGGAATATTAGCACTTGACCGATGTAGCGGTCCACCCCAAGAAAGGATGTCCGTAGTCCCATCAACCCTTTTAAAACGGTCCGGCGGGTCACTCGAGGTCCATCGCGCTCGACAGCAGCGCCTCGCTGAGGACCTGTTTGGTACCCCGACGAATCCGGTTCGACGTGGCCTGTTGCGAGATTCCGAGTTCGTCGGCGAGTTCGTCCAGGCTCGCTTGGCTCGGCGTATCGAAGTACCCTCTCCGAAGCCCGACGACGAGGGCCTCGCGCTGTTCCTGAGAGAGGCCGAACTGCTTGACACTCTCGGTTCGGTCGGTTTCCGTATACGTTCGAACGATGTGGATCGTTATTCCGAGGTCGGTACAGAAGTTGTGAAACCGCGAGAGCGCGTCGTGGTCGGGAAATCGGAGTCGGAAGTACCACCTGTCGTCGGCGTGGCCCTCTAAAATCGTTCCGTCGGCCTCCGTGATCCCCTGGATGAGGTCGTTGTGTCTCCCGTGCCACCGCACGCGATAGAGCGTGCTGTCCTCCATCTTGTCGAGCGCGAGAATCTCGTCGACGAACTCGTGGGCGGTCACGGTTCGCTCGAACGCCTCGAACTCGTCTCCCGTTACCCACAGGAAGGGCACGACGGAGTTTCCAGTGGGGACGATCCGCTCGAGATCGATGTGCATGGGGGGCGACCCGGACAATACTTCTCCGAGGGTGAACTCGTCGTTCTCGATCGTGAACTCGAGGATCACGCTCATACCTCTACGACGGGGTGGCGGCCGGGGTAGGAGTTGGCCTTTCGATTGCCTGAAGGTCCCGGTTGCCCGCTGAGAGGCTGCCGTGCCGATCGATTCGTCCGCTATTCGGATCGACCCGTGGCACGCGGTGAAGACGTGCCACGTCTCTCGCACCCCTCGCTCGATCAATCGAACAGTTTTCAGAAGACGAGTGCGAGATACAGCGGTTAGATTCGGCGACCTGACTTCGTTCGTTCCGAGACGTCTTCGCCGAACCCGCCATTCCGTAGACCGGCGAACGGAACGACCGCCTTCGAGCGTCTTCGGCAGGGTGAGTGGGTCACGGCCCGCCGTCGGAGCGGGGGAGTCGCGCCGCGGACAACCAGAACTCCTCGAACGCGCGAAGCGTTTCTTCGAGCTCGTCCGGGTCCGCCGCCTTGGTGATGCAGGCGTTCGCGTTCTTCACGTACGAATCGCGGACCTCCCGTTCGGATTGTGACCCCGTCAACACGATGACGGGGACGTGACCGTGGTTCGGGTGGGCGTTCAGTTCCGCCAACACCTCCTCGCCATCCGTGCCGGGGAGGTGCCAATCGAGGAGGATGAGGTCGGGGGGCCGGGCCCCTTCGTATTCACCGCGCCGGTTGACGAAATCGAGCGCCTCGTCCCCGTTCGAAACGACGCGAAGTCCCTCCGCGACCGCCGGGCTGAACGCCTCTTCGATGAGCCGCGCGTCGCCCGGATTGTCCTCTACGAGCAAGAGCGTGCGAGCCGGGGACGAACGGCGGGGAGGCATGTACGCTACTGGTATCGCCGACTCGCATAGTTGTTGTGTGAGAAGGCGAGTGAATTCGACCGCGGGCCGTGCGGTACGTTTCCCGTACCGAGCGATCATCGCGTTCGCAAATCGGCCCGAATCTCGTGCTCCGTTCGCGCGTCGTATTCAGCACCGGCCGAACGAGCTACCGGAATACGGCCGAGAACGCCCTCCGAGTTACGGAGTGTAGAGAGCCCGGCTTCCGAGTTACGGAGTGTAGACCCAGCATACGACCCGCGAGAAGCGACGAGTGGGTCCGTGACGGCGTCGAATAACGGTGCGCCGAGCTGCACGTCGTTCGACGTCGAGCTGTTCGTCGTTCGACGGCGAGTCGACGAAGCGATTCGAGAGGGAGATCGCCTCCCCCTCCAATCGCGGAGGCTTTATCGGGCGAAGGTCTGTGTACGGAGCGATGGGCTCGACACCGTTGACGGACGCGCTCCGGGAGACCCTCGCGATCTTCGAGGAGGGTGGAGCGCCCTTGACGACGACCGAGGTGGCCGAACGCGTCGACCTCGGCCGCCGGAGTACCGGCGAGCGTCTGGAACGGCTCGTCGAGCACGACCGGCTCGAAACCAAGAACGTCGGGGGGAACGGACGCGTGTGGTGGCGGCCGTCCGGTAACGAACCGGCGATCACGACGGAGCCGAATACGCGGGACGGTCAGCTTCGGGCGCTCGTCGACGCGACCGAGGAGTACGCGATCTTCATGCTCGATCCCGAGGGCCGCGTGCGGACGTGGAATCCGGGCGCCGAGCGAATCAAGGGATACGCGGCCGACGAGATCGTCGGCGAACACTTCTCGACGTTCTACACCGAGGACGATCGCGCGGCCGGCGTACCGGAGACCAACCTCTCGGCGGCCGCGCGGGACGGCTCGGTCGAGGACGAAGGCTGGCGAGTCCGGGCCGACGGATCGGCGTTCTGGGCCGCCGTGACGATCTCGACCATTCGGGGCGAGGACGGCGAGCTCGAAGGGTACGCGAAGGTCACGCGAGAGATGACCGACCGGCGGGAGTACGAGCGACGACTCGAGAAACAGGCCGAGCGGCTCGAGCAGCGACGCGACGAGATCGAAAGCGAGCTCGACGAGGTCTTCGACCGCATCTCGGACGGCTTCTACGCCCTCGACGAGGAGCTTCGCTTTCGCTATCTGAACGACCGCGCGATGAACGTGCTGGGACTGGACGAACCCGCAGTCGGGGCGGACATTCGGGACGAGGTCGTCCTCACGGAACCGTTCGAGAACGCGCTGTGCGACGCCCTCGAGGGTCAAGAACCCGCGATCTTCGAAGACTACTACGATCCGGTCGGCCGGTGGTTCTCCAACGCCGTCTACCCGTCGGAATCGGGCCTGTCGGTCTACTTCCGTGAAATCACCGAACGGAAGCGCCGCGAACGAGAACTGGCCCGCTACGGAACGATCGTCGAAACGAGCCCGGTCGGCATCACGATCGTCGGCGAGGACGGCGAGCTGCAGTTCGCGAACGACCGCGCCGAGGAGATCTTCGGCCGGAGCGGAGACCGGATCAACTCCCTCCGCTTCGACGATCCCGAGTGGGACGAAGTCGACGTCGACGGCGAACCGCTCTCACGCGAGGAGTTGCCGTTCCCGCGGATCGTGGAGTCCGGAGAACCGCTGTTCGACCAGATCAGCGGCGTGTTGCGCCCGGACGGGGAGCGGGTGTGGATCTCCGTCAACGGGGCGCCTGTCTACGACGACTGCGGGGAGATCGACAGCGTCGTGTTCGCCATCGAAGACATCACCGACCGGAAGGAACGACGACGCGCTCTCGCGGAGAGCGAACGTCGTTACCGGACCCTCGTGGAGAACTTTCCGAACGGCGCGGTCGGCCTCTTCGACGAGGACTTCGTCTACTCGGTCGTCGGCGGTGAACTCCTGGCCGACCTCGGTCACTCCCCGGAGGACGTCGTCGGCACGACGATATACGGCCGCTATCCCGACGAACTCGTCGACCGGATCGAACCGCACTTCCGTGCCGTCTTCGACGGCGAGTCGACCGCGTTCGAGATCGATCTCGGCGAGCGAGTCCTGTTGGCCCACACGCTTCCCGTTCGGGACGCCGACGACCGGATCTACGCGGGGATGCTCGTGGTCCAGGACGTCACGGAACGCAAGGAGTATCGCCGGAAGCTCGAGGAATCGAACGAGCGCCTCGAGCAGTTCGCCTACGCCGCCAGCCACGACCTCCAGGAGCCCCTGCGGATGGTCACGAGCTACCTCCAGCTGATCGACCGGCGGTACGGGGCCGAATTCGACGAGGACGCCGCGGAGTTCCTCGGATTCGCCGTCGACGGCGCCGACCGCATGCGGGAGATGATCGACGGACTGCTCGAGTACTCCCGCGTCGAGACGCGAGGGGACCCCTTCGAGCCGGTCGATCTCGAGGAACTGCTCGAGGCGGTGCTCGACGATCTGCAGCTCCGCATCGAAGAGAGCGGCGCCGAGATCGCGACGGCGTCGCTGCCGACCGTTCGCGGCGACGCCAGCCAGTTGCGACGGGTCCTCCAGAATCTCGTCAGCAACGCGCTTCGCTACAGCGGCGACGAACCGCCGCGGATCACCGTCGAGGCCGAACGGCGCGGCGGGCGGTGCGTCGTTTCGGTTCGAGACGAGGGGATCGGGATCGATCCCGACGACGCCGAGCGCATCTTCGAGGTCTTCCAGCGCCTGCACACGCGGGAGGAACACGAGGGCATCGGCATCGGACTAACCCTCTCTCGGCGCATCGTCGAACGCCACGGCGGCGACATCTGGGTCGAGTCCGAGCCCGGTGAGGGAGCGACGTTTTCGTTCACGCTCCCGGTACCGTAAGCCGGCGAACGTTCTCTCGGACGTTCGAATCGATCCCGGTTCCGCGCCGAGCTGGTGGCGGTGCGTGGCGCGTACGCGCCCCGCATCTTGCAGAGCACCGACGAACCGCCGGATCTCTGCCAGCAGGGTCGTACGAGATACGGCGGCGGGATTCAGAAGGGCGGTCGTGCTGGCTCGGGATGGGGTCGTGCCTCTGTCGGGCTCCACGGGCCGATCAGTCGGCGAGTTCGAACTGGTGGTAGGTGACGACCGTCTCGAACCCCATCCGCTCGTAGAGCGGATAGCCCATCTCGGACGATTGCAACACCCCGACCCGGCAGCCGGCCTCGCGTCCGGCGCGGAGCACCGTCCGACTCATCGCGTCCCCGATCCCCCGTCGGCGAAACTCCTCGACCACGCCGATCGAGTAGACGCCGGCCACGTCCCCGCTCCGTACCAAGAGCCCGCTCGCCGCGGGGTGGCCGTCCACGCTGCCGAGGAACGGGCGGACGTCGTCCGCCGCCAGCGCGGCCCGATCGACCGGCTCGACGACGTCCGGCGGCCACCCGAAGGCCGACGCCGTGACGGTGCTGAAGTCCTCGCGTTCGTCCGGGTCGGTCACCTCGGCGATCTCGGCGACCGAGTCACGGGATGGTATCTCGTCCAGCGAGGCCATCGCCATCCCGGGTTGCTCGACGGTCTGCACGAGGTCGAGATCGGCGAGGTGGATCGCCACGTCCTCGACGACGGGCTCGGCCACGGTGACCCAGAACGGCACGTCGCGCTCGGCCATCCAGGCGACCGCCGCCGAGAGTTCATCCGTGGGCGGGGCGTCGAAGACGAAGACGCGATTGAACAGCGGTGCACGAACGCCAGCGCAGGCCGCCGTGAGCGGGCCGAACCGTCGAGACTCGCCGGCGGGGGTCTCGGCTGCCAGCGTGCAGAAGGCGCGCCGCAGGTTTCTGTTCCCGGCAGTGACGAGCTCACCCGTCATGGGTGCAGTTTCACCACATTCCGTGTTAACAGTTAGCGGGAGACAGCTCGAGAATTCCGGGACGCTGTTCGAGACTGTTGGAACAGACACGCGTTGCTCGCGTACCATTCGGCAGGAGCGTCGACTGCAGCGATCGGCTGCTGGCGACAAATCCGCTCGTGACGGACCAGGCCAGTCAGCGGCCGTCAGCGTCACTCGGTACGTCGGCCGTCAACTCTCGCCGCGTACCTTTTTATCCCATTCCGCGAAATGAACCGGTATGACCGCCGACGAGTTCGCCGTCCCGCCCGCGCTCTCCCCGGGCGATCGCGTCGCGATCGTCGCCACCTCCTCCGGCGCGGCGGCGCAGTTTCCGCACGTCTACGGGCTGGGTCTCGAGCGACTCCGCGAGGAGTTCGCCCTCGAGCCGGTCGAGTACCCGACCGCGACCGCCGATCGGGAGACGCTGGCCGCGGACCCGGAGATGCGCGCCCGGGACGTGGAGAGGGCGTTCCGCGACCCCGAAATCTCGGGCGTGATCGCCACGCTCGGCGGCGACGACGGAATCCGGTACCTGAAGCACCTCGACCCCGACGTCCTCCGCGAGAACCCGACCCGCTTCTACGGCTACAGCGACAACACCGTCCTCGCGTCGTACCTCTGGCAACTGGGCATCGTCTCGTACTACGGGCCGTGCGTGATGACGGAGTTCGCGATGCAGGGCTCGATGTACGACTACACCGTCGAGTACGCCCGCCGGGCGCTGTTCGAGGAGCGACTGGGGGAGATCGAGCCCGCCGAGTTCTTCAGCGACCACGACCTCGAGTGGGCGGATCCCGACAACCTCGACCGACGGCGGGAGACCGAGTCCTCCGGGGGCTGGCGCTGGGCGGGCGGCGAGGCGCTCGCTTCGGGAGCGTCTCGGGATGGCGAGGGACGACCCAGGGGAGCCGCGAGCGGCGACGGCGGGGCGAGCGACGAACCCGTCACGGGACGCACGTGGGGCGGCTGTCTGACCGTCCTGGACCAGCTGCTGGCGGCCGACGTCGCCGTCCCCGACCCGGCCGACCTCGAGGGCGCGATCTTGCTCCTCGAGACCTCCGAAGTGCTGCCCGAGCCGTGGTACGCGAAGCAGCTCCTGGTGAGCGCGGGTGAACGCGGCCTCCTGGAGCGGTTCGACGGCGTGCTCGTCGGGCGCGCGAAGGCGCGAAACACCTTCGAGGAGCCGCCCGCCGACGAGCGCCGGGAGTACCGGCGACGGCTCCGCGAGACGATGCGCGACACCATCGCGCTCTACAACCCGGACGCGCCGATCGTCTTCGACGTCGAGTTCGGTCACTGCGCGCCCACGGTCCCGGTGCCCGTGGGCGCCGAGGCGACGATCGACCCCGCCGCGGAGCGAATCGTTTTCCGGGGCGCGTGAGTGGATACGCACATGACCGACGACACTCCCTCGCTCGCGACCGGCCTGCGCTCGCTCGGCGACCCGTCGATCACCTACCCGCTCTCGCCGCCGCTCACCGAGGGCTGTCCCGAGACGAGCACCGACGAGGTGCAGTTCCCGCTGGAGGTGACCTACGACTACGACGCCGCCGATCCCGGCCTGTTCGGGGCCGGTGGCGCGGGCGCGACCGGTCGAACCGACGCGGGAGCGGCCGGTCGCGGCCAGTCCGGCCTCGACCGCTGGGCGCCGCTGCTCCCCCCGCTCGCCCCCATCGGACTGGGCGAGGGCGACACGCTCTTGCTCCCCGCCGGCGACGTCGCCGACGAGATCGGCCTCGACGCCGACTGCTACCTCAAGGACGAGAGCCAGAACCCGACCTGGAGCCAGAAGGACCGCCTGGCGCGGTGTGCGGTGAGCGCCGCCGTCCGCGAGGGCGAGCGGGGCGTCGTCGCCTCCTCGACCGGCAATCACGGGGCCTCGGTCGCGGCCTACGCCGCCCGCGCCGGCCTGGAGGCGATCGTCGTCACCGCGCCCGAGACACCGGCGGCCGTCCAGCGGTTCATCCGGGCCTACGGCGCCACGCTGCTGGCGGTCGACGAGGGGGAGATGCGTCGCGAGGTCGTCGATCGCCTCGCCGACCGGGGCTACCACCCCGTAAGCACGCGCACGCCGGTCCACACGGGCCACCCGTACGGCCCGGAGGGATACAAGACGATCGCGTACGAGATTCACCGCGACCTGGGGACCGTCCCGGGAACCGTCGCCGTCCCGACCTGCTACGCGGAGCTTCTCTACGGAATCTGGAAGGGCTTTCGGGAGCTCGAGGACCTGGGCGCCGCCGACCGGACGCCCCGGATGCTGGCCTGCGAGCCCGCCGTGCGCGGCCCGCTCCGGGAGGCTCTGGACGCCGACGAGCCCGTCGCCTCCGTCGCGGCGAATCCCACGGAGGCGTACTCCATCGCGGCCACGATCAGCAGCGTTCGCGGCCGGCGCGCCGTCGAGGAGTCCGACGGCGACGCGGTCGGCTTCACGGAGGCCGACCTCGAGGCCGCCGAAGCGCGCCTCGCTCACCGGGGCACGTGGCAGGAGTCCGCCGGCGCGGGCGCCGTCGCCGGACTCGCGCAGGCGATCGACGAAGATCGCCAGGCGGACCTCGGACTCGGCGAGGGCGGACCGGTCGTCGCGATCTGCACCTCGAGCGGATTCAAGAACGGCGAGGCTGACCGGACGGGAGGCCTCGGGAGTGCGAGCGGTGAAACCGGGAAAGCGCCGGTCGTCGAGTCCGAGTGGCCGGCGATCGAGGACGCGTTGCGGGCGGCCGGACATTTGGGGCACTCGCCGGAGTAGCCAACGACACTCGGCGGAGCAGGTGTCGACACTCGGCGGAGTAGCCGCTGGACGTTCGGGGCGGAAACGTCGGTAGGCGACCGGTCGGCGGGGCGGCGCTAGTTCGCGGTCGCGTCGGCCGAAACGGCGACCCGTTCCTGCGTCGACGCGACGTGACGGGCGACTTCGAGGTGGCTGTGGGTCCGGAGGAGGTGGTGTTCGAGCGTCCTGTCGGGCTCCAGCACGTCGTGACAGATCGGACACTCGACGGGTAGTTCGTACGCCATCTCTCCCCCACTTCCTTCGACTCGTAAATATTGGATCGGCTTGCATACCCCGGCGTCGCGGCGCGTCGGCGCGCGGCCGGCACCCGAATCGACCTTCGGTCGTTTTATCTTCGGCCCGCCCTTCCCCCGTCACATGAGCGAGGCCGACGCCGAGGCGGCGGAACCCACGCCGGGTCGCACCGCGATCTGGATCGAGAAGTATCGGCCGGAGTCCCTCGACGAGGTCAAGGGCCACGAGAACATCGTCCCCCGATTGAAGAAGTACGTCGAGACCGACGACCTCCCGCACCTCATGTTCGCCGGGCCGGCCGGCGTGGGGAAGACGGCCTCGGCCGGGGCCATCGCCCGCGAGCTCTACGGCGAGGACTGGCGCGAGCACTTCCTCGAGCTGAACGCCTCCGACCAGCGCGGCATCGACGTCGTTCGCGACCGGATCAAGAACTTCGCGCGCTCTTCCTTCGGCGGCGTCGAGTACCGCATCATCTTCCTGGACGAGGCGGACGCGCTGACCAGCGACGCCCAGTCCGCCCTGCGCCGGACGATGGAGCAGTTCTCGCACAACACCCGCTTCATCCTCTCGTGTAACTACTCCAGCCAGATCATCGACCCCATCCAGTCTCGTTGCGCCGTGTTCCGGTTCACCCAGCTCTCCGACGAGGCCGTCGAGGCCCAGGTGCGCGAGATCGCCGACACCGAGGGCATCGAACTCACCGACGACGGCGTCGACGCCCTCGTCTACGCCGCGGCGGGCGACATGCGCAAGGCGATCAACGGCCTCCAGGCCGCGGCCGTCATGGGCGAGGTCGTCGACGAGGAGGCCGTCTTCGCGATCACCGCCACCGCCCGGCCCGAGGAGGTCGAGGAGATGGTCGAACAGGCCATCGCGGGGGACTTCACGGCCGCGCGGGCGACGCTCGACGACCTGCTGACCGACCGCGGGCTGGCCGGCGGCGACGTCATCGACCAGCTGCACCGCTCGGCCTGGACGTTCGACCTCGACGAGCACGCCACGGTCCGGCTCCTGGAGCGACTGGGCGAGGTCGACTACCGGATCACCGAGGGCGCGAACGAGCGCCTCCAGTTGGAGGCGATGCTCGCGGCGCTGGCGCTGGAAGCGTAGCCGTCGGAAGCCGGCGACCGCCGTTCCCGATCCGTTCGTCGCCGGTCGATCGACTCGTCCTCGGCGAGCCGGACGTTCGACCGCGCCCCGCCGTCCGCGCCGATGATCCTCGGCTCCCGCGGTCGCGCCGCTGGTCGCCGTCGTCTCCTTCGCCGTCGCGTCGCGTGCCGTCTTACCCTCCGCCATCACTTTTCGGCGCGCTCGCCCTCGCGTCCTCGAGGTCGATACCGTCCGCACGAGAGACGAAGGAGCTAAAGGAACTATTGGATTGTGTATAATATAACTGAGCTTAAACGATGGCGTCCGTCTGACGAAACGGCGCGTTCCACGATCGAACCGAGGTTCGGATCGTCGCTCGAAACGGGGCCGCGACCGTCCGATACCCGCCTTCGCGCGGGTCCTACTCGGCCGGCTCGACGTCCACGCCGCGGAACGCGAACGCCGTCCCGCTCTCGTTTTTGGCGACGCCGACCCGCCAGCCGTGGGTCTCCGCGACCCGCTCGACGAGGCCGAGCCGGAGGCCGGTCCCGTCCGCGGCGGCGGTCCGGCCGGCGAACGGGTCGCCGCCGGCACCCTCCGCGAAGCCCGCGACGTAGAAGCCGTCGTCGGTCGCGCCGACCGAGACGACGGTCGTCGCGTCGCCGTCGCCCGTCGCCGCGTCGCCGTCGGGCGCGCCGTCACCCTCGTCTCCGCCCTCTCCGGCGGCGGTCCGGACCAGGTGCTCGAAGCACTCTCGCAGGCGCGCGGCGTCGGCCGTCACGACGGCGTCACGGCCGAACCGGAGCCGGGCGTCGTCGGGATCGACGGCGACCCAGGCGCGGCGGGCGACGTCGTGGAGGCCGACGTACTCCGTCTCCACGATCGCGGCGTCCCGCCCCGCGAGCCCGGCGAGGTGGTCGAGGGCCTCCCGGAGACCGTCGTGACCGTCCTCCACCTCGCGGAAGTGTTCGCCGTCGCCGGTTTCCTCGGCGAGCTCGAGGTACCCCCTGGCGACGTTGAGGGCGGGTCGAGCCTCGTCCTCGACCATCCGGCCGAGTTCCTCGAGTCGCTCACGGGCGGCCGCCAGCTCCCGCTCGGTCCGCCGGGCCTCGGTCACGTCGCTGTAGACGCAGAGCCCCGCAACGCGACCGACGTCGCCGCCCACCGGGGCGTCCTCGTCGGAGTCGGCCCCGCCAGGTCCGTCCGATTCCGGCTCGCCCAGCGGCGCCACCGAGATCAGGAAGTCGCGGACGCCGTCGACCGTCTCCCGGCGCCCGACGACCTGGCTGCCGGCGTCGCGACGCAGTGCGTCCGCGAGGTCGCCGCCGTCGGCGACGTCCGGCCGGCCGACGACGTCCGCCAGGGGTTCGCCGCGGATCGTCTCCTCGTCGACCGCGAACGTCGACGCGAGCGCCTCGTTGACCGCCGCGACGACGGCGCGCCCGTCGACGAACGCGTAGCACAGCGCCGGTTCCGGGACGGCCGCGAACAGCGAACGAAGCCGGTCGCGCTGGGCCGCGAGCCGGTCCCGCTCCTCGTGCAGGCGGTCGTACTCGTCGACGGCCCGCTCGTAGGATCGTTCGAGCGACCGTTCGCGTTCGAGTCGCGCGAGCGTCGCCGACAGCAACTCTCCGAGCGCCGCCAGCCGTTCCAGCGTCCGGTCGCCGAAGCCGCCGTCGGCCGTCGTCGTGGCACGGAGCGCGGCGTCGTCGACGAGGGGGATCGCGGCCGCGACCGCCACGCGCTCCCCGTCGACGCCCTCGATCGGTTCGACGATGATCTCGCCGGTCGCGATCGCCTCGCTCGCCGTTCCGGTCGAGCGAGCGAATACGTCGTCGCTTCGCCGCCGATCCTCACTCGGTGCGCCGTCGTCACTCGCTGCGCCCCCGTCACCCGACGTGCTCTCGTCACCCGACACGCCGTCGTC
>SKPV01000046.1 GCA_007119345.1 Halovivax sp.
CATCGTCTCGCCGCTCGCGGGTCGTCCCTCCCCGCTCGCCGTTCCGAGACGATTCGCTCCGCTCATCGTCTCGCCGCTCGCGGGTCGTCCCTCCCCGCTCGCCGTTCCGAGACGATTCGCTTCGCTCATCGTCTCGCACCTCACACGTCCCGCCGCCGGAACCAGAGGACGCTTCCGACGAGCAGCGCGAGGGTCATCGCGACCAGGACGGCCACGCTCGCGAGGTCGTAGGTTCCGTCGAGCAGGATTTCGTTGGGGTCGTAGTGCCGCGAGGGGCCCACGAGGCCGGCGTCCTCGTAGTCCGTGTCGGTGACGAGCGACTCGAGCAGGAAGAGGCCGAACGTGACCCCGAGGGCGATCCGCTGGGCGATGCCGGTCCGGTCGACGGCGACCGACGCGGCCAGTCCGATGCCGGCGCACGCGAAGAGGTACGGGATCGACAGCAGGTGGACGGCCGCCAGGTCCGCGGCGGCGATCGGCTCGTCGATCGCCGCGGCGCTGCCGTAGACGACGACCGGCGTGACGACGTTGACGACGACGATCGGCACGGCCAGCGCGGCGAACTTCTCGCTCACCAGTCGGGCCCGCGAGATCGGCAGCGAGAGCGTGATGTCCAGGCGGCCGCGCTCGACGTCGTCGGCGACGGTGCCCGCCCCGAGGTAGGCCACGTAGAGCCCGAGCATGATGATCCAGCCGAAGACGTACAGCTCGAACGCGAGAAAGCCCTCGAGGCTGGCCATCGTCTGCAGGTCGAACAGCCGGAGCATGGCGTCGGGCATCGCCTGGAACAGCTCGTCCTCGTCGAACGCCTCGCTGTAGGACGGGTAGATCCAGATGACGAGCGCCGCCAGCGCCGACATGGCGATCGAGAGGTAGACGCTCCCCCGGAGTCGCTTCCCGCCCTCGTAGGTCGCGAGTTCAAGCATCGACGTCACCCCCGGCGACCGCGTCGCTCCGCCGGCGCTCGCGGCGCTCCTCGCCCGTTTCGTCGCTCCCCTCGCCGTAGAACCGCATGAAGACGTCCTCGAGGGGCGCCTCCTCGATCGTGCAGTCGAGCAACTCGAGCGCCGGGAGCCGTCGGACGACGGCGTTCACGTCGCCGGTGAAGGTGAACGTGCAGTCGGTGACGGCGCCCGCGCCGTCCGCCTCGCCCGTCGAGACGCTCGTCTCGTAGTCGTGGACGCCGTCGACGTCGAACGTCCCGGCGGGGAGCTCGCCCGCGACCCGCAGCCGGACCACCTTCCCGCTCCGGCCCATCAGGGACTCGACGGGCTCGACGGTCACCAGCCGGCCGTTCCGGATGATGCCGACGCGATCGCAGAGCCGGCGCACCTCCCCGAGGATGTGCGAGGAGAAGAAGACGGTGAGCCCGTCCTCGCGCTCGCCGCGGACGAACTCGGCGAAGCGCTGTTTCATCAGCGGGTCGAGGCCGCCCGTCGGCTCGTCGAGGATCACGAGGTCGGGATCGTGCATGAACGTCGTCACCAGCCCGAGCTTGCGGACGTTTCCGTGGGAGTACTCGCGGACGGGTCGGTCGAGGGGCGGGTCGAACAGCTCCAGGAGCTCTCCGCTGCGCTCGTCGCCCTTGATCCCCGCGTGGAGCTCGAGGATCTCCCGCCCGGTGGCGGACTCGTCGAACTGCGGATCGTCGGGGAGGTAGCCGATCCGGCGCTTGGCCTCGATGAGCTCCCGCTCGTCGGTCACGTCGCGGCCGAGCATCCTGGCCGACCCCGACGTCGGCGAGACGAACCCCAGCAGCGTCCGAATCGTCGTCGTCTTTCCGGCGCCGTTCGGCCCGAGGTAGCCGAAGATCTCGCCGCGCTCGACGTCGAAGGTGACGCCGTCGTTGGCGAGGACCTCCCCGTAGTCCTTGGTCAGGCCGTCCAGCTCGATCGCGGTCATGGGCCTCGATTCACAGGGACGGGTCCTAAAGAGCGGGGTCGGTTCCCGTCGCCGCGGAGGGGTGATATCGTGACCGGATCGATCGTTCGCTGTCCGGGTCGGACCAGCGCTGACGGAGTCGTCCACCATCCAGATCGGTCCAGCGCCGACGTACTGGTCGACCGCCATCCAGGCGGGACCAGCGCTGACGGAGAGTCGCCCGCGGCCCGACGTCGGCGTGAGACGCGCCGGCGATCAGTCCGCGCCGTCGTCGGTCGCCGACCGGACGGTCATCACGGGCGTCGACGCGGTCCGGAGGACGCGCTCGGCGACGCTCCCGAGCAGGAGCCGGTCGACGCCGCTCCGGCCGTGGGTGCCGGCGACGACGAGGTCGGCCCCGCGATCCGCGACGAACGCGCGGATCTCGCGGTGGACCGAGCCGAACTCGACGGCCGTCTCCACGTCGTCGACGCCCGCCTCGCGGGCGGCCGCGGCCGCCTCGGCGACGACGGTCTCCGCGCGGGATTCGAGGCGGTTCACCCGGAGGTCGGTGGACTCGTCGAGACCGACCGGCGTCACGTCGACGACCGAGAGCACCCACAGCGTCGCGTCGTGGTGGGTCGCCACCGCGATCGCTTCCTCGACCGCTCGCTCGGCCTGCGGGCTCCCGTCGGTCGCCGCGACGACCGTCTCGAACGGATACGTCGCCTCGACCGCGGGATCGCCGCGGCGCACGATCACCGGGACGTCGGCGTCGCGGACGACGCCTTCGGCCACGCTCCCGAACAGCAGCCGCTCGGCGCCGTGGCGGCCGTGGGTCCCGACGACGATCGCGTCGACCCCTTCCTCGTCGGCGTACGCGAGGATCTCCGCTCTGGGTTCGCCGCTCCGCACCGCCGTCACGGCGGTCGCTCCCGCCCGCTCGACCCACTCGCGACCGTCCGCGACGACGCCCGTCTCGTCCGCCCCGTCCGCGACGTGCAGGACGTGGACGGTGGCTCCCTCGGCCGCGGCGATCGCCCCGGCGTACTCCAGGGCCGCCGTGGCCGGTCCGCTCCCGTCGGTCGGCGCGAGAACGCGCTCGTACATACGACTCCATTCCCGGGACGCCACTTAATCGTGGGTCCGATTCTCGGTTCCGGGGAGCGACGCGACGGGCGGCTCGTCCGCCTACGGGGCGAATCTCGCGCTCCGCCCGGGTCGTCCGCCAACGGGGCGGGTTCCGCGCTCCGCCCGGATCGTCCGCCTTCCGGGCGGGTTCCGCTCGCGCCGTCCGCGGTCCGGTCGCGACGCTATCCGCGCCGGCTCTCTACACGGAACTCCGCCGGGGTTCGACCGCGTCGGCTATTGTCGCGCGGCGGGAACGTCGCTCGGGCTTTAGATAGTTGCCCCGCGTACGTTCGAGCATGTACCGCGTACTGCTGCCGGTCGACACGGACGAGGATCGAGCGCTCGCGCAAGCCCGCTACGTCGCCGAGTTGCCCGGGGCGGGGGAGGAGGTCGAGGCGATCGTCTGCCACGTGTTCGGCGACGACGGGCGGGACGTCCCGGACGACCTCGAACGGTTCAAGACGTCGACGCGGGTCGGCTCGGTCCGCCGCGTCGTCGAGCACCTGGGGGAGCGCGACGTCGAGACGACGGTCCTGGACGACAGCGGCGACACCGCCGACGCGATCCTCGCGGCGGCGGATCGACACGACGTCGACGCGATCGTCCTCGGGGGTCGAAAGCGCTCTCCCGCGGGCAAGGCGCTCTTCGGAAGCGTCACGCAGTCGGTCGCGCTCGCCAGCGACCGCCCCGTGGTCGTCACCGGGGGCGGCGAGGACTGACGTCGGGAGCGGTCATCACCTCGCCGTCCCCGGAAGCGGCGAGGACCGACGTCGGGAGCGGTCGTCGCTTCACCGTCGCCTGAAGCGGCGGGAACCGGCGTTGGGAGCGGAGAGCGGCGCCGCCGCGGTCGCGCTGACGTCCGATCGGGACGCTTCGTTCCGACGAAACCGCTCGCGATTTCGTCGCCGCCGCGGGCGGAATCGTCGGGCGGTATTTTGTACCCCGGCTTCGTCCACTCGGGCATGGACCGACACGTGCTGGTTCCGCTCGACGGATCGAAGCCGAGTTGGGAGGCGCTCGACCACGCGGCGGCGAACGCCGACGGCGACCGGATCACCGTCCTCCACGTCGTCGACCCGGCGGAGGGCGTCTACGCGGGGGCGGAGGGCGGCTACTACGACGCCGAGGCGTTCGACCGGGCCGTCGACCGCGGCGAGGACCTCTGCGAGCGGGCGCGTGAGCGGCTCCGGGAGGCCGGCGCGCTCGACCGGATCGAGCTCGAGACGGCCGTGGAAACCGGGAAAGCGGCCCGGACGATCGTCGACTACGCGGCCGACCACGGGGTCGATCACGTCGTCATCGGCAGCCACGGGCGCAAGGGGGTCTCGCGAATCCTGCTGGGGAGCGTCGCGGAGACGGTGATCCGGCGGGCGCCCTGCCCCGTGACGGTCGTCCGCTGACCGGCGACGATCCCGGGTGCGTTCGACCGAACGCCCCTCGGGACGTCTCCGGTCCCGCGAACCGGCGAGGATCGACCCCCGCACCGTCGCTACCCGCCCCGGGCGAGAACGATCTCGACCGGTAGGCCCCAGGCGCCGACGACCCGTTCGGCGTCGATTTCGAACCCACAATCGAGGAGCGTATCGCGGAGGTAGAGCGGCCGGCAGTCGACGTACGTCGGGACCACCTCGTGGACCAATTCGTAGAGCCTGGTCGCCAGGCCGGCCTCGCGACGGGAAAGCGAGACGACGCAGAGGCGTCCGTCGGGGGCGAGCACGCGACGCCACTCGTCGAGGACGGCCGGGAGCGCGGGCGTATCGAAGAGCTCGAGGACGAAGCTCGCGAAACACGCGTCGAACGTCCCGTCCGGGAACGGCGCGGTCGACGCGTCGCCCTCGACGACGACGCCCGGGTCGAGTCCGGCGGCCGCGAGCGCTCGCGCGCTCGCCCGACACATCCCGCCAGAGAGGTCGATCCCGACGGCGAGGCCGTCCGGCCCGACCGCGCGGTCGAGCTCGACGAGCGCGGTTCCGGTCCCGCAGCCGATATCGAGGACGCGCTCGCCCCGTGCGGCGTCGAGCAGCTCGAGACCCGCCGCCCGCGCCGGCGCCTCGAAGGGATCGGCGACCAGGTCGTACCACCGGCTGAGCGCGTCGTACCAGTCGCGGCCCGCCGCCTTCGACCGCGGGACCCGGCTGATCGGGCCCGGCGGCGCCGCCGACCCGGACGGACTCAGCGAGAGC
>SKPV01000278.1 GCA_007119345.1 Halovivax sp.
AGACGCCCTACGAGCTCGACGACGGCGACAAGGTCGTCTTCTCCGCGCGCGTCATTCCGGAGCCGACCAACGAGGGCCAGCGCTACCAGGCCGAGAAGCTACTCGGCATGCAGGGCGCGCGCGTTTACGACGACATCCACGTCTCCGGCCACCTGAACCAGGAGGGCCACTACGAGATGCTCGATGCCCTCCAGCCCCAGCACGTCATCCCCGCCCACCAGGACCTGAAGGGGCTGTCGGGGTACGTGTCCCTCTGTGAGAGCGAGGGGTACAAGATGGGCCGCGACGTCCACGTCTCGCGCAACGGCAACCTCATCCAGCTCGTGGAGTGAGATGACGTCCCGAGAGGCACGCGAAGAGGCGGTGTTGGGGGCGGTCGGCGAGCGTCGGGAGCGCGTCAATGCGGCGATTCCCGACGAATTGCCGATTCGACGTCCGGAACGGCTGTACGAGGCCTCGCGCTACCTGCTCGACGCCGGCGGCAAGCGGCTGCGGCCGACGGTGTTGCTGGTGACGGCGGAGGCGCTCGCGGACGTGGCGCCGCTGTCGACGGACTACCGGGCGTTCCCGGCGCTCGACGACGAGCCGCCGGTCGACGTGTTGTCGGCCGCGGTCAGCGTCGAGGTGATCCAGTCGTTCACGCTGATCCACGACGACATCATGGACGACGACGACCTCCGGCGCGGGGTACCGGCGGTCCACCGCGAGTACGACCTCGAGACGGCAATCCTCGCCGGCGACACGCTCTACTCGAAGGCGTTCGAGATCATGCTCGGTACGGGCGCGACGACCGAACGGACCGTCCGCGCGCTGGACGTCCTCGCGAACACCTGCACGCAGATCTGCGAGGGACAGTCACTGGACGTGAGCTTCGAAGACCGCAAGGAGGTTACCACGGACGAGTACCTCGAGATGGTCGAGCAGAAGACGGCCGTGCTGTACGCCGCCTCGGCCGCGCTACCGGCGGTGCTGTTGGGCGCGGACGACGAGACGGTCGAGGCCCTCTACGGCTACGGACTCGACGTCGGCCGGGGCTTCCAGATCCACGACGACGTCCTCGACCTGACGGTCCCGAGCGAGACGCTCGGCAAGCAGCGCGGCAGCGACCTCGTCGAGAACAAGCAGACGCTGATCACCGTCCACGCTCGCGAGCAGGGCGTCGACGTCGGGTCGCTCGTCGACACCGAACACGTCGACGACGTGACCGAGGCCGAGATCGACGAGGCCGTCGGCGTCCTCGAGGAGGCCGGCAGCATCGAGTACGCCCGGGACACCGCCAGCGAACTCGTCGAAGACGGCAAGCAGCGCCTCGACGCCCTTCCCGACAACGAGGCGCGCGACCTCCTGATGCAGCTCGCGGACTACCTGGTCGAACGGGGTTACTGAGCCGCCGTCGGTGGCGGCCCTTGGAGGACGACCCGTGGCCCGCGGTCCAAGATCGCGGAAGTTTTGACCGGGCCGGGCGAATCTCCGATCGATGGACGACGAGCTACGCGAGCGCGTCGAGCGGGAGGCCGAAAAGCACGCGCTCCTCAACGCGGTCAAACACGAGGGCGAGGCGGACGTCGGGGCGATCATGGGTCCCCTGATGGGCGAGAACCCGGAGTTCCGACCCCACGGCGGTGACATCCCAAGCGTGATCGGGGGCGTGATCGGCGAGGTGAACGAGCGGTCCCACGAAGAGCGCCGCGAGCGCCTGACCGAGCTGGCGCCCGAGGCGCTCGCCGAGCTCGAAGCCGAAGACGAGGGCGAGGAGCATCCGCTGCCGGACCTGCCCAACGCCGACGATCACGAGGAGATCCGGATGCGCTGTGCGCCCAATCCCAACGGCCCGTGGCACGTCGGTCACGCCCGGATGCCGGCGGTGATCGGCACCTACAAGGAGCGCTACGACGGCTGGTTCTGCGTCCGCTTCGACGACACCGACCCGGAGACGAAGCGGCCGGACCTCGACGCCTACGACCAGATTCTCCACGCCGTCGAGTACCTCGGCTTCGAGCCCGACGCGGTCTACCGGGCCAGCGACCGCGTGGAGACCTACTACGACCACGCCTGCGAGCTGATCGAGCTGGGCGGCGCCTACACCTGCTCCTGTCCGGGCGAGGAGTTCAGCGACATGAAGAATTCGGGCGAACCCTGCCCGCACCGCGACGCCGACCCCGAGTCCGTCCGCGCGGAGTTCGAGCGGATGGTCCGGGGCGGCTACGACAGCGGCGAGATGGTGCTGCGGGTCAAGACCGACATCGAGCACAAGAACCCCGCGCTGCGCGACTGGGTCGCGTTCCGGATGGTCGACACCCCACATCCCCGCGAGGAGGCCAGCGAGTACCGCTGCTGGCCGATGCTCGACTTCCAGTCCGGGATCGACGATCACCTGGTCGGGGTCACCCACATCATCCGCGGCATCGACCTCCAGGACTCCGCGAAGCGCCAGCGGTTCGTCTACGACTACTTCGACTGGGAGTACCCCGAGGTGATCCACTGGGGTCACGTCCAGATCGACGCCTACGACGTGCCGATGAGCACCTCCTCGATCAAGGAGCTGATCGACGCGGGCGAGCTCGACGGCTGGGACGATCCCCGGGCGCCGACGCTGGCGAGTCTCGAGCGCCGGGGCATCCGCGGCGAGGCGATCCGGGAGGCGATGGTCGAACTCGGCACCTCCACGTCGAACGTCGACCTCGCGATGAGCTCGATCTACGCCGCGAACCGCGAACTGGTCGACGACGAGACCGACCGCCGGTTCCTCGTGCGCGAGGGCGTCGAGGTCGGCCTCGCCGGCTCGCCGCCCGAGGTGGCGAATCCGCCGCTGCACCCCGACCACGAGGATCGCGGCGTCCGGGAGATCCCCGTCGGCGAGAGCGTCCTCCTCGAGACCGACGACCTCCCGGGACGCGAGGAGCGCGTCTGGCTGAAGGGACTCGGCTGTTTCCGGTACACCCGTGATGCGCTCCAGTACACCGGGGAAACGATCGACGTCGTCCGCGAGGGCAATGTCGACGTGATCCACTGGGTGCCGACGGCAGCGAGCGTCCCCGTCCGAATGCGGACGCCGGAGGGGGACGTCGAGGGTCGCGCCGAGCCCGAGGTCGGCGACCTGGAGCCCGACGAGCTGGTGCAGTTCGAGCGCGTGGGCTTCGCCCGAATCGATAGCGTGGCGCGACGCGCCACGGAAGAATCGAGCGGACGAAGTCCGCGAGATCGACACGAGGACGAGGAGACGGTCGTCTACTACGCCCACCCCTGAGCGGCGCCGGCGGATCCTGCCGGGTCGTTCCTGGTGAAACCGCGTGCACACGGCCGCGATGCGCGATCCTCTCGATCCTTGCGACCACGGCTCACGGCCGCTCGCGGGTAGAAACCCGTTTAGGCATCCGGTTGATTTACCCGTCAATGAGTTACCGGATCGGTCTGGTCGGCAAGCCCTCCGTGGGCAAGTCGACGTTCTTCAACGCGGCGACCATGAACGACGTCCCGGAGGGTGCCTACCCGTTCACGACCATCGACCCGAGCATCGGCGAGGCCTACGTCCGCACGAGGTGTGCCGCCCCCGAGTTCGAGGAGACGTGCGAGCCCTCGACGGGCGTCTGCGAGGACGGCACCCGGTTCGTCCCCGTCAAACTCGTGGACGTCGCGGGGCTGGTTCCCGGCGCCCACGAAGGGCGCGGGCTCGGCAACCAGTTTCTCACGGACCTGAACGAGACCGACGTCCTCGTCCACGTCGTCGACTTCTCCGGGACGACGGATCCGGAGGGCGAACCGACCGAGGGCCACGACCCCCGTCGGGACATCGACTTCCTGGAAGACGAGCTCGACGCGTGGTACCTCGACATCCTCGAGAAGGGCGTCCGCCGGTACGAGGACCAGTACCTGTCGGACGTCGATCCCGAGGACGTCCTCGGCGAGCAGCTCTCGGCGTTCGCCATTTCCCCGGCCGAGATCAAACAGGTGATCCTCTCGCTCGACCTTTCGGTCGCGCCGCTCGAGTGGGACGCCGACGAGCGGAAGGCGCTCGCCCGCGAGATACGCACGCGAACGAAGCCGATGGTCGTCGCGGCGAACAAGATGGACACCGCCGCTGCCCGGGAAAACTGGGAGGCGATCACGACCGACCCCGAGTACGCCCACCTGGAGTTCGTCCCCGTTTCGGCCCACGCCGAGAAGGCTCTGAAGAACGCGACGGATCAGGGTGCGGTCGAGTACACGCCCGGCGATGCGGGGTTCACCGTCACGGCCGAGCTCCCCGCGGAGCAGGAAGCCGGTCTGGATCGGATCCACGAGTTCCTCGACGAATTCGACGGCACCGGCGTCCAGCGCGCACTCGAGGCCGCCGTCTTCGACGTCCTCGGACTGAAGGCGGTCTTCCCCGGTTCTGCCTCCGGGACGTGGTCGAAGGGCCCGTTCCGCGACTGTTTCCTCCTTCGGCCGGACGCGACGGCCGAGGACTTCGCCTACCACCTCCACTCCGACATCGGCGACGGCTTCCTCCACGCGATCGACTGTCGCGAGGACCGGCAGGTGGGTGCGGCCACCGTCCTCGATCACCGCGACGTCGTCGAGGTCGTCTCGACGAACCAGTGAACGGGCCCAGCGGCGACCCCGAACGCGGCGGTTCGCGTCTCACCCGAGCAGATCCTCGCCGTCCTCCGTGCGGGGATCGGCCACCACGCCGTCCTGCCGGCCGAGTACCCGCCCGTGGGCGGCACACACGTGCCGGTTCTCGTCCCACGGGATGTGGAGCTCCACGACGGCGGCGCGGTCGCAGTCCTCCTCGCTACACTCCATGCCGGGGCGTTGCACGCGGGACGGTTCAGCCTTTGCGGTCGGGGTGAACGGTTCGGGCCGGATCGAGGGAACGGTCCGCGTCGGATCGGTCAGAATTGTCCGCGTCGGATCGGACGGGACGGTCCGCCTCGGATCCGACGCTCGCTCAGAGGACGAAGACGGCGAGCAGGAATCCGAGCAACATCGCGCTCGTGAGCGCGACCTGCAGCGCCGTCGACGCGAGGACGCCGAGCGTCGCGTACGCGGCCGCCCTCGCGCTCCGATCGAGCCGACCGCCGTCGACGAGCTCGAGGGCGAACACCGTTCCGAACAGGCCCGCGACCAGTCCCAGCGGGCCGGCCGCGAACGTCAGGACGATCCCGACGACGAGCGCGATTCCCGTGGTGCGCCAGGACGCCCCGCCCGCGCGGCTCGCGAGGGCGCCGGCGGCGAACTCGACGACGACCGTCGTACCCCCGAGCAGCGTGAGAACGATCAGCGCGAGGAGTCCGGGTTCGGCGAAATCGGCGTGCCACCAGTAGAGGTAGACGCCCGACAGCGAGAGGAGCCCGCCCGGGACGAGCGGAACCAGCGTCCCGAGGACGCCGGCCACCAACAACCCGATCGCGACGACGGTGAGGACGTCGACCACGGATCGATCGACGGCGCGCACCGCCTTAGCGATGGCGTCCCGCGAACGGTGGTCGGGTGCGGGGCCAGCCGATTCTCGACGGCGGCAGGGTCTCGCTCCGACCGTCCCGATTATGTCCCCTCGCTCGAATGTGCGGGTCATGACCCGAGGAGCGATCGTCGTCGGCGCGTCGTCCGGGATCGGCGAGGCGCTGGTCCGGGAGCTGGCCGACCGAGGCTACGAGGTCGGACTGGCGGCCCGGCGGACCGAGCGGATGCGCGAGATCGGCGCGGAGCTGCCGACGAAGTCCTACGTCGCGACGATGGACGTCGCCGACGTCGAGGACGCTCGCGAGGGATTCGTCGAACTCGCGGACGCCATGCCCGGGGTGGACGTCGTCGTCCTCTGTGCCGGGACGGCCCACGTCAACTACGGGCTCGAGTGGGAACCCGAGCGGGAGACGATCGACGTCAACGTCCGGGGCTTCGTCGCGCTGGCGACGGCGGCGATGAGCTACTTCGAGGAGCGCGATGACGCCAGCGCCGCTCGCGACGGCCACCTGGTCGGCATCTCGTCGGTCGCCGGCCACGTCGGCGTCGGCGGCTTGCAGGCCTACAGCGCCTCCAAGGCGTTCGTCTCGAACTATCTCGAGGCGCTCAAAGCGCGTCAGCGCGGTGCCGACGCCGACGTGGCGATCACGACCGTCGAACCCGGCTACGTCGACACGGAGCTCTCGATGGGCGGTTTCTGGCAGAGCTCTCCGGAGACCGCGGCCGCCCAGATCGCCCGCGCGATAGCGGCGGAGCGAGGTCACGTCTACGTGACCCGCCGCTGGCGGCTGGTCGCCTGGGCGCTGGATCTCCTCCCGAACGCCGTCGTGCGTCGGCTCGTGGCTTGAGCGACTTCGGGACCGCCGACGCGTCTCCCCGTCACCCCTCCGCGAACCGGTCGCGCACCGCGCGGGCCGCCTCGTCGCCGTAGCGATCGACCAGCGCCACCAGGGCGTCCCCGAACGAGCGCATGCACTGGCCCGGGGAGTGGTAGCCGAGTTCGTCGGCGACCGCGGGCCAGGGCTGGGCCTGGAGCGCGCGACGGACGAGCAGCCGCTCTTCCCGGGCCGTCAGCCCGACGTCCGCGGGACCGTCCAGGAAGTACCGGACGATCGGCGGCCGGAACGGGCCGGGGTCGACGTCGAACAGCCCCGGCCCGTACGCGGCGCCCGCGACGAGGCGCCACTCGTGGTCGGTGAGGTCGAGCGCTGGCGCCACGGGGTCCTCCACCGAATCGTCCGCCGCAACCGTGCGGAGCAGCGCCCGGGCGACGTCCGGGTCTACGTCCGACAGCGCGTCGCCCGCGACGGCGGGGATCCGCCGGGCGAACCACCGGGCGTGCCGATCGCGGAGCGCGCTTCCGGCCTCGCTCGTCGGCGACAGGACGATCGCGGAGTATTCGCCGCTGCGGTCGTTGCGCGTCGTCGAGGCGTGGACGGCACCGTACCCGTTCTCGCGCCAGAACTCGAGCAGTTCCGGGGTCGCGCCGAAGCCCGAGCCGAGCCAGTCGACGGCGGGCGCGAACTCCTCGCGGATCCGCTCGAGGAGGTGCGAGCCGAGCCCCCTGGAGCGCACGGCGTGGTGGGTGGCGATGCGAACGATCCGGTAGCCGACCGGCTTCCCGGCGGCCTCGTCCCGGAGTTGACTCGTCAGCACGTCGGGAATCATGTTTCCCCGAATACGCCCGCCCTCGTACATCTCGGCGCGGGTCTCGGCGTCGAGGCCGCCCTCGCGCGCGAGAAGCGCGACGCTCGCGACGTGCCCGTCGTGGAGCAGGGCTCGCGCTTCGAGGTTGGGCGCGTCGAGCAGGCGCGCGAGGTCGTCCGGCTCCGTCCGGTAATGGGCGAGTACGAGCAACCCGAACGCCTCCCGGAGGCGGTGCTCGTCCGCGCGGAGCTCGTCCGGGTCGAGCGCCCGATACGCGACGGTCTCCGGCCTCGCGTCCTCGATCAGGGGCTCCGCGGGCGGCCGCGCGTCGAGGAGGAGCGCCCGGAAGGCCCAGGTTTCGATCGGGTCGCCCGCGGCGTAGCGGATCGGCTCGGCCATCGCGTACGCGGTGACGTCGTGGTCGGCCTCCGCCAGTCGGTCCCTGAACCGGACGGAGAAGCCTCGACCCGCGCCCTCGTAGCCGTGGACCGTCGTGGCGTAGGCGACGCGGTCGGTCGCGAGGGTCGCCTCGAGCAGCGAGACGGGGAGCGAGGCCGCCTCGTCGACGATCGCGACGTCCGGATCGCCGATCCAGTCGTCGACGTCCGCCGCCGGCTCGAAGCGGACGCGACCGCCCGAGCGCGCTCGAAGCACGTCTTCGACGGACGCCTCGTCGTCGAGCGCCTCGAGCGCGTCGAGCAGCTCGCGCGCTCTGGCGAACGCCTCGGCGGCGTTGTCGAACGCGGCCGCCGTGACGACGACGTCGCGCCCGGCCGCGGCGAGCGACCCGGCGGCGAGTCCGGCCGCGCTCGACTTGCCCCGTCCGCGGTCGGCCTCCAGAACGACCGCCCTCGGTTCCGAGCCGGTGGCGGCGAGGGCTTCGAACGCCCTGAGCGCCCCGAGTTGATCGCGCGTCAGGCAGGCTTCGCGGGCCGCCGGCGGGAAGACGCCGTCCCCCGGCGACTCCGACGGGCGATCGGAACGCTCGAGCCGGGGCGCCGGGTGGGCGAGGCCGTTCCGGACGACTCGCCCCTCGTCCACGTCGAGGATGGCGATCCCCGGGTGGGTGCGGAGCGTCTCGACCAGTCGATCGCGGAACCGGCCGGTCACGGCGTCGATCTCGTACGGCGGCGCGGCGAGGCGCTCGTCGAAGGCGTCCCGGCGTTTCGGCCACTCGTCGAGCGGCGGCGTCAGCAGGATCAGGAGACCGCCGCCGTCGACGGTCCCGACGATGCTCCCGAGCGCGTTCGGCCGGAACTCGTCGTGGGCGTCGAGGATCACGACCTTCCGGGTGGTCCCGAGGAGTCGATCGGCGTTCGGCTGCGGGACCCGTTCGCACCGCAATCGATCCTCGGGACCGACGAGCGTCGTTCCGGTGATCGGTGCGTCCAGGGCGTCGAGGACCTCCTCGAGAATCGGGTACGCGCGCTCCCGATCGCCCGCGAGAACCAGCAGTCGCCGTTCGTCGACCGCGCGCGCCTCTTCCCGGAGCGTCTGGGCGACCGCGACCGGATCCATGGTCGGCCGTTCGAACGGCATCGCGGTAACTCCTGCGCTCCGGCATCGGTTCCTCCGTTTGCGGTCCCGCGATCGGCCGTTCTGGACGCCGTTTCGCCCGTTCTGAACGCGGTCAGCCGTTCTGGACGCGGTCGGCCGTTGTCGAAGCTGCTCGTCCGATCTTGATGCGGTTTCGCCCGTCTCGGTTCCGATTTCGCCCGTCTCGGTGCCGGTTTCGCCGGTTTCGGACTCGGCGCCGGGGCGGTGTTCCGGCCCGGACGGCGGATCAGCCCGGCGTCGAGCGTCACGCCGACCCGTCGAGACGGCGAACGGTTCCGTTCGCGAAAACCGTCCGAAACCCGGATGTGCGTACCCGTCGCACCCGGCGACCGTTTGGACACGCTTTTATGGGGGGCAGGGCAAGTCGTGAGTACACCCTACGCGGGGTTGATGATGCTCCTAGCCGCACAGGATCTCCGCCGACCCGTCGCGGTCGGCACGGGACGTTCGGGTCCCGGACGGCAGGGGAGCGCGAGCCCGCGCGTGGGAGAGGTGAACGATCAATGTCAGTCTACGTCACAATCGACGTCCCGGCCGACCTCCAAGAGGACGCCCTCGAGGCCCTCGAGGTCGCTCGAGACACCGGTCGCGTAAAGAAAGGAACGAACGAAACCACCAAGGCGATCGAGCGCGGTAACGCCGACCTCGTCTACGTCGCCGAGGACGTGAGCCCCGAGGAAATCGTCATGCACATCCCGGAGCTCGCCGACGAGAAGGGCATCCCCGTCGTCTTCGTCGAGACCCAGGACGACGTCGGCCACGCGGCCGGCCTCGAGGTCGGCTCGGCGGCGGCGGCCGTCGTCGACGCGGGGGAGGCCTCCGGCGACGTCGAGGACATCGCCGGCAAGATCGAGGACCTCGCCTGAGGTGAGACGAGATGAGCGCTGAAGAGGGAGTGGGCGGCTCGACGCCCGCAGAAGTCATCGAGATCGTCGGCAAGACCGGCATGCACGGCGAGGCCATGCAGGTCAAGTGCCGGATCAAGGAGGGCGAGAATCAGGGTCGAATCATCACGCGCAACTGCCTCGGGCCGGTCCGCGAGGGGGACGTCCTCCAGCTCCGCGAGACCGCGCGCGAGGCCGATTCGATCGGAGGCCAATAATGGTCGAGAAACGCACCTGCGACTACACCGGCGAGGAGATCGAGCCCGGGACGGGCATCATGTACGTCCGCAACGACGGCACCGTGCTCCACTTCGTCGACTCGAAGGCGGAGAAGAACTACTTCCTCGGCCGCGAGCCCCGCGACCTCGAGTGGACCGAGGAGGGTCGCCGCGGCAAGGGCCCGGCCCAGGCGGAGACGCCCGCCGCGGAGGCGGCCGACCCGGAGGAGCAGGTCGCCGACGAGCCGGACGAGGACCTGGAAGCCGAGACGGACGTCGCCGACGAGGCGTCGGACGAGGAACCGGCCACGACGGACCGCGTCGAGGCGGAGACCGAACCGCAGGACGAGGTCCACGAGGACGCCGAGACCGAACCCGAGTCGGCGGACGGTGACGAGGCCGCGTCGACGGGCGCGGACGACGGCACCGGCGACGAGGAGGACGCGCCGGCCGACGACGTCGAGGCGTCCGACGAGGACGAAACGCCCGCCGAAGCCGATGAGGGCGCGGAGGCCGCGACCGACGACGCCGAAGCCGACGAGAACGCGGAGGCCGCGACCGACGACGGCGAGGCCGCGGAGGAGCAAGCATGAGCGAGCACGAGCGCACCTTCGTGATGGTCAAACCCGACGCCTTCGCGCGCGGGCTGGTCGGCGAGGTCATCTCCCGACTCGAAGCCCGCGGTCTGAAGCTCGTCGGGATCAAGGTGGTCAACATGCCCCGCGAGCGCGCCGAAGAGCACTACGCAGAGCACGAGGACAAGCCGTTCTACGACGATCTCGTCGGCTTCATCACGTCCGGTCCCGTCGTCCCGATGGTCTGGGAGGGTCAGGACGCGACGCGACAGGTTCGACAGATGATCGGCGCGACCGACCCGCTCGAGGCCGCCCCGGGCACGATTCGGGGCGACTACGCGCTCGACCTGGGTCGAAACGTCGTTCACGCCGCCGACCACGAGGACGAGGGCGCGAACGAGCGCGAAATCGCGATCCACTTCGACGAGGACGAGCTGGTCGAGTACGACCAGCACGACGCCGGGTGGCTCTACGAGTAACCGTTCGACGTCGGTACGCTGGGGAGCCGTTTTGGGCCGGTTCGTCCCACGGCGAGTGCAACTTTCGTTCTGTTCCGCCCACAGGCGCTCCTCGTGACGCTGACCGCGACCGGCTGCCGACTCGCACGGCACCGACCGTCGACCGATCGTCCGTTCGAACGTCGCCGACCCGGAACGGCAGCCGACCCGTCCATCCGAGCGCCGTCGACCGATCGCCCGTCCGAGCGCCGTCGACCCCCTTGTCAAGCCGGTCGCAGGCCCCGATAGCCGATCGGCATGCCGCCCGCAGGACTCCGGAGGAGACGTAACAACTAATGCGGAAGCCCCTGAAGACTTCATCGGTGGTTTGTGATGGTAACATCCGATAGGTGGTACGTCGATGCCTGATCCGGAAGGCGCCAGCGCGAGAGTTTCGTCGGCGGAGGCGCCGTCGCTCGACCTGATCTTCGAGGTACTCTCGGTCAGAGAGCGGCGGTACGCGCTGTACTACTTGCGCGACCGTCCCGACGGCGTGGCGACGGTCGAGGAGGTCGTTGATCACGTGCTGGCGCTCGAGGTCGATCGGGTAGATGAGTCCGACGGAAACGGCGAATTCGGTCGTCGTCGGTCGCTGTCGACGACGTTCCGGCACGCCCACCTGCCCAAACTGGTTGCGGTCGGGGCGCTCGAGTACGACGGGCGAAGCGAGACGGTCAGATACCGGCGACAACCGTCGCTGGACGAGTGGCTGGAACACGCCCGCTACAAGGAACGGTAACCGATTTTCGGGCCCGCAGACGGCTCCCGCGGGGGTCGTACGGGTCGCCGCCGGAGAAACCGTTAACACGCCGTCCGTAGAGTGTTCGGACGGAGGAGTGAGTCGCCGCCGACCGCTCGGCGGACGCGGCATTTTGTGCCGTGTTATCGTTTCACTCCTCAATAGTTAACTGCCGAGCGAACGAACTCGACTCAGGGTGTCCACCATGACCGATCACGAACTTCCACCACTTCCGTACGACTACGACGCGCTCGAACCGGCGATCTCCGAACAGGTCGTCACCTGGCATCACGACACGCACCATCAGGGCTACGTCAACGGCCTCAACTCGGCCGAAGAGACGTTGGCGGAGAACCGCGAATCCGGCGACTTCGGCGGCTCGCCCGGGGCGATGAAGAACGTCACCCACAACGGCTGTGGCCACTACCTGCACACGCTGTTCTGGGAGAACATGTCGCCCAACGGCGGCGGCGAACCGGAGGGCGAGCTCGCCGACCGGATCGAGCAGGACTTCGGCTCTTACGAGGCCTGGAAGGGCGAATTCCAGGCCGCCGCGGGTGCCGCGGGCGGCTGGGCGCTGCTCGTCTACGACCCGGTCGCGAAGCAACTGCGCAACCTGGTCGTCGACAAGCACGACCTGCACGCGCTGTGGGGCGCCCACCCGATCCTGGCGCTCGACGTCTGGGAGCACTCCTACTACCACGACTACGGGCCCGATCGCGGCGACTTCGTCGAGAACTTCTTCGACGTCGTCAACTGGGACTCGGTCGCCGAAGAGTACCAGAAGTGCATCGACCACTTCGAGTAGGATAGCGACCCACCGAACCCGAATTTTTCGAGCGTCGAACGGTCAGCAACGGGTACGGACGCCGGCTCACGACCGAAGGGGAACCGACCGTTCCCGCCGTCCAGTCCCACGGTCCGCAGTCCAGCCCCACGGTCCGCCGTCCAGCCCGACGGCCCGCCGACCGACGAAACCGTCCGACCGACGAAACCGTCCGACCGACGGGACCGCCTGACCGACGGGACCGCCCGATCGACGGGACCGCCCGATCGACGGGACCGCCCGACCGAAGAGCGGGTGGACTTTTCACCCTGGCCGATGGGTGTGAGTCATGGCCGCCGACGAACCGGGCGGTTCCGGGGCCGGACCGCCGGACGCCCAGGACCCTGGGCACGCGGTCGCGGAGCATCGTCCGCTGGCGAGGGACCTCGCGCAGACGTGCCGCGGCGACGTCCGCTTCGACGAGTACTGTCGCGTCCTGTACGCGACGGACGGGAGCATCTACGGGGCCGAACCCGCCGGCGTCGTCTTTCCCCGCGACGTCTCGGACGTCCGTGCAGCCGTGCGAGTCGCCGCCGATCACGACGTTCCGATTCTGCCGCGCGGAGCCGGATCGTCCCTCGCCGGGCAGGCCGTCGGTCCCGGCTGCGTCGTCCTCGACCTGTCGCGTCACGTAGACGAGATCCTCGAGATCGACCCCGACGAGCGACGGGCGCGGGTCCAGCCCGGCGTCGTCCAGGACGACCTCGACGACGCGCTCGCCCCCCACGGCCTCAAGTTCGCGCCCGATCCGGCCTCTTCGAACCGGGCGACGATCGGCGGCGGCATCGGGAACAACTCGACGGGCGCCCACTCGGTCAGGTACGGAATCACCGACGCCTACGTCGAGGAGTGCGAGGTCGTCCTCGCCGACGGGTCGGTGATCCGCACCCGCGACGTCGTCCTCGACGGACCGGAGTGGGAGCGGATCGTCTCGAAAGCCGATCGCGAAGCCGAGCTGTACCGGACCGTCCGGGCGCTTGTCGAGGACAACGCCGAGGAGATCGACGCGCGCTATCCGACGCTGAAGCGCTGCGTGAGCGGCTACAACCTCCAGAAGGTGATCCGAACCGACGGCTCGGGTGACCGGGTGATCAACCTCTCCAAACTCCTCGTCGGCGCCGAGGGGACGCTGGGCGTCGTCACGGAGGCGACGCTGACGCTGGTGACCCGGCCGGAGGAGGCGGCCCTGCTCGTCGCCTGCTACGACGACCTCCTCGACGCGATGGGCGCGGTTCCGGAGGCCCTCGCCGGCGATGCGAGCGCCGTCGAACTGATGGACGAGACGGTGTTCGAACTCGCGGCCGACTCCCCCGAGTACGCCGAGTACGCGGCGGCCATCCCCGACGGCACCGCCGCGGCGTTGCTGGTCGAGTTCGACTCGGAGGTTCACGACGACCTCGCCGGGGCCGTCGGGGCGGCGCGGGATCGACTCGTCGCATCCGGCCGCGCCTTCGAGGCCGTCGCGGCGTTCGCGGACGCGGACCAGGAACGACTCTGGAAGCTCCGCAAGGCGGCCATCCCGCTGTTGATGGGTCTGGAGGGCGACCCGAAGCCGTACCCGTTCGTCGAGGACGCGTCGGTGCCCCCCGAGGAACTCGCCGACTACGTCGCCGGGTTCCGCGAGATCCTCGAGGCCCACGGGACGGAGGCCGCCTACTTCGCCCACGCGGGCGTCGGGACGCTGCACATCAGGCCGATCCTGAACCTCAAGAGAGCGGACGGCGTCGAAACGATGCGCTCGATCGCGGAGGACGTCACGGACCTCGTGCTCGAACACGGCGGGGCGTTCTCGGGCGAGCACGGCGACGGCCTGGCCCGGACCGAGTTCAATCCCAAACTCTACGGCCCGCGACTGTGGGACGCGTTCCGGGAACTCAAGACGGCGTTCGACCCCGACTGGCGGATGAACCCCGGGAAGGTCGTCTATCGCGAGGCCGACGGCTCGGACCAGGACGGCCGCTCGATCCCGGGGGCGGACATGCGAGCGGACCTCCGGTACGGTCCCGATTACTACTCGCTCGAGCCGCGCACGACGCTGGATTTCGAGCCGGACGGGGGTTTCTCGCACCTCGTCGAACTCTGTAACGGCTGTGGGACCTGTCGGCAGCGGGGGAGCGACGTCATGTGCCCGACTTACCGCGCTACCGCTGAAGAGGTCGCGACGACCCGCGGCCGGGCCAACCTGTTGCGGGCGGCGATCGCCGGCGACCTCGAGCCCGACGAGCTGTACGCCGATCGGTTCCAGCGCGAGGTGCTCGATCTCTGTATCGGCTGCAAGGGGTGCCAGAGCGACTGTCCCACCGGCGTCGACCTCGCGAAGCTCAAGGCCGAGGTGAAACACCAGTACCACGACCGAGCGGGCGTCTCGCTTCGGGAGCGACTGTTCGCGAACGTCGATCGTCTCGCGGCGCTGGGGAGCGCGACCGCGCCCGCGGCGAACCGAGCGACGGCGCTGCCCGGGGCGAGGTCGCTGCTCGAGCGGACGGTGTGGATCGCTCGAAATCGGACGCTCCCCCCGTTCGCGGGCGAGTCGCTGGTGGACCGGACGTCCGGGCGGGAGCCGCGGGTTCGTTCCGCGACGCCGGTCGACCGGGTCGTCCTCTATCCCGACACGTTCACGAACTACTGCCATCCGGACGTGGGCGAGGCGGCGATCGACGTGCTGGAAGCGGCGGGCCTCGCCGTCCGCGTTCCGGACCTGGGACCGACCGGCCGGGCCGCATACTCCCAGGGGATGCTCGACCGTGCGACGGAGCGCAAGCGCGCACTCCTCGACGAACTCGCCGCGGATCTCGACGCCGGCCGGTCCGTCCTCTTCCTCGAACCCTCGGACGCGTCGATGGTCGTCGACGAGTACGCCTCGCTGCCGTCCCACCCGGGGGAAGGCGAGCTCGCCCGGGCGGCCTTCGGCGTCTGCGAGTACCTCGACCGACACCGCCTCGACGACGGACTCGTCGTCGATCCGCCCGACGTGCGCCTGACCTACCACGGTCACTGCCACGAGAAAGCTCGCGGCGCCGACCACCACGCCGTCGGCGTCCTTCGCCGTGCGGGCTACGCCGTCGACCCGCTCGATTCGGGCTGTTGCGGGATGGCGGGAAGCTTCGGGTACGAGGCCGAACACCACGAACTCTCGCTGGCGATCGGGCGGTTACTCCGCGACGAGATCGAGGCGAGCGACGGGGCGGTCACCGTCGCGCCCGGCGCGTCCTGTCGAACGCAGGTCGGCGACCTGCTGGCCGAGGGTCGACCGCTGCACCCGATCGAGGCGCTCGCGAACGCGCTGGTGTGAAATCCGGTCCGGTCGGATCGGTCTACAGTATCGTTCGGTCCGGTCGGATCGGTCTACAGTACCGAGACCGGTCCGCGGAGTCGCCTCCGTCGCGGGATCGGTGGGATAGTAAGGCCCGGGGACCGTACTGTCCGCCATGCCGATTCCGAAATCCGAGTTCGACCAGCTTCACCCCTGTGACTTCTACACGCCGGAGGAACTGCTCGAGGCCGATCGCATGTACACGGTCTACGAGATCGCGCGCCTCCTGCAAGGGCTGGAGCCGGAGGCCGAACTCGATCGCGAGACCGAGGACATCCTGCTCGACTGGGCGATCCCCTGGATCATGAACAACGCCGACTATCTGGTCGTCGCGGAGCCCCGGTCGGAGGACGAACCGGGCTACTACGGCCGCGAGTCCTGACCGTCCTCGTCTCGCGGGCGATCCCCTCAGAACTGTCGGGCCATCCGCCCGGCGAGTTCGACGTGATCGTAGGGCTCGTTCGTCACGCTGGGTCCGTGGCCGACGTGTAGCGCCGAGAGCGACGGCTCGATTCGATCCAGGACCCGGTCGATGCTCCGGACGAGCGTCTCGCGATCGCCCTCCGGGAGGTCCGTTCGTCCGAAGCCCCCGTTCTGGAAGACGAGATCGCCGGCGAAGAGAATCTCGGGTTCGTCCGCGTAGAAGCAGAGGTGATCGTCCTTGTGACCCGGCGTGTGGAGGGCGACGTACTCGTGGTCGCCGAGGCGGACCCGCTCTTCGTCGGCGATCGACCGATCGACACCGTCGAACGAGCGGTCGTAGCCCCAGACGTCGACGTCGAACGCGTCGGTCACGGCGGGCAGGTTCCCGACGTGGTCGGGGTGCGTGTGCGTGAGGACGACCGCGTCCAGCCGGTCGACCCGGTCGCGAAGGCCGGAGACGACGTCGAAATTGGCGCCGGTGTCGACGAGTACGGTCCGTTCGCCGCCGACGAGGAACGCGTTGCTCGTGAACGCGGTCGTTCCCTGCGCGAGGTTGCTGATCATGCCGTCGGATAGGATGGTGGGGCTATTGGGCGTATCGTCGCGGCGGGGGCGGCGACCTCCGGGACCGCCGAGCGAGGCTCCGCGGGTGGTACGACCGCGACGTCCGCTCGGATTCCGGTAGCCAGGCGAGATTCCGTGGCGAGGTGCGACCGCGAGATCCGCTCGGATGTCGGTCGCCGAGCGAAACTCCGTGCCGGGATTCGGTGGGACGGCCGGTTCGAACGCCT